>CANQXZ010000001.1 GCA_947627955.1 uncultured Clostridia bacterium
CTGTTGGCAAATCCCGCAAGGGAGGCGAGGGGCATTGTCATAGAAGCCCGCCTTGACAAGGGCAAGGGACCCGTAGCCACCGTGCTCGTGCAGAACGGCACGCTCCACACTGGAGACAACCTCATTTCGGGGACCGTCACGGGCAGGGTGCGCGCGATGATAGACGACGCGGGCAAGACCGTCAAAGAGGCTGGTCCTTCCATGGCGGTGAACGTGCTCGGGCTCGAAGAAGTTCCCAATTCGGGCGATCCGATATACGCCGTTTCGCAATCCCTCATGAAGCAGGTTATGGACGAGAGGAAGAGAAAGGAGAGCGAGTCCATGATAAAGACCGCTTCCAAGGTTTCTCTCGACGACGTTTTCGGCAAGATAGCCGAGGGCAATATGAAGAGCCTCAACCTCATAATAAAGGGCGACGTGCAGGGTTCGGTGGAGGCTGTAAAGCAGTCCGTGGTAAAACTTTCCAACGAGGAAGTGCAGGTAAAAGTTATCCACAGCGGCGCGGGCGCGGTCACCGAGACCGACGTCATGCTCGCCGATTCCTCCAACGCGATAATCCTTGCGTTCAACGTCCGCCCGGACACCAAGGCAAAGGCGCTCGCGGAAAGGAGCAAGGTGGATATCCGCACCTACCGCATAATATACGATTTGCTCGACGACATAGAGGCGGCGCTCAAAGGCATGCTTTCGCCCAAATATCAGGAAGTGCTGCTCGGCAAGTGCGAAGTGCGCCAGACCTTCCATATCACGGGCGTGGGCAACGTGGCGGGGTGCTACGTGCTCGACGGCAAGATCGTCAGGGGCGGCAAACTGCGCATATACCGCGACGACGTGCTCGTTGTGGAGGGCAACGTAAAACAGCTCAAACGCTTCAAGGACGACGTCAAAGAAGTGGCTCAGGGCTTCGAGTGCGGCTGCGCGATAGAGGGTTTCAACGATATAAAAGTCGGAGATATAATCGAGTGCTATCTCATAGAGCAGGTGGCGGCGGTATAAAATATGAAGAGCGTAAGAGGCGAGAGACTCGCGAGCGAATTCCGCAAGGAGATATATGCCGTTATCTCGGGGAAACTTAAAAGCAGATTCCCCGGACTTTCGGCAATAATAAGCGTGACTGCGGCGGACGTAGCTCCCGATCTCAAAAGCGCAAAAATATATCTCAGCATATACGACGCGGACAAGGAGAGGGCGGAGTATACCTATAAGACGATATGCGAAAACGCGGGGTATATCCGCAGCGACCTCTCTAAATCGATGCACATAAGAACAGTGCCCGAGCTCCGTTTCATAAAGGACGGCAGTATGGAGTACGGCGAAAAGATCGACAAAATATTGACGGATATTCACGGTAATGAATAATTCTTTTTCGGAAATTATCGACCAACTGAATAGAGCTGACAAAATAGCGGTGTTCTGCCACGCCCGTCCCGACGGCGACGCGCTCGGCAGCGGGCTCGCGCTCTGTCTCGCCCTCGAAAATTTGGGCAAAAAGGCAGTAATGTGCTGCGAGGACGAGCCTCCCGCAAGATTCATGTTCATGCCCGAATTCGAAAAGGTGTCCACCGCGCTCCCCAACATGGACTATGACGTCTTTGTCACTGTAGACTGCGCCGACGATACCCGCATGGGCTGTTTTTCCAAGACGTGCAAGAAGTTCAAAAAGACGACGATAAATATCGACCACCACATTTCCAATGACGGCTACGCCAAGATGAACTACGTCAAAGTTTGTCCTGCTACATGCGAGATAATGACCGAACTTCTGTATACGGCGGGCTATGAGATAACCCCCGCCATCGCGAATCTGCTCATGATAGGTCTTGTGACGGACAGCGGCATGTTCATGCACAAGGACGTCACGGATACAACGTTTAAAGTTGCCGCACTGCTCAGGGAAAAGGGCGCCGACGTAGACTCGATCTACTACAACATGTTTGCACGCCAGCCGAAAGCGCGTGCGCTGCTGTACGGCAGGGTGATGAACGGATTGAGGTTTGCGCTCGAAGACAAGCTGGCTATCATAGTCATACACGAAAAGGATATGGCGGAGCTCGGCGCAGACAAGAGCCTTACGGAGGGCTTTGTCGATTTTCCTCTCACCGTGGACGGCGTTGAGGTGGCGGCTTCGCTCATGGAATACAGGAAGAACCAATACAAGGTCTCGCTGCGCAGCAAGGGCAAAGTAAACGTCAACGCGGTCGCGACCTCTTTCGGCGGCGGCGGACATATCCTCGCGAGCGGCTGCATGCTGTTCGGGGAAGAGGAAGAAGTCGTCGAAAAGATTACATATGCCGTAAGCCTCAACTTATGACGGGTTTTATCTGCGTAGACAAGGAAGAGGGCGTATCTTCGGCTGCCGAAGTGGGCAGGATAAGAAGGCTCACGGGCACGCCGTGCGGGCATATGGGCACGCTCGACCCGATGGCTTCGGGGGTCTTGCCCGTCGCCATAGGCAATGCGGCGCGGCTATTCGGCTATTTCAGCGGAAAGACAAAGGTATACGAAGCCGTATTCAGGTTCGGGGCAGACAGCGATACCCTCGACACTACGGGCGAGCTCCGCACGGGAATGCCCGTCCCGTCCGAGAGCGAAATTGCGGGAGTCCTTGGCGAATTCACGGGTAAAATCTGTCAGATACCCCCCAGATACAGCGCAAAAAACATTAACGGCAGGCGCGGGTATGAGCTTGCGCGGAAGGGCATAGAGTTTTCGCTGCCACCCAAGGAAGTCGAAGTACATTCGATTTCGCTTGTCGGGCGCGTATCCTGCGACAGTTTCCGCTTTATTATAGAGTGCGGCGGCGGAACTTACATCCGCGCGCTTGCGCGCGACATTGCGGCGCGGCTCGGCACCGCGGCGGTAATGAGTTCGCTCGTGCGCACAAGAAGCGGAATATTTACGATAGAAAATTCCGTAAAGAGCGCGGCGCTGACTGCGGAAAATTTCCGTTCTCATATAATAAAAACTCAGGACGTGTTGAGTTTTGACTGTATTTATCCGTCAAGGGAGCAGGCGTTTAAGCTCTTTAACGGGCTCGGCGTTCAAAGCGATCTCAAAGACGGCACATATAAAATTTTCGACGCCTCGGGCGAATTTTACGGACTTGCGGAAGTTAGCGACGGCGTTTTGAAGGTCAGGACAAAATTATGCTGAAAATAATAAATTACAACGAGGATGAATACGATTTTCCCTGTCTGCTCGTGCTCGGGTGCTTCGACGCCCTGCACGCGGGACACTGCGAGTTGCTGAAAAAAGCCCGTCTGCAAGCCAAGATAAACGGGCTGGATCTGGGCGTCATGATGTTCGAGGGCGGCAAGGGCGGCAAGCCCGTGTACACCTTTGAAGAGCGGCTCGCGCTGCTCGGCGCATTCAACGTGAAGTTCGTGCTGAAAATCGACTACAACGAGGAATTCAGAAAGATCACCGCCGACGGGTTCTTGAAGACGCTCGAAGAAAAGCTCAACCTTAAAGGCTTGATGAGCGGTAAAGATTTCAGGTTCGGCGCAGGCGCCAAGGGCAAGGCTTCAACGCTTAAAGCCTATGCCGACGACGAGGAGAACGGCGTTTGGTATGCATCTGTCAAGGACGTCATGCACGACGGCGAGAAGATAAGCACCTCTATGATAAAATCCCTTCTCGACATCGGCGACGTAAAGACCGCAAACGAGCTTCTGACGAGAAATTACTCCGTCACGGGCACGGTAGTGCAGGGCGCCGCGAGGGGCGGGGAGCTGCTCGGCTATCCCACAATGAACATAACATATCCCGATAACAAGGCGGAGGTAAAGCGCGGCGTATACGCCGTGAAGTGCCGCGTACAGGGAAAAGAATATAACGGGATAGCGAATTTCGGTCCGAGACCCACTTTCGGCGAAGAGGAAACCGCGCTCGAAGTGCATCTTGACGGGTTCACGGGCAAAAACTACGGCGAGGAAGTTACCGTAGAGTTTATCGCATACATACGCGACATCAAAAAATTCGATTCTGCCGACGGGCTCAAAAAACAGCTCGGCGAAGACATGGAGAAGATAAAAAACTGATATGATAAAGTTCGGACCGAGCGGCAACGGCGAGGCGTTTTACGCGGCGGGACATAAGCACACCGAAGAGGCTGCCGGATATTGCAGGGAACTCGGGCTCGGCTGTTACGAGTATTCTTTCGGCAGAGGGGTCAATCTTTCCGCCGAAAAAGCCGTAAAAATCGGCAGGGCTTTCGGGGAATGCGGCGTTGAGATAAGCGTTCACGCGCCCTATTTTATCAACTTTGCCAATCCCGAGGACGAAGCCGCGGAAAAATCGTATAACTATGTGCTCGACAGCGCGCGCTGTCTGAGGCTCTTGGGCGGAAACAGGGTGGTTTTTCACCCCGCGGCGCAGGGCAAAGCAACGAGGGAAGAGGCGGTCATGCGCACCGCCGACAGGCTCAAAATACTGCGTGACCGCGTCTATGAGAGCGGTCTTAATGATATAATGTTCTGCCCGGAGACCATGGGCAAGCTGGCGCAGATAGGCACTCTCGGCGAAATAGTGGAGTTCTGCAAGATAGACCCCTGTTTTACGCCCGCCGTGGATTTCGGGCATATCAACGCCCGCGAACAGGGCAGTTTAAAGACTGTCGGAGACTATAAAGAGCGCCTTATGTACATGATTGACGAGCTCGGCTTCGACAGGGTGAAGAACTTTCACGTGCACTTTTCAAAGATAATGTACGGCGGGAAAGGGGAGATAAAGCATCTCACATTCGAGGACCGCGAATACGGCCCCGAATTTGAGCCTCTTGCCGAGGCGATTGCGGAGCTTAGGCTCGAACCGTATATCATCTGCGAGTCCGCGGGCACGCAGGCGGAGGACGCCGCCGAAATGAAACGTATATACAATAGTATTGACACGCTGTAAAATTTTTGTTAAAATATAGGGGAAATACGGCTATGGCAATGGACAACACGTACAAAATTTTCAATGCGGTCAAGGCGCAGGCGACATTCACCCCGCAGGAGGATCTGAGAAGATATCTCACGGGTTTTGCCTCCTCGTTCGGCTATGTGGTAACCGACAGGCATTCTTCGGTGTTTTACACCGACCCACGGTATGTGGAGGGGGCGAAAGAAGCCCTGAAAGATACCGCGATAGAGGTAAAGCTGTTCAACGGGACGCTGGAAAGCGTCTTGAAGCAGTATAAGGAGATCGCCGTTCCCCTTTCGGGAATGCTTTATCCCGACTATCTCCGCCTCGCGGCGCTGAACATTAAGATAGTGGACAGCTCGCAGGCTTTTACGGAAGCCATGGCGGTTAAGGAGAGCGAGGAGCTCGCCTGCATAAAAAAGGCGTGCGAGATCGCAGACAGCGCATACTTAGCCCTGTTGCCCCGCATAAAAGAGGGGATGAGCGAAAACGAAGTTGCGGCTGAGCTCGAATATCTCATGAGGCGTTTCGGCGCTTCGGGCACGAGTTTTGAAACGATAGTCGCGTTCGGCGAAAATTCGAGCGTTCCCCATCACGAGACGGGCGACAGAAAGCTCAGATTCGGCGACATAATCCTTATCGACTTCGGGTGCCGCTACAACGGATACTGTTCGGACTGCACGCGCACTTTCCTGTTCGGCGACGACGGGAAGCACGGGGAGTTCAAGGAGATTTACGGGCATGTGTTAAAAGCCCATATGCTTGCGAAAGAGCAGATAACTTCCGGGATAACGGGAAGGGAAGCCGACGGCTACGCGAGAGATCATCTCCGCGCGTTCGGTCTCGATAAGTATTTCACGCATTCGCTCGGGCACGGCATAGGCATCAACATTCACGAGTTTCCTGTACTGTCTTACAGGAGCCTCGACGTTTTAAAGGACAACATGGTATTTTCCGACGAGCCCGGCGTATACTTCGAGGGCAAATTCGGCATAAGGATAGAAGATACGGTCACATTGGACAACGGAAACGTTGTAAGTCTGACCGATTCCGATAAAAATTTAACAGTAATTTAAGGTTTTATTTAAGGAGAATATATTTATGGCATCTATTTTAGCAGGCGACATAAGAAAGGGCACGACTTTCGAATACAACGGCAAGGGCGTTTACACCGTGACCGAGTTCCAGCACGTCAAGCCCGGCAAGGGCGCGGCGTTCGTGCGCGCCACCCTCAAAAACGTGGTGACAGGACAAGTCCTTTCGGATGTTACCTTCAACCCCACCATGAAACTCGAAACCGCGCAGGTCGAGACGAGAAAGATGACCTATCTCTATACGGACGGCGAGTTCTATAACTTCATGGACCCCGACACGTACGAGCAGATAGCTCTCAATCACGATCAGGTGGAAGAGGCGCTCAAATACATCAAGGAAAACGACGTTGTGACCGTCAAGTCCTTGAACGGCGCGGCGTTCTCCGTAGAGCCCGAAAACTTTGTCGAACTGAAAATAATAGAGTGCGAACCGGGCGTACGCGGCAACACCGCCACGAACGTCATGAAGAACGCGGTAGTCGAGACGGGCGCGACCATTCAGGTGCCCATGTTCGTGGAAGAGGGCGAAGTCATAAGGATAGATACGCGCACCGGCGAATATATGTCGAGGGTCGGTAAATAAGCTGTGATCGCGGTGATCCAGCGCGTAAAACGCACCTCGCTCTACGTCGACGGCTCGCTCATTTCCGAAATCGAGGGCGGGCTTGCCGTCTATTTGGGGATAAAGGCGGGCGATAACGAAGCTCAGGCGGAGGCGATGGCTAAAAAACTCTCCGCTCTGAGGATATTCGAGGATACCGAAGGCAAGATGAACCGCTCCGTCACGGACGTCGGCGGGCAGATCTTGCTCATCTCGCAGTTCACTCTGCTCGGCGATCTGTCCCACGGGAACAGACCGAGTTTTTCCGACGCGGAGAGACCAGAAAGGGCGAAGATACTGTACGATTTGGTGGGCGAACGCCTTGCCGCGCGCGGGATAATCGTAAAAAAGGGCGTTTTCGGCGCCGATATGAAGATACAACAATACAACGACGGACCTGTTTCCGTCATCTTCGAAATTTAGACTTACAGGGCGCTTGCGCCCTGTTTTGGTGTTTTATGAAAATCCGTTATCTCGGTACAGGAGCCGCCGAAGGCGTGCCCGCTATGTTCTGCAACTGCGTCTTTTGTAAAAAAATACGAGAAGCGGGACCATACGAATTTCGCACCCGCACGCAGGTGCTCATAGACGATAAGATCTGCCTCGATTTTCCGCCCGAGGCGTACGTGCATTCCCTTGTATACGGCATAAATTATTCGTCGCTTGAATATCTCCTCGTGACCCATTCTCATATGGATCACTTTTATGCCCACGATTTTATCCTGCGCGGCTACAAATATGCCGCCGTTGCGGCGAAGACGCTGAATATCTACGGCAACGAAGAGGTGCGGAAGGTCTTTTCCGAATGCACGGCGCGGGAAATGAAGCCCGAAGTCACGCCCAACTTAAAGTTCACGCACGTAAAGGCGTTCAGTGAATTTTTCGTGGGGGATTACAGGGTGCTTGCCGTCCCCGCCCGCCACGGCACGGCGGAAGAGGCGCTTCTTTACTACGTGGAAAAGGATAAAAAGGGCTATCTGCACATGCACGATACGGGCAGGCTCGGCGACGATGTGTTTTTATATCTTGCCCAAAACGGCGCGAGAGCGGGCGCTGTGAGCCTCGACTGCACATTCCTCGACGGCGACGGCGGCGAAAACGCCCGCCATATGGGCTTGAATGACGACGAAGCCATGCGCGCCAAACTCCGCGAATTCGGCATTGCGGACGATAATACCCGCTTTATCCTGACGCATTTTTCGCACAATTCAAATCCTTTGAGGGAGAGGACGGAAAGATTGGCTGCCCGTCACGGCATGACAGCCGCGTACGACGGCTTTGAAACGGACTTTTGACAATGAACTTTTTCAAGCATCTGCGCACAGTGGGAAGGCACAGAAGGGAAGTGAGAAAACTCTGCTTCAAGGCGGGGTTGGTATGGCAGGGGCTCACGCACGACCTGTCCAAGTATTCGCGCGCGGAATTTCTTCCCGGGGTGAAGTACTATCAGGGATACCGCAGCCCGCAGGCGCGGGAGAGGGAGGTTTTGGGCTATTCCGCCGCGTGGCTACACCATAAGGGCAGAAACAAGCACCATTTCGAGTATTGGACGGACTTTGCCGACGGCAAAAGGGTGTATGTCGACATGCCCGCAAAGTACTTCGCGGAGATGGTGTGCGACAGGATAGCCGCAAGCAAGATATACCTTAAAGACAAGTACGACGACGGCTGTCCTCTGGAATATTTCCATACGCGTACGGACAGGGACGGAATGAACGCCCTTACCGCCGAACGGCTCGAACATTTCCTCACGCTCTTAAAGGAAAAGGGCGAAAAGGAGATGTTCGCCCGCCTCAGACAATATGTCAGGGAAAATAAAAAAGCGCGTTGACCGCGCTTTTTTTGTTTTACTTTGTCCTCGCTATTTTGATGTTGTCGTCCTTGCGGCTGCGCAGTTCCTTTACGGGGTGCTCGCCGTCCTGATAGCGGTAGTCCTTCCCGAGCCGCTCTATCGCCTTTTCGATGACGAGGTGGGAGGCGTTCTTTTCGGGTTCACCTGACATATATTTCTGGTAGTCGAAATAGCGGTGGTCGTCGGGGATCTTCCTGATATCTTTGTAGTCCATCTTCTTCTGCGTATTGTCGGCGGTGAGGTTTATTGTCCCCGCAAGCACCTTTCTTATATATTCCTTGTTGCCGCCGAGCTTTAAAAGTTTCGGGAATTCGCCGCTGCCTATCACGTTCTCATAGCTCTTGTTTTCGTACTTTTTGAGCAGTTTTGCGGCGGTTTTAAGGTGCGAGACTTCCATCTTGAAGTGTTCCGCCCATATCTTGGCTATCGCGGCGTCGCTCTCGTCCTGCATGGCGGAGTAGTAGAGCCAGCACTCCGTGTATTCGTGCATGACCCACTGTTCGAGCCACGTCATTGTGGGGTCTTTGAGGCTCTCGTATTGCGTCACGTGCGCCTCCTCGATCATTGCGATTTCGGCGTACAGCTTTCTTCCCAAGTCGTTTTTATACCATTGGGCGATGTTCATATAGTAATTCATCGTCTGCTGTTCGGCGGCGGTTATGGTGCAAGCCACGAGCTTGCTGTAAAGGTCGGCTTTGTCGGCGTTCATGTGGGGCTTCACGTCGTCGGAAGGGTATCTGTGTTCGGCTACCGTGGGTCTGCCGGGCATTATCTCGGTGTACTTGCCGACAAGCAGGTCGGAGTCGATATTCTTGTCCGTTTTCAGAAGATTCGCATAGCGGTAGAGGTGGTCGAAGTCCTCCAAAAGGGCAAAGTTCAGCGCCTTTATGTTGTTTTCGTCCTTTTCGTTTATTGCGAGCACCGCCGTGAGGTCTACCGCAAGCTGTTCGTATGCTATGGTGGTTTCGAGAATGCTTTCGTTGATGGGTTTGAGGCAGCTTATGCGCTTTTGCTGTTGCTGTTCCTGACGGCGCACCACCGCAAGCGCGTCAACTATCTCGGGTTCGTCGCAGTGTCTTGCGAAGTTGTGCATGAACCACTGCGATTCGAATTCCGTGCCGTTCATAAGGATCACGCGCGTCTTTGTGTACGGCGAAGTTTTTTCCTTGTTATAGCTCCTCGGGTACATCTTTTTCAGCGGTAAAAAGTTGTTTTCAAGCGATTTGCTCTTTTCTTTTATCGGATTCATTTATTACCTCCGATAAAGTTTTTGTCAATTGCGCGGCTATTTAATCCCGAAACATATTTTTTTCGCTTGCTTTTTGGTGCCCGTTAAGGTAAAATTGTAGTGTATGGCGGAACAGAAAAGAAACTACAAAAAAATAGCGCTGTTCGTCTTTTACGGCGCTTTGACGGTAGCTATTCTCGTAACGATATTGTCCTTTAACGATATCGGCGATATTTTTTCTGTAATAGGCACAGCCGACGTAAAATATATATGGATAGGGATAGCCTTTCTTGCTGCGTACGCCCTGTTGTATCCGCTGACGACGTGTATACTCGCAAAAGCCCAGAAACTGCCCACGAGCTTTAAGACGACCTATACCATCGCAATGACCGAGCACTTTTTCAACGGCATAACGCCCTTTTCCACGGGCGGACAGCCCTTTCAGGTGTACGCGTTCAAAAAGGCGGGCGTGAAGCTGTCCGACAGCACGGGATTGCTCATGATGAACTTCATAATCTTTATGATGGTCACCAATCTCTACGCCCTGTTGTCCCTGATATACGCTACGCGGTTTGTCACTACCGTGCCCATGACCGTCCTCGCGGTCGTCGGATTCACTATGAATTTCGGCGTGCTGGTTTTTCTTATCGCCCTTGCGACAAGCAGGAGACTGAGGAACGGTCTTCTGGCGATAGTTGACCTTCTGTGCAGGGTCAAATTTTTAAAAAAATTTCTCGAACCGAGAAAAGAACAGATAAACAACTATTTCGAGCAGGTGCAGTCGGCGTTCAAAACGCTGCTGAAAAAGGTTTGGGTCTTTATACTCTGCATACTGATCAAAATCGTGACTATGGCGTTTTACTATGCCATAACTTTTTATATTTTGCGCGCGCTGGGCGTTCCCGTCGGCTACGGCGACATGTTCTTTATAATCTGCGGAACGTCGTTTGCGATAACAATGGTAGTATTCGTGCCCACGCCGGGCTCGAGCGGCGGGATAGAATTTGCGTTCAATTCCGTGCTTGCCAACATTGGCGGAGGGCTTGCTTCCAGCGTCAGCTACGGCGGAATGCTCATATGGCGGCTTTTGAGCTATTATCTCATGATGGGCATAAGTCTCTTGTTCTATATCATTCTGGAAATTTCTTTCAGCGTCAGGGCAAAGAGGATCAAGGCTACGCAAACTCCATGCGGCGGCGCGCCTATCGCATTGGGTGCGGATACCGCCTCGGAGGACGGGGAGGAGCCCGATTCGGCTTTGAGCGCCCCGCCCGCGGGGGAAGACGGCGCGGATACGGAAGAGGAGCCCGCAGATAGCGGCGAAGAGAAGATCCCGGAGAATTAAAATGGATATTTCGGAAGACAAGATCGTTCCAATAGTTTACAGCGCCAACAAAAAGGTTTCGGAGGGAGTGATCCTCTCCGCGCTTTCCGTAGCTTACAGGTGTTCCCGTCCCGTGAGAGTATATGTGCTTACTATGGATCTCCCCGACATGGACGCGCGCTATACGTCGATAACGGAAGAGACGGTAAAAAAGCTCGACGGCGCGTTAAAGACGGTGAACGGCTTGAACGAAGCGGTGAGGGTGGACGTGACCGAACTCTTTAAGCGGGAACTTTCTGACAGTAAAAATCTGAAAAGCAAATTCACCCCCTACGCAATGCTGAGGTTGCTTGTGGATCTGTTGGATATGCCCGACAGAGCTATCTATCTCGACGTCGACACAATGTGCTGTTCGGATATAAGCCTTCTCTACGATATAGACATAGAGGACTATGAGTTCGCGGCTGTTTTGGATAAGGTCGGGCACATATATGTCCGTCCGCGCTATTGCAACACGGGAGTGCTGTATTGCAATCTGAAAAAGGTGCGCGAAACCCGCCTTTTCGAGCGTGCGCGGCAGATGGTTCGGAAGAGAAAGCTGTTTATGCCCGACCAGTCTTCGCTGAATTTTCTCGTAAAGAAAAAGCTGATTTTGCCTTACAGATTCAACGAACAGCGACAGATAAAGGAAGATACCGTTATAAAGCATCTTTGCAGGTATTTCAAGTGGTACGGTCCCTTTTTCAGACTGAAAAACGTAAAACAATGGGAAAGGGACAAGGTGCACGAAGTGCTCGGCATAACTGCGTTCGACGACATCTACGAGCTATACGACAAACTGGATAAAATTTATGATTTCGGAGTGGAATAAAAATGGAAATTTCTGAAGGTATTTACTATGTAGGGGTCGACGACGAAAAAATCGACCTGTTCGAGGGCATTCTGCCCGTAAAACACGGAATGGCATACAATTCCTATGTCATAATGGATGAAAAATGCGCCGTTATGGACAGCGTGGACGGGCATTTCGGCGACGAATGGCTCAAAAACGTGGAAAAGGCGCTGGACGGGCGTGCGCCCGACTATATCGTGGTCTTACATATGGAGCCCGACCACTCCGCAAACGTATTCGCGTTCACCCAAAAGTATCCCGCCGCGCAGGTCGTGGGCAACGCAAAGACCTTTGTCATGCTGTCCGAATTTTTCGGGACGGACTATGCGGAGCGCAGGATAGTCGTGAAGGACGGGGACAAGCTGTCTCTCGGCAGGCACGAGCTGACTTTCGTGTTCGCGCCGATGGTGCACTGGCCCGAGGTCATGACGGCATACGAGAGCCATACAAAGACCCTGTTTTCCGCCGACGCTTTCGGGAAATTCGGCGCAAACTCGCATGAGGAGGAATGGGAGGACGAGGCGAGGAGATATTACTTCGCCATCGTCGGCAAATACGGCGTTCAGGTACAGGCGCTCCTTAAAAAGCTGTCCGCCTATGATATCAGCACGATATGTTCCCTCCACGGACCCGTGTTGAAGAGCGATATAAGCCGCTACGTGCAGCTCTATTCGCGGTGGTCGTCATACGAGCCCGAAACGGACGGCGTGCTGATAGCTTACACGTCGGTTTACGGGCACACGCAGGCGGCAGTCGCCCTTTTAAAGGAGAAATTGCTGAAAAGGGGCGTAAAAGCCGAGGCGTACGACATTGTCCGCACCGAGCGCACCTATCTTATAGCCGAGGCGTTCAGATATTCCAAGGCGGTATTCGCGACAACCACTTATAACGGCGACATCTTCCCCGCCATGCGCGAGTTCATAGCCTGCCTCACCGAGCGTAACTATCAAAACCGCACTGTGGCGTTTGTCGAAAACGGGAGCTGGGCGCCCGTTGCGGCGAAGGGAATGCAGACCGAATTCGAAAAGTGCAAAAATCTCGTCTTTGCAGAAAACAATGTAAAAATACGTTCGGCTCTCAATGCGGAGAGCGCCGCGCAAATAGAGGCGCTTGCGGACGAACTCGCCCGCATCTGACTGCGATAAAACGGCTTGCGTAAAATTTCCGCAAGCCGTTTTTGCGTTATACTTGAAAAATAATTATTTGACATATAAATGTTTCGGCGTTATACTGAAAGCGCAACTCAGATAATAAAAACCGTCAAGGAGATATAGATATGCAGGAAAAATTGAAATTGACGAAAGAGTGGGACAAAGTATTCCCCAAGAGCGAAAAGGTAGACCATGAAAAGGCTACCTTCCATAACCGTTACGGGATCGCGCTCGCATGCGACGTGTACAGCCCGAAAGGAGCAAGCGGGAAACTCCCCGCAGTCGCGGTGTGCGGACCTTTCGGCGCGGTCAAGGAGCAGTCGTCGGGGCTTTACGCGCAGGAAATGGCAAAGCGCGGCTTTTTGGCTATCGCATTCGACCCCTCGTTTACGGGCGAGAGCGGAGGATATCCGAGATATGTCGCCTCACCCGATATAAACACGGAGGACTTTTCGGCGGCTGTGGACTATCTTTCCTGCCGTGACGACGTCGACCCCGACAGAATAGGCATCATAGGCATCTGCGGCTGGGGCGGGATGGCGATAAACGCCGCGGCTATGGACACAAGGATCAAGGTCACCGTTGCTTCTACTATGTACGACATGACGAGGGTGAACGCCAAGGGATATTTCGACGCGGCGGACAGCGAAGAGGCGCGCTTCGAAACGAAAAAAGCCCTCAACGCACAGCGTATCGTCGATTACAAAAACGGCAATTACGAGCTCGGTGGCGGTGTGGTCGATCCGCTTCCCGACGACGCGCCCTTCTTCGTCAAGGACTATTACGACTACTACAAGACAAAGAGGGGGTATCACGCGCGTTCGCTCAATTCAAACGGCGGCTGGAACAAGACGTCCTCGCTCTCCTTTATGAATATGCCCATTCTCTCTTACAGCAACGAAATTCGCAGCGCCGTGCTCATAGTTCACGGGGATAAGGCGCATTCGTGCTATTTTTCGAAGGACGCCTACGCGGCAATGACAAAGGACAGCAAATATACGGGCAACAAGGAGCTTTTGCTTATCCCGGGCGCGGTGCATACCGACCTCTACGACAAGCTCGACGTGATCCCCTTCGATAAGATAGAGGCGTTCTTCAAGACGAATCTCCAATAGCGGCAAGAGCGATGAGGAGATTATTCGTAACGGCGTTGGCTGTTATAGTGGCGCTTTTGGCTTTTTCGGCGTGCAATGTCGGCAGACAGTCCGCTTCAGACGACGGCACGTCGGCAGAAACGGAGGAAACGGACGGCAACGGAGAGGAGGACAAGGAAATGGCAGACGAGATATATATCACGGTAAACGGATACAAAATCACAGTAAAACTCGAAAAAAACGCAGCGGCAGAGGCGCTCGCCGGGAAGTTGAAAAACGGCGACATAACCTATACCGCGAGCAATTATGGCGGTTTTGAAAAGGTCGGGAGCCCGGGATTTTCGCTTCCGCAGAGCGATACGCCCATGACGACGGAGGCGGGCGACGTAGTCCTGTATTCGGGGGATCAGATAGTGCTGTTTTACGGCAGTAATTCGTGGTCCTATACCAAACTCGGGAAGATGCAGGGCTATTCCGCGCAGGAATTGAAGGATATACTCACGGCGGCGGATCCCGCCGAGGTGAGGATGGGCTTGCGGTAAAATTGCCGCATATTGAACCGAAATAAAAAATAAAAAAATGCACAGGAGATCCTGTGCATTTTTTTGGTAGACCCGGCGGGAATCGAACCCACAACGGCCCCTTAGGAGGGGGCTGTTATATCCATTTAACTACGGATCCGCAGTTTCACGCCTGTAAAGCGCGTTGTATATTTTGCAGAATACGAAAGTTATCAAGACGTACGCCGCGGCGATCGCAAGCAAGCAACCCGCCACGAGCATTACGGCGTAAACGGAGTTGAAATTTGATAAAGTCCCGAACAGTTTTATCCACAGATGCCTTGTGCCGAAGAATGGATAGGGATACCATTCGAAACTGAAACATGTCATGCCGACGATCTTGATTATCACCGCGTAAACGGCGGGGTAAAGCAAAAACAGCAGACATTTTACGAACCGCACCGACGATTTAGGTCTCTTCGAAAAGAGGTAGATAACCGACGCGGTCGTTATAAAATAGTGTTTGAATAGGGAAGTTGCAAAATTATGTAAATTTCCCGGCGCGCGGTCGTAAGGGAAGCTCTCAAACCCGAATATCAGGGTGAAGAGGGTATATGCGATAAGAACGGTAAATTGGTTGACTGCCAGAAACAGTATGACGTACGGATTTTCTGCGGCGCGGTGCGGCAAGCCGAGGTTTAATATGATAAACAGAAAGTCGGCTATCGCCCAAACGCAGAAAAGAAGGAGGGTCAGGTTCGTAAAATAGGTAAGATGCGTCCAGCGGCTCGCCACTTCGGCAAGCGTATACGGGTCGTTCGGCTCGTGGAGCAAATAATCTTCGTCGCCGCCCCAATCCGCAATGTGCTTTACGATTATCGCAATACTCAAAACCGCAAGCAGGAAGAAGAACAGCGCCGCCCAAAATTCCCTTGTCTTAACTTTCCGCATCCCTGTCACTCATGGACATTATAATAGATATTTTTGTATCCGTCAACTCCCGGAAGGCATTTCAGCCCAAAATAGCGGAATGGGAGGACGGACTCGGACAAAGAAAATGCGGACGCAAAGCGCCCGCATGATTTTGCACCGATCATTCCATTGCGTTGAGCTTTTTCGAAAGAGCCGATTTTTTATTTGCAGCGGTGTTCTTCTTTATAACGCCCTTGGAAACTGCGCCGTCGATAACGGAGCAGGTGTGAGGGTAGAGCGCCGTCGCGGCGGCTTTATCTCCGCTTGCGACCAGAGCGAGAAGTTTTTTGACTTCCGTTCTCATTTCGGATTTGATCGCCTTGTTTCTCTCCGTCTTCTTGTCTATAACGAGCACACGCTTCTTTGCAGACTTTATATTGGGCATCAGATATTCTCCTTTAATACCGTTTGATCTTGAATTCTTATGTGATTTTATCATAAATCTGATTTGTTGTAAACTGTTTTTAAACGCCTTTTAACATTTTTTTTAATATATTTTGGCGCGGCGCAATATAAATAATACAGTATGGAAAATGTCGACCCGTCCGCCGTCCGCATATGCTTTTTCGATAGCGGCATAGGCGGACTTAACTTGCTTTCCAAATGCGCTTTTAAATACGGCTTTTGCGACTATGCCTATGTGGCGGACAACTACAACGTCCCCTACGGCGGGCTTCCGCACGAGAAGATCTTCGCCCTTGCCGACGAAAAATTTTCCTTTATCGAAAAGCTGGACCCTACCGCCGCCGTGATAGCCTGCAACACGGTCACCGCCGAGTGCGTCGACCGCCTGAGGGAAAAATACGATTTCCCCATAATCGGCATACAGCCCGCCGTAAAGCCCGCAGCCGCCACGGGCGCGGAATGTCTCGTGCTCGCCACGCCCGCAACGGCGCGCAGCGAAAAGCTCGCGGCTCTTGTTAAAGAATACGGTCGCGGGCGCGCACGCGTTGCCGCCTGTCCCGACCTCGCCGCCTATATCGAAAACAACATATTTTCCCTCGACGAGAACAGGGTCGCCGCAATGCTTCCCGAGGCGGAGTGCGGCGCGGTCGTGCTCGGCTGCACCCACTACATATTTGTGTCGGAAGTCATTTTACGGCGTTATAACTGCCCCGTTTTCGACGGAACCGACGGTACGGTCGACAGGATCGCGAAAATTGCTGGGATTTTTGACCACCAAAGCGACAGGAGGGGAGAAGTGGCGTTTTACGGCGGAAATTGCCTGAAAAACATGCAAATCTACAATTTTTTGACTTCGCGAAAAGGCGGCTGATGGCTTAGAGTGGTTTTAAATCACATAATTTTTAAATTTTTTTCTAAAAATTTGCCAAAGGTGGTTGACAGTGGTCAATTTATGTTGTATACTTTGATTACTCAGCGGTTTTGGAAATGAATACGAAATACCTTACCGGCTCGTACTATCATACGGTCGACGGAAAAAACAGAATAAGGATCCCCTCCAAGATCAAGTCGGATATGTTCCCCGAGGACAAGTCCGAAGAGTGCGGGGAGGAAAAGCAGGAAGGCGGCAAGTTTTGCGTTTATTTCCGTGCCGGCAAGGGCAAGTGCATTTCGGTGTACACCGAAGAGACCGTCAATGAACTGCTCGAAAAGATAGCCTATATAAAGGAGTCCGACGACGAGATGTATTGGGCGGCAAGCGTTTATGCGAGCTCTTTCAAACTTGTCGAGAGCGACCCGCAGGGCAGACTCGTAATACCCAACGACTACAAGGAATACGCCGAAATAGATAAGGACATCGTGATCTGCGGCAACATAAACCACGTGGACATCTGGTCGCAGAAAAACTACAGCGAACATCTCAAGACTCAGAACCTCGACCTTACGAGCGTAATAAAGAAATTGGGACTTTAAGATGATTGCGTTCGGACACATTCCGGTCATGCTGGAAGAGTGCATGAGCGGGCTGGCTTTAAAGAGCGGCGGGACGTATTTCGACGGCACCGTAGGCGGCGCGGGACACTCCTTTGAGATTTTGAAGCGGACGTCGCCCGACGGAAAACTGATAGCATGCGATCTCGACGACGAGGCGATAGCGGCGGCGGACGAGAGATTGGCGCCCTTTACGGGCAGATACAGGATATTCAAATCCAATTACAAAAATTACGGTGAAATTTTTGCCGAAGCGGGCATAGACGGACTTGACGGCATACTTCTCGATTTCGGCGTATCGAGTCACCAGCTCGACGACGCAAAGAGAGGGTTCAGCTATATGCAGCCGGACGCGCCGCTGGATATGCGGATGGACAAAACGCAGCCGCTTACGGCGGAACACATCGTAAACAACTATTCCCAACGCGACCTTGCAAGGATACTGAGGGAGTACGGAGAAGAGAAATTCGCAGCGGAAATCGCGGCAAACATAGTTAAGGCGCGCACCCGAAGCGCAATAACAAAGAGCGGCGAACTTGCTGATATAATAGAGGGCAGTATTCCTGCCAGATTCAAGCAGAACGGACCGGCGGCAAGAAAGACCTTTCAAGCCGTGAGGATAGCGGTGAACGGAGAACTCGACGGATTGTACGACTGCGTTTTAGGGCTTACCCGAAGCCTCAAAAAGGGCGGACGTATCGCGATTTTGACCTTTCATTCGCTTGAAGACAGAATTGTAAAGCAGGCGTTCAGATTTCTTGAAACGGACTGCATTTGCGATAAAAGCCTTCCCGTCTGCGTCTGCGGCAAGAAGAGGGAGATAGAGATAATCACCCCCAAGCCCTTGACGGCGAGCGTAAAGGAGCTGGCAATGAACCCCCGCTCTAAAAGCGCAAAACTGCGGATAGCACAGAAAATAATATGATAAGTGCGATAAGGAGAAAATATGTCAGTCGCAACACCCGTTTTGGAAAGAAGAACAGAGACAGAGGAAGAGACGCCCGTACGCAGGTATCCTACGAGAGAAGAGGACGCCTTGCACAATTCGCTTATCGGGGAGAGGTATGCCAAGCTCATAAATCCCGAGTTCACTATGAGAGATCTGCGCGCGGAAGATGTGTCCGCAACGGTGCAGGAGCCCGTGCAGGAAGAGGCGCAGCCCAAAGTTGAACCCGCCAAGCCCGAGCTCATAACCAACGCCCGCGCAGATTCGTATATCTTCCGTGCGGACAGCTTTGTAAACAATAATAAGACGCAGCCCGAAACGGCTGTGCAGAATAGCGAGGAAGAGGAAAACGAGGATCTTCGCCCCACTTCCACAACTATTCAATATAAGACGACAGACGTCAAAAAGACGGAAGAAGAGGGCAAGATATCAAACGTAAGCGCGGAAAAGCGCGTAGGTTTGTCAAAGCGCGACAAGATAATCGTCGCCGTCGTTGTCTCGGTCATCGTAGCCTTATTTGTGCTCATAATCGTAAACTCGGCTATAATATCGGGGTTAAACAGCGATTTGAGCTCTCTTCAATCGTCTTTGAACAACGCCCACATAGGGCTTGGCGCCATACAGGACGAGAGATCGGAATATCTTTTGACGCTTGAAGAAAAGGTCAAGACGCTTGCCGAAAGTCTCGGAATGGTCAAAAACTAATAAAGGGGAGACCTTATCATCAGAAAGATTGATAAATACGGTTTTTCAACCACAGTCATACAAAAGAGGTTATTGTCGATAGCATTGGCAATAACCTTTATTTTTTGTATTATCGTCGCGAGGCTTATATACGTACAGCTCGCATGGAGCGCCGAACTGACACTGCGCGCCGCCGACCAATGGAACAGGGAAATACCCGTCATTGCAGGCAGGGGCACGATCACGGACAGGAACGGTGAAGTGCTCGCGGGCAACAGGACCACGTACAGCGTTTTTCTGAGACCGAACGCCGTGAAAAACGCCGAATATGCCGCGACCGTGCTCGGCGCGATCTTCGGCACAGACGCGGCGGCGCTCCTTTCGAAGATAAACGGCGGCAAGGTATCGGAGATAACCGTGGCGAGGCAAGCCGATAAGAGCAAGATAGAAAAGATGTGCTCTTACGGGCTCGACGGGGTGTACTATGCGCGCGATAATTCGAGGACGTACGCCTATAACGAGGCGCTCTGTCAGGTTCTGGGCTTCACCGCTTCGGACAGTTCGGGCGTGACGGGCATTGAAAAGTATTACGACGAATTTCTTCGCGGCACGGACGGCGAGATAGCCTATTCCACGGACATAGTCGGGGTGGAGACCGAGCCTCCAAAAATAGTTTACCGGGAAGCCGCCGACGGCAACGAAGTGCGGCTTACCATAGACATAGACATACAGCTCGCGGCGGAAAACGCCGTGCGCTCGGTTTATTTATCTACCCAAGCCAAAGCCGCGTCGTGCGTGGTGCTTGACCCTGAAAACTTCGAGATACTCGCCATGGTGAACGTGCCGTCGTACGACCTCAACGACGTGCCGAGGGATGACGCCGACAAGCTGAACGCGCTGTCGCGGAACGTGCTCGTGAGCGATATTTACGAGCCGGGGTCGACGTTCAAGGTGGTTACCGCCGCGGCGAACATAGAGGAATATCTCAGCGGCAACCCCAAGGCGTTCTCTAATTCGTACGTGTTTAACAGCAGCCGTACGAGGACGGTCGACGGCACAAAGATCAAGTGCTGGTCGGACCACGCCAACGGCAAGCACTCCAACCAGACCCTTGCGACGGCGCTCAACAACAGCTGCAACCCCTGTTTTACGGATATCGCGCTCTCGCTCGGCAGCGAAACCTTTTACAGATATCTGGACAGATTCGGTTTCGGCAACGTCACGGGATTGGACTTTTCGGGCGAAGCGCTCGGAATGCTCGTGCCCGAAACGGCTGTCCGCGCATGCGATCTGGCGAGGATAGGTTTCGGGCAGACCGTCGCGGTGACTGGCATACAGCTCGCCTGCGCCGTCGCCGCCGCCGTAAACGGAGGGAATTATTATCTGCCGCATATTTTGAAGAGCGTCATCTCTCCCGACGGCAACAGCGTTTCGGAGAACGTCCCCGTCCTGAAAAACAGGGTCATAAGCGAAGAGGCGTCTTCCATACTTGCGGAAATGCTCGAGGGCGTCGTGAAAGAGGGCAGCGGCAAGCACGCCTATATCGAAGGTTACAGGGTAGGCGGCAAGACGGGCACTGCGCAAAAATACGAAAACGGTCACGTCGCCCAGGGGAAGTATGTGTCCTCGTTCACGGGATTTTTCCCCGCCAACGACCCCCGATATCTCGCCCTCGTCATAGTAGACGAGCCGCAGGGGGTCTATTACGGCAGTACCGTAGCCGCTCCCGTGGCGAAAGAGATCTTTGAGGACATAATCGAAATCAAAAAAATACAACCATACGAACAGGCGGTGAAAAAATGAAACTTTCCGAACTTCTCGCACAGGCGGGCATAGAGTACGCCCCCGGCGCGTCCGACGCGCAGATAAGCGGGATATGCACTGACAGCCGAATGATAAAAAAGGGCGATCTGTTTATCGCGTACAGGGGCTCGCGCTTCGATTCGCATACAAAAATACCCGAAGCCGTAAACGGTGGGTGCGCCGCCGTGATATGCGAGCGGAAAGAGAATATTTCCGTTCCGTGCATATGCGTGCCGTCGGCGAGGGGAGCCATCGCGCCTCTTGCACGCGCGTTTTACGGATTTTCGGACAAAAAGCTCAAACTCGTCGCGGTGACGGGCACAAACGGGAAAACCACTACCACTTATATGCTCGCCGAGATATTCAAGGCGGCAAAGAAGAAGGTAGGGGTCATGGGAACGCTCGGGATAAGCTATTCAAACAAGTTCGTGGCGCCCGAGCTGACTACGCCCGACCCCGTGTACATGCACTCGGTGTTCAAGGATATGGCGGATTGCGGCGTGGAATATGTGTTCATGGAGGTCTCGGCGCACGCGCTGTACTTCGACAAGATAGGGGGTCTCGTTTTCGATGCGGGCATATTCACCAACTGCACGCAGGACCACCTCGATTTTTTCGGGGATATGAAAAGCTATGCCGAATGCAAAAAATTGCTGTTCAAAGAGAGGAGATGCCGCTATGCCGTCGTCAATTCGGACGACAAACTCGGGATCGACCTCTCCGAAAAGCTGAAAAACTGCATTACATACGGGCTTGAAAATCCCGCCGACGTATTCGCCGTGGACATAGAGGAAAGGATAAACGGCACTTCCTTCGTCATAAATCTCTTCGACGAACTGTACGAGATACGTCTCGGCATCCCCGCGCGGCACAATGTGTACAACGCCATGGCGGCTGCCGCATGCGCAAAGATGCTCGGGATAGGTACGTCCGCGATAGCGAGGGGGCTCGGAAATTTGAAAAGCGTCCGCGGAAGGCTCGAACATGTTGCCAAATTCAACGGGGCTGACATATTCGTCGACTTTGCGCATACGCCGGACGGGCTGGAAAAATCTCTCGCGTCCTTAAAGGGTCTGTGCAAGGGGAAGCTGATATGCCTTTTCGGCTGCGGCGGCAACCGCGACAGGGGCAAGAGACCGCTCATGGGGGAAGTCGCGGCAAAATACGCCGATTTTTGCGTTATCACGAGCGACAACCCGAGATATGAAGAGCCGTTCGACATAATTTCGGAGATAGTGGAGGGCGTGAAAGCGCATACCAACAACTACGTCACGGTGACGGAGAGGGAATCCGCCACGGAGTACGCCGTGAGACTGCTCGAACCGGGAGATATCCTGCTCGTTGCGGGGAAAGGCGGAGAACACTATCAGGAGATAATGGGTATAAAACACAGTTATGACGACAATACAGTAATCAAAAAGATAATCGGCGATTAAATGAAGATAATACTTGCCTGCATACTCGGCGCATTCTGCCTTTCGTTTATATTCGTGCTCGTCGAGCTTCCCCTGCTGCGCAAATTGAAAGCGGGACAGTACATTCTCGGATACGTAAAGGAACACAAGTCCAAAAACGGCACGCCCACGATGGGCGGGCTCGCATTCGTCGCCGCAATCGTGATAGTCGGGCTGATCGTGAGTGGAACGGGCAACGGCAGGGCAAATCTCACGCTCGCGATCACGGCGGGCTTTACGCTCGTCGGGTTTTTGGACGATTTTCTGAAAATTTATCGCAAGGAAAACGAGGGGCTGAGCCCCATGCAGAAGATATTCTTTCAGGCGGCGATCGCGGCGGTGGCGGCGGTATATTGCTATGTCAACGGCATAACGTACGTGAATATCCCTTTCACAAAGCTCTCGCTCGACATAGAGTGGGGGATAATCCCGCTCGTAGCCTTCATATTCGTCGCCACGGTAAACTGCGTCAATTTGACCGACGGGCTGGACGGGCTTGCGGGAGGGACAAGCTGCGCATGCCTCTTTATTCTCGGGTTGATGCTGTCCTTTTTGGGCTCGGACTTGAATGGGCTCTGTTTCGTCGCCGTCGGGGCGGTAGCTGCGTTCCTTGTGTTCAACACCAACAGGGCTTCCGTATTTATGGGCGACACGGGTTCGCTTGCGCTCGGAGGCCTTATATCCTCTCTCTTCGTGTTTTCGGGCAACTCGCTATATATTCCGTTCGTCGGCATAATGTTCGTGGTTTCAGGCATAACCGTCATAATACAGGTAATATATTATAAACGGACAAGGAAGAGAGTGTTTCTGATGGCGCCCGTGCATCACCATTTCCAGATGAAGGGCTATTCGGAGAGCAAGATCGCATTTGCGTATTTTACGATAACGCTCCTTGCGGGAACAATTCTTTTGCTTTTCATGTGAGGTAAAATGTATTACGGCAATCAAAAATTTTTAGTGGCGGGTATGTCTAAATCGGGAGAGAGCAGCGCCCGCTTTTTGCTTGAAAGGGGCGCGGAGGTCTATATCTACGACGACGTGGTCAGCGAAAACGTCTCCGCAGTCTGCTTAAAACTCGAACAGCTCGGCGCGCACATGGTTTCTCCCGCCGAGATAGATACTTGCGCCTCTTTTTGCGACGTGCTCGTGCTCAGTCCGGGCATTCCGATAGACACGGCGCTTCCCGTGTCGTTCAGAAAACAGGGCAAGGCCATCATAGGCGAGGAGGAGCTCGCCGCGCTCTATCTTAGGGCAACGGCTATCGCCGTTACGGGCACCAACGGCAAAACGACTACCGTTACGATGCTCAACGACGTCTTGCAGGCGTGCGCAAAACACAGCGTTGCGTGCGGGAATATAGGCAATCCCTTGATAAAGGAGGTGGAAAACCTCTCGTTCGGGGACTTTGCGGTAATAGAGATCTCGTCTTTCCAGCTTGAGACCCTTTCGAGCCTCAGACCGCATATAGCCATAATAACCAACGTCGCGGAAGACCACCTGAACCGCCACTACAACATGGAAAATTACATATTTCTCAAATCCAAGCTGCTGAAAAATTTGCGGGAAAGCGAGTACGCCGTCTTGAATTACGACGACCCTGTCGTGCGCGGGTTTGCGAAAAATTGCAAGGGCAAAACTGTATATTTTTCCATGCGCTCGCGTGTGGACGGCGCATATTTCGAGGACGGAAGTCTTTGGTTCATGGGCGAAAAATATCTCGACGCGTCCCAAATGACGGTCGGCGGAGAGCACAACATATACAACGCGCTTGCATGCGTTGCCGCCGCGGGGATACTCGGGCTCGACAAGGAGGCGGTCTCCCGCGCGCTGGCGGCGTTCAAAGGCGTAAGGCACCGCATCGAAAAGATACGCGAAGTCGGCGGGGTCACATACATAGACGACAGCAAGGGCACCAATTCCGACGCCACTGTAAAGGCGGCGCAGTCGATGAAGGAGCCCACGATCATTTTGCTCGGGGGCAAGGATAAGGGATACGACTATACGCCTCTTTTCGAAAGTCTCAAATCGACGCCCGTGGTCCATGCCGTGATATACGGCGAAAACCGCTTCAAAATGCTCAATGCGGCGTCGAACGCGGGTTTTTTCGGCTTTTCGCTCTGTTCGGAGTTTGCTACCGCCGTCAAACTCGCGCGCATAATCGCCAAGCCCGGGCAGTGCGTTCTTCTGAGCCCCGCAAGTTCGTCGTTCGACAGCTTTTCGAACTATGAAGAGCGGGGCGACGCTTTCAGGGCTTTGGTGGAGCGCATAGATGAAGACGGCGAAGAATAGGAAAAAGGCGGGAGATATCCCGCTTTTGGTCTGCGTGGCGCTGATGGCGTGTTTCGGCTGCCTCATGATCTATTCGGCGAGCGCATATACGGCGCAGGTGCAGTACGGCGACAAGTTTTATTTCGTCAAAAAGCAGATCGTCGGGCTCATAGCGGGCGGCGCGGCAATGGCGGGAATGTGTTTTTTGCCATATAAAAAGCTCGAAAAACTGAAATATCCCGCCGTCATAATATCCGTTATCCTGCTTGCGCTCGTATTCGTGCCGGGGATAGGAGTGACAAATTACGGCGCGACGAGATGGATAGGCTTCGGCGCGTTCACCATCCAGCCGTCCGAGATAGCCAAATATGCCTTCGTGCTCTTTTCCGCCGCCTATTTTTCGAAAAATTACGAAAAGGTAAAGACGGTAGGCGGGATCCTGCCCGTGCTCGTCACGGGTCTCGTGTTCTGCGCCCTCATAATCGCGGAGCCAAATATGTCCATTACGATGTGTGTGGGGCTTCTGATGCTCGGGATAATATTCCTCAGCGGCACAAATTTAAAGACCTTTGCGCTCATCCTGATCCCTTTCGTCTTTGCGGTGCCCCTTCTGATAATCCTCGAACCGTACAGATTGCAGAGGCTCTCCGCCTTCATAGACCCGTGGGCTTCGCCGAAGGAGGAGGGCTATCAGCTCATCCAATCCCTGTATGCCCTCGGCAACGGCGGCATGTTCGGCACGGGGCTCTTCAATTCCGTCCAGAAATATCGCTTTTTGCCCTTTGCGGAGAGCGATTTTATTCTCGCCATCATGGGCGAAGAACTCGGCTTTATCGGACTTCTGATATTTTTCGCCTTCTGCGGGTTCATAATCTGGCGCGGAATAAGGATAGCGGCTGGCTGCAAGGACAGGTTCGGCTTTTTGCTCGCAGCGGGAATAACTTTGGTCTACGGCATACAGGTGGCGGTGAACGCGCTCGTCGTGAGCGGCGCGATCCCTCCCACGGGGCTGCCGTTGCCGCTGATTTCGAGCGGAAATACCTCGCTGATAATCACTATGGCTTCGATGGGGGTGCTGTACAACGTGTCCCGCGCCGATTAACAAGCGGTCGCGGCTCCGCCATATAATAGAGTATATTTTACTACTCGGAGTCAAAAATGGAAAAATACGTGATAAACGGAGGAAACAAGCTGTACGGCAGCGTTAAGATACAATCGGCTAAAAATTCCGTGTTGCCCATTCTCGCCGCGGCGGTTCTGACCGACGGCGAGGTCTGCATCAAAGACGTGCCCGATATAACGGACGTCGGGAATATGGTCAGGATACTTACGCGCCTCGGCTGCAAGGCGGCGTTCGAGGGGCGCGATCTCATAATAGACAGTTCCACCGCGGACTGTTTTGAAATTCCGGGCGGGCTGGCGCACGAACTGCGCTCGTCGGTCTTTTTGCTCGGTTCGCTGATCTCGCGTTTCAGAATGGCGAAAATAGCCTTTCCGGGAGGCTGCGACATAGGTCTGCGACCCGTCGACCTTCACCTGACGGGGCTGAAAAGGCTCGGGGTCGAGATAGAGGAACAAAACGGCTACATATTGTGCAGTTGCCCCAAACTCAAAGGCAACGAGATAATGCTCGATTGCCCGAGCGTGGGAGCCACGGAAAACATAATGCTCGCCGCGGTCAAGGCGGAGGGGATCACCGTCATAAAAAACGCCGCGCGCGAACCCGAAATAGAGGACTTGCAGAAATTTCTCAACGCGATAGGCGCGCGCGTAAGCGGCGCTGGCAGCGGCACCGTGCGGGTAGAGGGCGTAAAAACGCTGAACGGCGCCGTGTTCAGCCCCATTCCCGACAGGATAGAGGCGGGGACGTTCCTCGTCGCGGCAGCCATGTGCGGCGGGGAAGTGGAGCTCGACGGCGTTATCGCAGAAAATATCAGCTCGCTTTTACATAAACTTCGGGAAAACGGTTGCAATATCGGCATAAAAAATGATAAAATATATTTGGAAAGTTCGAAACGGCTCACTGCTGTCAAGAGCATAGAGACCCAGCCCTATCCCGGATTTCCCACCGATCTGCAGGCGCAGATAACCGCGCTGAACAGCATCTGTAAGGGGCAGTCCATAATAACGGAAAATCTGTTCGAAACGCGCTTCAAATATGTGCCCGAGCTCAGGAAGATGGGCGCGGACATAACGGTGGTAAACCGCAGCGCGTTCGTTCGCGGGGTGGAAGGCTTTAAGGGGGCGACCGTGGTCGCGCACGATCTTCGCGGCGGCGCGGCTCTCGTGCTCGCGGCTCTTGCCGCGGACGGCAGGAGCGAAGTTCTGGACATTTCCCATATCGACAGGGGATACGGCGCGTTCGACGCCAAGTTGAGAAAACTCGGCGGGGACATAACAAGGGTCGCCGTGTGATTTACTATGAAGTACATACGAAAAATTTGCGGGCTCATAATCGCGGTGGTGTTTGTCGCCGCGCTGATAATCGGCTTGGGCGTGATATTCTCGGTGAAAAATGTCAACGTCACGCTCGAAAGTTATACGTATAACGCCGAAACCATGACGGATGAGCAGAGGGAAGAGGTGGCGCAGGAGCTGGGCGGCGTAAAGGAAAAATTGCTCGGCAAGTATCGCGGCACCATTATGGGCTTTGTGAAGGAAGAAGAGGCGGCTGACTGCCTCGACGGCAGCCGTTACGTATTCGTCGGCATGGAAAAGCATTATCCCTGCACCCTCGAAATAACGATTAAGGAGCGGCGCGAAGTTTTTGCCGTCGCCTTGGGCGAGGGACTTTACGATACGTACGACGTGAGCGGCAAAAAACTGCGTTCGGGCGTAATGGCGGAAGAGGCGGTAAATAACCTCGACGGCGAGCCCAACGTCTATGTTGTCAAAACGCCCTCCGCCGTACCGACTGACGGCGATATGCTCGAAGTGGCTTCCGTCGCGGCGGCTTTTTCCGAGGCTTTCGGCGGGCTCCGCCCCGTGGTCGAGAGCATTGCCGTTAACACGGTGTACGACATAAACGTTCCGAGAACGGATATGCAATTCACGTTGCGCTGCGGCATAGCTGTATACATAGAAGATTACCAAGTGCTTACGGGCGCAAAGATAGGCAAGGCGTTTACCGCATTTTCCGCCCTCGGCGGCGTGGAAAAAATGTCGGGGCGCATACACGTTCTCGAAAAAGACGGGCAGCTGATCGCGGAAAGGATACCCGATTTGCCCGAATAAGTCCCGATATCGGTTAGTTGGCGCATAATGCGGGGGCAATTGCAAAAAAAGCGGCTTTTATAAGCCGCTTTTTGTATTCATTCTGTTGACTTTTCCGGGAGTATATTATATAATTTATTATATAATAAATTTCCGAAGGTCAGAGTGATGCGTTCCGGTTACGTAGCGGTGTTGGACATACGTTCTTCCTGTATGACGGCGGTCGTCGGAGAGCGCGGCGTCAACAACACGTTCATAATAAAAAGCAAATACGCACGTGATTACGACGGCTATTCCGAGGGCGAATTTTTAGACGTCCGTTCGTTTGAGTCGGCGGTCTCGGAAGTCGTTCGCAACACTCTTGCCTCAGCCGCGGGGATAAAGACTTTTTATGTGGGCGTGCCGGGCGAATTTTTAAAACTTTCGACAACCGACGACGTGCTGACTTTCCCGTCCGCAAAAAAGATACACAAAAATGATACAGCCGCGCTTGCGAAAAGATGCGCCCCTCCCGAAGAGAAGGGCTGGCGCACGATAAGGCATTCCTGTCTCTATTACGTCTTGTCGGACAAGCGCAAGGTAATAGATCCCGTCGGCGCCGTGAGCGACAGTTTGCAGGGCAGGTTCTGTTATTTCAAGTGCGACGGCGCCTTCATCGAAGCGCTGTCCGGCGCTTTCAGAAACTTTTCGGATATCCGCAACATAAACCTCATTCCGCTGCCCTATGCCGAAGCAATGTATCTCGTCCGCCCCGAAATGCGCGACGAGTGCGCCGTGCTCTTCGACCTCGGCTACATTTCCTCGACTTACAGCGTAATATGCGGCAACGGGCTTTTGTACAGCGAATCGTTTTCGCTGGGGGTCGGGCACATAGCCTATTATCTCATGAACGAGCTCGATATTCCGTACGAAGTGGCTAAGAACTTCATTTCCACGGTCAACCTCAACGCGAAGGAGACTGCCAAGGGAATGGAAGAATGTATCTTCGACGGCACGACTTACAGCTTTTCCACAGAGACTCTCCGCGGCAAGATACGCGAAGGTATCGACGGGCTGTGCGAGACCATAGAAGAGTGCCGTATGAGCTTTGCGGGCAAGAATACGGAAAACAAACCCCTCCTCATTACGGGCGACGGCGTGGGGATGATAAGGGGAGACGTCGACCACATATCGGGCAGACTCGTAAAGGGCGTGGAGGTGACTTCGCCGAAAGTGCCCTACTACGATAAGCCGGGTTACGCGTCGCTTTTCAGCCTTTTGGATATGGCGCTGAAAGACGCGTCAAAATGATCACACTAAACTTTTAAATACATTTCAGTTACAACGGAGGTCACACATGTTTAACGATTACGGCGGGTACGATCCCAATCCCGCACCTTCAGAGCCCGCGCCCAATAATTCTCTCACGGGCAAAGCGCGGATAAAGGTAATAGGCGTAGGCGGCGCAGGCAACAACGCCGTAAACAGAATGCTCGAAGCGGGCATAACGGGCGCGGAATATTACGTGGTGAACACCGACAGTCAGGTGCTCACTCTTTCGCCTTGCGAAAATAAGATACAGATAGGCTCAAAACTCACAAAGGGTCTCGGCGCGGGCGCCGATCCCGACGTGGGCAGGGCGGCGGCGGAGGAGAGCAAGGAAGAGCTCACCAACGCGATCGCAGATACCGACCTTCTGTTTATAACCGCCGGCATGGGCGGCGGCACGGGCACGGGCGCCGCTCCCGTGATAGCAAAGATCGCGCGCGACATGAAGATACTCACCGTCGCCGTTGTCACCGAGCCCTTCGAATTCGAGGGCAAAAAGCGCTTCGAAAACACAGTAAAAGGTATCGATAATCTCAAAAAATACGTCGATACTCTTATAGTTATACCCAACGACAAGATAAAGACGGTCGTAGCGAAGAACACGCCCATAACCGAGGCGTTCCGCGTTGCCGACGAGATCTTGAAACAGGGCATAAAGGGCATAACCGAGCTCATAGTAAATCCTTCGCTCATAAACCTCGACTTCGCGGACGTGCGTACTATACTCAAAGATAAGGGCATAGCGCACCTCGGCGTAGGCGTGGCGAAGGGCGACAACAGGATAATAGAGGCGGTGCGCGTTGCCGTGAACAGCCCTCTTCTCGAAACGACCATCGAGGGTGCGCGCGGCGTCATTTTGAACGTGTGCGGCGGACAAGACCTCACTTTCGACGAGGTCTCCGACGCGGCGGAACTTGTGAAGAGCGTCGTAGACGCCTCGGCGAATATTATCTTCGGCGCGAGGGTCGACCCCAACGCCCACGACGAGGTTGAGATAACCGTCATCGCGACGGGCTTCCCCGGGTTCGAAAACAGGTCGAGGGAGGAATCCAAGGCGTACAGAACGGGTTCGCTTTACGAGCCGCAGGACAGGTTCGGCGGTCCGAGAATGAGCGTTTCCGAACCGCCCTATCCCACAAGGATGACGCAACAGCCTTCTTATGTCCGCCCGCCGCAACCCGCTCCCGATTACCGGCAGCCCGTTGCGCCCGAAACGCCTAAGCAGGCTCCCGAAGCGTACAAGCCCGAAGAGCCCGAGCAGCCGTCCATTGAGCGCAAGCCCGAAAAGAAGATACCCAAATTCATAGAGATGCTCAAAAACGGCAAGAAAAACAACGATTGACGGGCGGAGGGGGAGCGCCCCATAAGCCCGCGGATAAAAGAAAAACGCATTCCTTGCGAATGCGTTTTTCTTTTACAAATTCAGTATTATTTAACTGACGGAAAATCTAAAATGACCTATTTATTAAGTTCATCATAGTAAGCCGAAAGGATTGCTTGTTTCAGTATTTCTCGGGTCTCGGTGTTCAGCGGATGTGCAATATCCTTATATTCGCCATCATTAGTTTTTCTGCTGGGCATCGCAATAAACGCGCCTTCGGCAGATTCTATCACTTTAATGTCGTGAACAACGAAGCATTCGTCAATAGTGACAGACGCCACAGCTTTAAGTTTATTGTCCTCCTTGTTAACTAATCTGATTCGTACATCTGAGATTTTCATAATACACCTACCAGATTATACTTTCATTGAGTACATTGTACAATAAAAATAATTCAATTTCAATACTTTATGACAAAATTTTTTATTATTTTCACAAAAATCTTTAAAAAAGTGATAAATTTTGCGCAAAAATAATAAAATTTAGTATGTTAAAAGGCATATGCGGGATATTGGGCAGTTTTTATTTCATAGGCGTTGGCGGAGTGAGTATGAGCGCCCTTGCCAAATGGCTTCACGGCTGCGGGAAGAGGGTGGCAGGCAGCGATATGCGTGAAAGCGTATACACCGAAGAATTACGTTCCGCGGGCATACACGTATGCACGTCGGGCGGCGAGAGCGTGCGCGGATACGAGGCGGTGGTGTACACCGACGCCGTCCCCGAAACCGACAGGCAGCTCGCAGAGGCTGCGGCGCTCGGGATAACCGTAATTTCGCGCGGGCAGTTGCTGTACGAAATGTCGAGGAATTTCGGCAATGTCATAGCCGTTTCGGGCTGCCACGGCAAGACCACCTGCACAGCCATGCTCGCGCATATCTTCAAGGCTGCCGGAAAGGGTTTTTGCGCGCATATCGGCGGCAGGGACGTGGAATTTTCCAATTACTTCAGGTCCGGCGACGAATTTTTCATAACCGAGGCGTGCGAATACAAAAAAAATTTTCTGCTCCTCAAACCCGACGTGGCGGTCATACTTAACACCCGCCCCGACCATATGGAGTGTTACGGCGGCGAGGAAGAGCTTAAAGCCTGCTATGCGGGATTTGCCTCTTCCGCGGACGTGACGGTTAAGCTGTACGGCGAGAACTGTTGCGAGGGGCTGACGTTCGGGTTTGACAAAAACGCAGATTATCACGCAAGGTTTATTGACTGCGACATGGGGAATTATACATTTACGGCATATGAGGGCGATCGCGAGCTCGGTCAGATAAAACTTCGGGTGTACGGCAAGCACAACGTGCTGAACGCGCTTGCGGCGATATCCGTTGCTCGGAGCTCGCACATTTCCTTTCCCGATATCAAAAGGGGGTTGGAAGAATTCCGCGGCGTGGAGAGGAGGTTCGAAAAGCTCGGCACGGTCGGCGGCGCGGCGTGGATCGCCGACTACGCGCACCACCCCGACGAAATACGCGAAAGCATACGCACGGCAAAGAAGATCGCCGAAGGAAGGGTGTTTGTCGTCTTTCAGCCCCATACGTATTCGCGCACAAAAAACCTCATGAAAAATTTCATACGCGTGCTTTCGCCGCAAAGCCACCTAATGATCTACAAGACGTATGCGGCGAGGGAGTACTTCGACGACAAGGGGAGCGCCCTCACGCTGTCGCAGAAAGTAAAAAGATCCCGCTACGGTGAAGAGGAGCGGGATATCGCCGATTTTGCCGCGGGAGCGGGTAAAGGCGACGTGGTGCTCTTTCTCGGAGCGGGAGACATCTACGATATAGCTAAAAGGCTGTTTAAAACTGCGGTCTGATACCGAGCGCTTTGCATGCGGCAAGGCGGTCAATGAGGCGGCGGGCTGCTCGCGGCGAGCGTCCGCCGTTTAAGATTGCCCATTTTTCCGCAAGAGCGGCGAGCTCCGCTTCGGCGATGCCCAACTTTTCGTCGTCGGCGAGCTGGCGGACTATCGACAGATATTCCGCCTTGCCCGTAGCGGGGAAGAACACTTTGAGACCGAACCTGTCCGAAAGGGAGAGCTGTTCGTCCATGATATCGTCCGCATGTACGGCGTCCTCCCTGTCGGAAAATTTTTCGTTCACTATGTGCCTGCGGTTCGAGGTTGCGGCGATAAGAGTATTTGCGGCAATGTCCGCCGTGCCCTCGAGGCTGTATCTGAGCCGGGAGAGATCTCCGTCCGCGCTGTCTATGGAGATGTCATCGAAAAGGATCAGAAATTTAAGTGGGCTGTCCGCGACCGAGCGGCGCACTGCCGCGAGCTCGCCGCCGTCGTGTCCGGGCAACTCTATGAGCCTGAGCCCGTCTTTGAAGTGGCTGCGCGCTATCGCGTGCACGGTGGAGGACTTGCCCGTGCCCCTCTCGCCGTACAACAGCATGTCCGGGCAGGGAAGTCCCTTTATAAAGGCGCAGACGTTGTCGTCTATGGCTTGCTTTTCGGCGGCATAGTCTTTCAGACCCTCCAAAGAGGGCGCGTTTGCGCCGCCGCAGCTGAGAGGAAGCAGAGTCCCGCCCGAACGCGCAAAGGCGTACGACTGCGTGAATATCCCGTACCCGTTTTCCGCATGGTATTTTTTGAGAAAGGAATATATCCCGTCTTCGCTTCCGCCCCCGAACAGTCCGCCCGAAAAGACTACCCATTCGCCCTTTACCGCGGAGAGCATTCCGTTTATCGCGCGGATATCGGAGAAGAAAGCGCGCCTTATTATATCGTCGCAATCTCGCCCCGCGGCGAGCGCGCGGGACAGGGCGTTGTCGTCGCAAAGTATCAGCTTTTCGGTATACTTGCAGACGTCAAGCCCGGCTTCGGGGAATTTTTTTCTGTTGTAAAACAAGAAGAGAAGATCCGCCAAAGAATTTTCTCCGTCTTCGCCGCACCGCGAAAGCGCCGAAAACACCTCGTCGCCGAGGAGACCTCTCAACAGTTTGAGGCGGATGGGACGGTTATCCATAGAGAGCACCTGTCTGTATATATTTGCGGATATTATATACATTCCTGTATATATTTGCAATTTTTTTGACCTGTTTTTCAAAAAAATTTACAATTGCTTGACTTGCCTCTGCATAAACACTATAATTTTCCATGAACAGATTTTTTCGGAGGACAGAGAACATATGGCTAAGATCTATTATCAGAGCGATTGCGACATAAACGCTCTCAAAGGTAAAACCGTCGCCGTGATAGGTTACGGCAGTCAGGGACATGCGCATGCGCTGAACCTGCGCGACAGCGGCGTCCATGTGATTGTCGGCTTGCGCAAGGGCGGAAATTCCTGGGACAAGGCGGTCGCCGCGGGTTTTGAGGTGTATACCGTTGCGGAGGCTACGGCAAAAGCCGACGTGGTGATGCTGCTGATCAATGACGAAAAACAGGCTCAGGTGTACAAAGAGAGCATAGAGGGCAATCTCAAAGAGGGCGCGGCTCTCGCGTTCGCGCACGGTTTCAACATACATTTCCGCCAGATAATCCCGCCCGCAAACGTGGACGTGTTCATGATAGCTCCCAAGGGACCCGGACACACGGTCCGCTCGGAATATCAGGACGGCAAAGGCGTTCCCTGTCTTGTCGCCGTACACAGCAACGCGACGGGCAAGGCGCTCGACATAGCCCTTGCCTATGCCGCGGGTATAGGCGGAGCGCGCGCGGGCGTGCTTGAAACGACTTTCAAGTGCGAGACTGAGACCGATCTCTTCGGCGAACAGGCGGTTCTGTGCGGCGGCGTCACCGCTTTGATGAAGGCGGGTTTCGAAACTCTCGTCGAGGCGGGCTACGACCCCAAAAACGCATATTTCGAGTGCATTCACGAGATGAAACTCATAGTCGACCTTATCTATAAGGGCGGATTCTCCATGATGAGGTATTCCATCTCCGACACCGCTGAGTTCGGCGACTACGAGACGGGTAAAAGGCTTATCACCGACGAGACGAAAAAGGAGATGAAGAAGATCCTTACCGAAATACAGGACGGCACTTTCGCCTCCAAATGGATAGCCGAAAACAACAACGGCAGGGCGCATTTCAACGCCATGCGCAGGCTCGAAGCGAGCCATCAGCTCGAAGAAGTCGGCGCGGAAATACGCAAGATGTATTCGTGGAACGACGCGGACAGCATATACGAGTCCGAAAAGGGCAAGACAAAACTTTGATATGGGCTTTATGGGGCGCGCTTTTAAGGCGCGCCCTTTTCATTTTCCGTGGTTTTTTATATATTTATATATAAAAATCTGTTTACGCCGCCTCATTTTGTTGTTATTTTTTTTGCGGAATGTTATAATATTTATCGGACGATCACAATACAGAGAAATATCAGGTGAATGGAAGTGGAAAAGAACAGAAAAAACAGTACGGGAAAAATTTCGTATATATTCACGCGTGAGACTTTCGGCATGACGTTATTGCTTTTCAGCGCAATTGTCATGATAATGCTCTTTACGCGCGGGACGGTATTTTCGTACATCGGCATAGAGATATGTAACTTTATGTACGGGACTTTCGGCTATGGCAGCATACTCATAGTCGCGCTCTGCGCATATTTAGGCGAGTGGCTGGTATTTGAAAGATCCGTAAAGGTAAAAGCGGCGCCCATGCTCGCCATGACCGGCGTATTTTTGCTGGCGTTCCTGCTCTTTCACGCCGTGTCGACGGGTAAATACGGGCTTGCAAGCTACGGCGGCTATATCTCGGAATGCTACTCCAACGCCGCGCGCGGCTGGGGCGGATATACCTTCGGCGGGGCGCTCTGCGCGCTTATCGTCTATCCCGTCGCCAAGTTCACCACCTTTACGGGGGCATACATAATTTTTGCCGTTCTGCTTGCGCTCTTTGGCTATGCGGCGTTTGTCGCCATAAAGCGCGCCATGCCCGTCAGACAGAAGATAGATAAGTCGCGCCTCGAAAAGCCGGTCGACGTAAGCGAGGAAGTGGTTGAAGCCGAGCCCGCGCCCGTCGCCGTCAACGACCATCTTTACACGGTGGAAGAAAATCAGGAGATAGTCGCCGCTCAGCCTGCGATGCAGACTGCGGCGATAGAGCGGGAGACGAATCTTCCCGAGGACGACAAGTATTCGCGCAAGAATCTCGGGCGAAAGATACTGTTCGAAAGCGGAGAGGAATTCGCGGCGGAGAGTTACAGGCGCAATCTTATTTTCGGCAAGGATTCCTATTTCAACAACGCCGTCGTGACCGAACAGGACTATCTTAGCAATTTTTCGGCAAATCCCGCAGCCTCAAAGCCCGAGGAGAGCGGGCAGAGCTATACGGACAGCTATCAGGACGGCGTGCTCAACGAGCCCGCCGTGCAGACGCCTACCGCGTATGTCTACGGCGAGGATCCCGTCAGCCATCTGAACGACCCCGCCGTGCCCTACGTCGCGCCCGAAGAACAGGCTCCCGCGGAAGTTGAGGCTCCCGTTGAAGAGCCCGTACGCGAAGATAAGCCCCAAGAGGCGGATTTCGGCGGGGAGAGCGCGGACGACGTTTACGAAGAGAGACCTTCGGATATAATACGCGAAGAGAGACCGCAGGAAAGCGTCGAACCTGCGGAAGAAAGCGCAGAGGATAAGCCCTCGCTTCTTTCGTCGCTTTTCGGCGACTCCCGCCGCGGTGACAGGAGAGGGGAAGATAATAATGACGAAGATGCGCCCGCTCCCGGAAGCGAGAACCTCTTTGACGACGACAACAACGGGCTGTTCGGCGTTTCCGGCAGACGGGACCGCGGACAGGAGCCCGCCGAACCCGCGCAAAGAGACCCCATAGAGAGGCGCGAAGAGCCCGCAAGAAAGGAGGAAAATAACGCCGGTAGAGAAGAAAATATCTCCCGCGGCACCGATCTGTCCTCCCGCCGCACTGCGGACGGCGGAATAGGCTTCGGCGCCGAATTGGGCAGAAGAAGCGCTCCCCAGCCCGAGCCTGCGCCCGTTCCCGAGGAGAAGCCCGCCGAAAAGCCGAAACACGTTTGGAAGAAATATGTCCGCCCGGGTTTGGATCTCCTTCAGGATTACCCCGAAAACAACAACGTCAACACCGCGGAGATAGAGGACAACAAGCAAGCTATCGTGGAAACGCTCAACAATATCAGGATAGCATGCGAGATCTCCAACGTCGTCGTCGGTCCCGCCATAACCCGTTATGACGTAATAATTGAGGACCAGCTCAATATAAAGCGCGCGCTCAACCACAAAGAGGCTATCGCCATGGCGTTAAAGCGCAAAAACGTAAACGCATACCTTAACTATTCCAAGGGCGCGCTGTCAATCGAAGTTCCAAATCTCCGCCGCTCGGTCGTGGGATTGAAGAGCATGCTTGTCAGCCCCAAATTCATAAACAGCAAGCCCAATTCGCTTACATTCGGGCTGGGCAAGAACGTTGAGGGCGAGGTGATCTGCCCCGATATAACCAAGATGCCCCATCTTTTGGTCGCGGGTACAACGGGTAGCGGTAAGAGTATCTGCCTCAGCACCCTGCTTGTAAGTCTTCTGTATAAATACGGACCCGAAGAGCTGAGGCTCATTCTGGTTGACCCGAAGCAGGTCGAATTCATTTCCTTCGATAAGCTGCCCCACCTCATGATAAACCAGATACTCGATGACGTAAGCCAGACCATAAAGGCGTTGAATTGGGCGATAAAGGAGATGGAGAGGAGATACAGCCTTTTCCGTGAAATGACCGAAAACGGCATTGCCACAAAAAATCTCGAAGAGTACAACGCTCATCTTCCCGAAGGCGAGGAGAAATTGCCCAAAGTGCTGATAATCCTCGACGAATTCGGCGACCTCATGATACAGGACAGAAAGAACGTAGAGCCCCGTATCATTAAGCTCGCACAGAAATCGCGCGCCTGCGGCATCCACCTTGTGCTTGCGACGCAGCGGCCTTCCGTCGACTGCATAACGGGTCTTATCAAATCCAATCTGCCCACGCGAATAGGTTTCAAGGTCAACTCTTTCGCCGATTCGAGCACGATATTCGATATCGGCGGCGCGGAAAAGCTCCTCGGCAGCGGCGATATGTACTTCCGCTCAACCGAAAATCCCGAACTTACGCGTATTCAGGGCTGCTATATCAGCTCCTCCGAGGTGCAGAATGTCACGGACTTCATAAAAGCCAACAACGAGACCTATTTCGATCAGGAAGTCACCGACTTTATCAACAGGGTGGAGGAGCCCGAGCAAGCGCACGGGCCGGCTTCTTCCGACAGCGGCGACGGCGACAACGAAACCAAGATAGACGACACATTCATAAAGGCGTTGCAGTACTGCGTTCTGACGAAGCAGGCTTCCGTTTCCATGATACAGCGGCGGCTCCCCGTCGGGTACATAAAGGCGTGCAAGATAATCGACTTGATGGCTAACATGAACTACATCACCCAATCGGAGGGCCCCAAGCCCCGTAAAGTATTACTCTCAAGGGAAGAATACGAAAATATCTACGGACCAATAGATGAACAATGACTTTAAAGACAAACTGTTCGGCGTGATATCCCTCGGCTGTGATAAGAACAGGGTCGACGCCGAAAAACTCCTGTCCATGATCAAAGGGCACGGCTGCGCCGTGACCGACGATATCTCTTCCGCGAACGTGATAATCGTCAACACCTGCGCCTTTTTGAACGAGGCGAGAAAGGAAGCGGTGGAAACGGTGCTGGAATGCTCGGGATACAGGCAGGGAAACTTGGAAAAGCTCGTCGTCACGGGCTGTTTGCCCCAAAAGTATTCAAAAGAGATCTTCCCGGAACTCGTCGAAGCGGACGTATTTTTGGGCGTGGCCGACTACGACAGATTTTTCGAAGCGCTCGAAAAATCATATGAGGGCGACCGCGTAGACTATGTGGGCAGAGGTTGCGGCGCCTATCGCGCCGAGCGCGTTCTGTCCACGCCTCAGCACTATGCATACCTCAAAATAGCCGATGGCTGCAACAACCGCTGTACATACTGTCTGATACCTAAGATCCGCGGCGGATACAGAAGCTATCCCGAAGAGGACCTCTTAAAAGAGGCGGAATCTCTCGGCGATATCTCCGAGCTCATACTTGTGGCGCAGGACGTTACGAGATACGGCACAGATTTATACGGCGAAAAAAAATTAAAAGATTTTTTGCAAAAGCTGACAGCTCTTGACAACATTAAGAGCGTAAGATTACTTTACTGCTATCCCGACATGATAGACGGGGAGCTGATAGCCGAGATCCGCGACGATCCGAAGATAGTCAAGTATCTCGACATTCCCTTGCAGCACAGCGAGGACAGGATACTCAAACTCATGAACCGCCGCGGCAGCAGGAAGGAGTATACCGACTTGATCGCCCGTCTGCGCGAAGAGATCCCCGGGGTGGCGCTCAGGTCGACTTTTATAACGGGGTTCCCCACGGAAACGGAGGAAGAAGTTTCTCGCATGTGCGATTTTCTCAGGGAAGTCAGGCTGGATAACTGCGGATTTTTCGCCTATTCGAGAGAGCCCGACACGCCAGCTTACGCGCTGAAAGGTCAGATAGGTTACCGCGAAAAAAATGCGCGCGTGAAGAGGTTATACGCCGTGCAAAAGGAGATAAGTTACGGGCGCGCCCAAGCCCTCGTCGGCAAAAAGATACGCGTCCTTTGCGACGGCATCGACTACGACAAGAACTGTTTTTGCGGGAGGGCGTATTTTCAGGCTCCAGATATAGACGGAAAGGTGTTCTTCAACGCCGCTTCTGCGGTGCAGGGCGAATATTACGACGTCGTAGTCTGCGGCACGGACGGATACGACCTGTTCGGAAAGACGGAGGATTACGAAAATGAGTGAAACAGATAAGGAGAGCCGCGCCTATAAATTTGCGGCGGGAAAGGGGGTTATGAACCTCCCCAACAAGCTCACGATTTTGAGGATGATTTTGATCCCCGTGTTCATAGCTTTCTTCTATGTGCCGTTCACGGGTCACTATTTCGTGGCGTTGGGCGTGTTCGCCATAGCGAGCCTTACTGATCTTTTGGACGGCAAAATCGCGAGAAAATATTCCCTCGTTACAAATTTGGGCAAGTTTCTCGACCCCATCGCCGACAAAGTACTCGTCCTTTCCGCGCTCGCGGTGCTGTTGACCGTGCCGGGAACGCTCTGCGCGGGGCTCGGCTATTGGGTAATGATAGCATGCGGGTGCGGCGTCGCCGTGATTCTGGCAAGGGAGATAATAGTCAGCGGTTTCAGAATGGTCGCGGCAAGCGCGGGAAAAGTTATCGCCGCGGATATGTTCGGCAAATACAAGACTGTCACGCAGGATATCGCGCTCGTGGTCCTGCTGTTCGGGGCGGGGCTCTGCGAACTGACGGGCGCTCTGTATGCAAAAATCGTCATGTACGTCGGTTTGGCGTTTTTGGCTCTCGCGGTAGTGCTGACGGTAATTTCGGGGATAAACTACCTTGTCCGCAATAGAGAAGTTCTCAAATCATGAACAGTAAATGTTGTTTGCTCTGCTTCGGCAATAAAAAAATAAATAATCTGCCCGTCGCCGAACCCCTCGTCAAGTCCTTTTCGGCAAACGGGATATATTTCGACAGGGTGCAGTTCTGCGCGTACGACGATCCCGAAGAGATAGCGAGGAGCATATCGGAGTGCAAGGGGGTATATTCCCATCTCGTGCTGTGGTGCCCTTCGGCAATGGAAGAGGCGCTGAAAGGCTATGCGGAAAAGCTGTTTTCGGGTACGTTCGACAATTTCGGAGTGCTCAGCGCCGGCGGCGTGAAGGTATTTATCATTCTTTCGGACGCTGTCTGCAAGCTCGACGCCGCCGAAGCGTCAAAGATCATATCTGCCGATTGCGGCAAGGCGGTAGGCAGGGCGTATGTCAAGACGGTGGGCGCGCCGCCCGCCGCGATCGGCGGCGCGGTTTCAAAAGCCAAGGAGATATGCGCCGACTGCGATTTCAACGTTTCTGACAGCTATTCAGACGTCTGTATAGAGATAGTCTATCCGCTCACACTGCCGAAAGCTACTTTCGACGAAGTCGTCCGCGTTCTCGTTTCGCGGCTCAACGACTATGTTTACGCGCTTGAAGATACTGCGCTCGAGAGGCGGCTTTTCGAACTTCTGAAACTCAGAAGAATGAAAATTTCGGTTGCGGAGTCCTTTACGGGCGGCGGATTGGCGAAAAGGCTCGTCAGCGTTCCGGGGATAAGCGAGGTCTATTTCGAGGGGCTCAACACTTACAGCAACGAGTCCAAGATGAAGCGGCTCAACGTTGGCGAAATGACGTTGAAGCAGTTCGGAGCAGTGTCCGAAAATACGGCTTCCGAGATGGCGGAGGGGCTCATTGCTACGGGCGACTGTGATATAGCTGTATCCACGACGGGAATAGCGGGACCCGATTCCGACATGACAATGAAGCCCGTAGGGCTTTTGTACATCGGCGTGAGTACGCGCGAATTGACCTCGGTTTACAAATACGAGCTTAAAGGTTCGCGTATGTCGGTTACCGAGACGGCGATAAACCTTGCGCTTTTCCACGTATTCAAAACTTTAAAATAATTTAGGAGAAATATATGAACGAAGAAAAACTCAAAGCGCTGAATTCTACCATAGCCATGATAGAAAAGCAGTACGGAAAGGGAGCGATAATGAGGCTCGGCGATACGAGCGTCAATACCGAGCTCGAAGTTATCCCTACGGGTTGCCTGTCCCTCGACCTTGCCCTTGGTGTTGGCGGAGTTCCCCGCGGCAGGATCGTCGAAATTTTCGGACCCGAGTCGTCGGGCAAGACCACGGTGGCTCTCCACATAATCGCGGAAACGCAAAAGGCGGGCGGCGTTGCGGCGTTCATAGACGCGGAGCACGCGCTCGACGCCCAATATGCGCACGCTCTGGGTGTCAACACCAACGAGCTGTACTTGTCCCAGCCCGATACGGGCGAGCAGGCGCTCGATATCTGTGAATCTCTTGTCCGTTCGAGCGCGGTCGACGTTATCGTCGTAGACTCCGTCGCGGCGCTCACTCCCAAAGCCGAAATAGAGGGAGATATGGGAGATACGCACGTCGGGCTTCTCGCAAGACTCATGTCGCAGGCGCTGAGAAAGCTCACGGCAATTACAAACCGCTCCAAAACGTGCGTGATTTTTATCAACCAGCTGCGCGAAAAGGTGGGGATCATGTTCGGAAATCCCGAAACCACCCCCGGCGGCAAGGCGCTTAAATACTTTGCCTCGCTGCGCCTCGACATAAGAAAAGCCGACGCCCTTAAAGCCGAAGGCGAAATAGTCGGCAACAGGGCGAAGTGCAAGATCGTTAAAAACAAGGTCGCGCCTCCCTTTAAGGTGGCTGAATTCGACATAATCTACGGCGAGGGCATTTCGCAGGAGGGATGTCTTATAGACCTCGGTCTCGAGTACGGCATATTCACGAAGAGCGGCTCATGGTTCAACTACAAGGACGAAAAACTTGCGCAGGGACGTGAAAAACTGCGCGAGCTCCTCAAAGGCAACCCCGAGCTCAAAGCCGAAGTGGAATCGAAAATAAGAGAGGCGCATAAAGCTGCGCTTCAAAAGAAGGACTAAATGCGTTACGGATTTGTCAAAGTTTGCGCCGCAACTCCACGGATAAAGGTCGCGGACGTCGGCTATAACGCCGAAAAAATCATCGAGGCGGCGAGGGAGAGCTGTAAAAACGGCAGCCAGCTCACTGTCTTTCCCGAGCTCTGTATTTGCGGCTATACCTGCGGCGATCTTTTCGGGCAGAACGCCTTGCTTGAAGCCGTTAAAGGGGCGATAGGCGATATTTGCGCCGCCCTTTCCGACGTCGGAACTCTCGTGTTTGTGGGCGCGCCCCTGATGGCGGGCGGCAAACTCTACAATTGCGCCGTCGCGATCTGCGGCGGGCAGATCCTCGGCGTTATTCCCAAGACCTATATCCCCAATTACGGCGAATTTTACGAGCGCAGGCATTTTTCGGGCGCCGACAACAATTTGAGCGAGATAGAAATAGCGGGCAAATCCGTTCCGTTCGGCACGGATATAATTTTCAAAGCCGACAATATGCCCGATTTTACCGTGGCATGCGAGATCTGCGAAGACCTTTGGGCGCCCTGCTCGCCGTCCGTCGCCTATGCGACTGCGGGAGCCAAGATAATAGCTAACCTCTCTTGCAGCGACGAAACTGTCGGCAAGGCGGAGTACAGAAAAAATCTCGTCAAAATGCAGTCGGGGAAACTTGTCGCAGGGTATGTGTACTGCGATTCCGGGGACGGGGAGAGCACAACCGACATGGCGTTTGCGGGACACAACATTATTTCCGAAAACGGCAACGTGCTTGCGGAGAGCAAACTGTTCGAAAACGGGCTCCTTTATTCGGAAATCGACGTTGAACTTCTCTCTTCGGAAAGGCGCAGGATATTTTCAGGATATTATCCCGCCGCAGTCGGCGCGTTCAGGACGGTGCATTTTTCAACGTTCGACAGCGGCAGTGAACTTTTGAGAAGCTATCCGCAAACGCCCTTTGTGCCCGCAGACAACGACAGCCTAAGCGAGAGGACGGAGCTCATACTGTCGATACAGGCAAAGGGGCTCGAAAAGCGGCTCATACACACTGCCGCAAAGACGGCGGTCATCGGCGTTTCGGGAGGGCTCGATTCGGCGCTTGCGCTGCTTGTCACGCTCAGGGCTTTTAAGGCGGCGGGCAAGGACAGCAGGGATATAATCGCCGTTACCATGCCCGGATTCGGCACAAGCGATAAAACGCGCGGCAACTCCGTTGAGCTTGTCGAAGCCGTAGGCGCAACTCTCAAGACCGTTCCCATTTCCGAGACCGTTCTGAAACATTTTTCGGATATCGGGCACGACCCCGAGGTAAAAAACGTCACATATGAAAACGCGCAGGCGAGAATGCGCACCATGATACTCATGGATATCGCAAACGAAACGGGCGGACTTGTTATCGGCACGGGCGATTTGAGCGAACTCGCGCTGGGCTGGGCAACTTACAACGGGGACCACATGTCCATGTACGGCGTAAACGCCTCCGTTCCCAAAACGCTGGTAAAGCACCTCGTCGCGTACGAGGCAAAAAAGCTCGGCGGCAAGACGGAAGAGGTGCTCTGCAGCATTCTCGGAACGGCGATAAGCCCCGAATTGCTTCCTCCCGACAAAAAGGGCAATATTTCCCAAAAGACGGAAGATCTTGTCGGTCCTTACGAATTGCACGACTTCTTTTTGTACTACTCCGTCAGATGGGGTTTTTCTCCCGAAAAAGTGCTTTATCTTGCGGAGCGCGCGTTTAAAGGCGTGTATCCCGCAAAAACGGTGGGAAAATGGCTCAAAACCTTCTATAAGAGATTTTTTGCAAACCAATTCAAGCGCTCGTGCATGCCTGACGGCGTAAAAGTCGGTTCCGTCACCTTATCCCCGAGGGGAGATTGGCGTATGCCTTCCGACGCCTCGGCGGCGGTTTGGCTCGGCGGCATCGACGATAATAGATAACTTACCCAAAGGCGGCGTTGCCGCCTTTTTTCGGTGAAACAAAAAACATATATCTTTTAAATTGACATTTGTTCAATACAGGTGTAAAATATAGGTAAGATATAAACTGCTCTTCGTATCGGAGAGTTACGTATATATTAAACTTTATTCTCAGGAGGCTTAAATGAACTATTCGGCATTAAGCAGCCTGTTTCTTGCTGTCGACAACGGCGTGTTTATTGGGGTCACCGTAGCGCTCTGCGTAGCGGTGGTCGCAGCGGTTGCCGCAGGTTTTTTTGCCGGTTCGCTGTTCAGAAAGAGGAGCACCGACAAGAGATTGGGCGAAGTGGAGCAGAGAGCTTCAAAGATGATCGAAGACGCTTCGCTTGAATGTAAGGCTTTGAAAAAAGAGGCGTTATTAGAGGCAAAGGAACAGGGGCTTCAACTCAGAAACGAATTCGAAAAGGAAAGCAGGGAAAAGAAAGCTGAACTGCAAAAACAGGAGCAGAGGCTTGTACAGAAAGAGGATATTCTGGACAAAAAGGAAGAGTCGCTCTTGAAACAGACCAACGCTATCGAGCAGCAAAAGCGCGAACTTGCCAACCGTGAAAACGAAATCAAAAAGACGCAGGAAAAAGTAAACCATCAGCATCAATTGATGGTCGAAGAACTCGAAAAAGTTGCCCAGCTTACGAAAGACGAGGCAAAGAAGCTGTTGACCGAGGAGATCCTCGACGAAGCAAGGCATGACGTGGCTTTGCAGGTCAGAAACATCGAGCAGACGGCAAAGGACGAGGCGACGACCGAGGCAAAGAAGATAATCTCGCTCGCAATACAGCGTTGTGCCGCGGACCACGCTTCGGAGATAACCGTTTCGGTAGTACCTCTCCCGAGCGACGACATGAAAGCCCGCCTTATAGGCAGAGAGGGCAGAAACATCCGCGCGATAGAAAACGCGACGGGCATAGAGCTGATAATCGACGATACGCCCGAAGTCGTGATCCTCTCGGGATTCGACCCCGTAAGGCGCGAGATCGCACGACTTTCCCTTGAAAAGCTCATTTCGGACGGCAGGATACATCCCGCCCGCATCGAAGAGACGGTTGAAAAGGTGAAGAAGGAGATGGATAACGAGATCAAACAGGCGGGCGAAAGCGCGATGTTTGAGGTCGGGATTTTCGGGCTCCACCCCGAGATCATCAAGTTGCTTGGCAGGCTGAAATACAGGACAAGTTACGGTCAGAACGTATACAAACACTCCATCGAGGTCGCACAGCTTGCGGGGCTCATGGCGCAGGAATTGGGGCTGGATGTAAATCTTGCCAAACGCGCGGGTCTTTTGCATGATATAGGTAAGGCGGTGGACCACGAACAGGAAGGCACGCATATCCAGCTCGGCGCGGATATCGCAAAGAAATATCACGAGAGCAATAACGTTATCAACGCGATAGCCGCCCACCACGGCGACGTGGAACCCAAGACTGTAGAGGCTGTGCTCGTTGCGGCGGCGGACGCCATTTCGGGCGCAAGACCGGGCGCAAGAAGGGAAACGGGCACCAACTATGTGAAGAGGCTTGAAAAGCTGGAATCGCTTGCAGGCAGTTTCAACGGCGTAGACAAGTGCTATGCTATACAGGCGGGCAGAGAAGTGAGGGTCATAGTCAAACCCGAACAGATCGACGACGCGCAGGCGACCTTCCTCGCAAAGGACATAGCGAAGAAGATAGAGAGCGAGCTGGAATATCCCGGACAGATAAAAGTGAACGTCATAAGGGAATTCCGCGCGAGCGAATTCGCAAAGTAATTAAAGAGACAAATATAAAAAGGAACCTTTTCAAAAAGGTTCCTTTTTTTATGCCCGCCGTGGTAAATGCCGCAGCTTTTTAAGTATTTTCGAGAGCCTCGTATTTTTGCGCGACTTCGGCAATGAAAGCCTGCGCGGCGTCGAAATCTTCTTCGGAGGGGTGACCCTTCGCCATGCCGCCGCCGATAGCAAATATGAACCATTTGCAAAGCCCCTTGCAGCCGAAGTTCCCGAGTACGACTTTGTTTTTGCTCTCGAGCAGTCTGACCATCTGTTTGTTGTATTTTTCGTAATTTCCCGTGCCGCTCGTGGAGAACACGAAGACGCACTTCTTATCGTTGTCGAGACCCTTTGCAAATTCAATTAGTTTGCCGTCGAATTTTCCCGCATACACGCCGCTGCCGAATCCGATCACGTCGTAATCGGCGGGTTTGTAGTACTTAATATCGCCGATCTCGGCGATAGTGGCGGGAGCGGCTTCTGCCATAGCTTCGGCTAACTGCAAGGTGTTTTGGCGGTGTTTGGAACTGACTACTATCAGAATTTTCATGGTCATTTACTCAGCAAATAGAAGATTATCGCAAAGATAGGGATATTCAGCGCAATGAAGCAGGGAATTACTATCTTTGCCATTATGTCGCCCGCCGACGTGAAGTTGACGCCGATCAGAATCGATACGAGGAAGATTATGAGTATCGAAATAACGCAGACTATCGTGCATGCCGACAGATACAGAAGGGAAGTCGGCTTGCGCGTGCTCTTACATACGCCCGTAAAATTCAGCGCGCCGAATATGAGTACCTCAGCCACGGCAAGTGCGAGTATCACGAACGGATAGGCGACGGAAGCATGCAGTTCCTTTCTGAATATGAGCGTGAGCGCGAATTCAAGCAACATCAGCACGCCGACTATCAGCGAACATTTGAAGAGCACTTCGCCGCGGTTATATTTTTTGCGCCTCGGACCGACCGAATAGTCGGATGTTTCCACCACGAGCCCGTCGTTGCGCTTTTTGCTCTCCGCCTCGACCGCCTTGACGTTCTCTACCGTAACGGCTACGGGACGGGGCGACGTGCGTTCGCTTATCTGCACGGGCTGTGGCGCAGGTTGCGGCGCAGGCTGTCTGACCGTATTCATGAACAGGTTGTTCACGAGGTTTCTGTAATCCCGCTCCGTCTCGGGGCGGCTGTTATAGATAAGCCTCTCCGTGTCTATCTCGTCGGCGTACGGCGCATATTGCTCGGTCGGCTGCTCCTCGACGGGCTCGGATATGAGCCTGAGATAGTTCTCGTGCACGGCATTACGCTGTTCGTCGCTCATTTGGGGCTGCTGCGGCTCGCCCGATTCGGCTACCGCCTCACCGAAAAGCGTTTCGGATTCACTGCGGCGTATTGTTTCGGGCTCTTCGGGCTCAGCAGTCTGCGGCTCCGCGGCTTCCGTCACGGTCTCTTCCGTAACGTCCTCGTGCTTTATCTCGACGACCTGCCCGCTATCGGGTTCGTCGTACTTGACCTCGCGCGCGGCTTCTTCGTCCTCGTCATCTTTCTGGACGGGCACACGGGAGGTAGAGCTTTTGAGAATTTTGAAATCGACGGCGGAGGGAGGAGGCTGGGTAAAATCGAAATTCCTGTCGGAGATAAGGCTGTCTATGACCGTCCTTGAATATTCCCATTCGGCTTGATTTTTTTCGGCTATTTCCCTGCCGCTGTCGGTAAGGGTATAGTACTTTCTCCTGCCGCCCTGCGAAACTTCGTCGTTCTTCCAATATGCGTTGATATAGCCCTGACTTTCGAGCCGTTTCAGCGCGCTGTATAAGGTGGGCTGTTTTAATGTGTATTGCCCGTGGCTCTTCGATTCTATTTCTTCGATTATCTCGTAACCGTATTTATCGCGCTCGTAAAGCGTGCGAAGGATAATAGTGTTGATATGGCCGCGGATGAGGTCTGCGCTTATGGCGCTCTTTGTCTCGGAGTCGGCTGCGCGGCTTGTTTCTTCGTCGTCGCGTTCGGGCTCGTTGAGTTCGTCTTCCATAATGAATTTCCTCCGTAATTTGTGTCTATTATATCACACACCGCAATATATGTCAATATATTGGAGTTATAAAAAGTACTATGTCACACATAATTTAATATTTTACGGCTCGATTGATGGACAATTTACATATAAAGTGTTAAAATATTTTATATACGTAAATTGTGGGTGGAGTATGTACAGAAATATTTGCGAATACGGGATAAAATATACAGACGTCGACGCGTACGACAATCTCAAACCCTCCGCGCTGCTTTCGTTTTTGGAGGAGTCGGCATGCCGCTCGGCGGACGAATTGGGATTCGGCTACGACGTCATCTCTCCGCGCGGTCTTGGGTTCATAATCGTGAACAACTATATCGAATTGTATCGCCCCATAAAGCTCGGCGAAAAGCTCTCGGTCCACACGTGGCCGTTAAAGCCCCGCCACATGATTTTTCTGAGGGACTACGAGCTGTTCAGCGGGAGCGAGAAGGTGGGAGTTTCCACAACGCGCTGGTGTATGATAGACACGCGTTCGTTTACCATGACGCCCGCGTCGTCATTTTTCCCGGAAGGCTTTTTCGACGGCTACAATACAGAACGGAGCGTGGATTTTAAAAATTGGAAAATACCGTCCGCCTCGGGCGACGCGGTCTATACCAAGCTGATAACCTATTCGGATTACGATCACTATTTCCATGTAAACAACGCCAAATACGCCGATTTTTTGCTCGACGTGTTTTCCGCGGAGGATTTCAAGGATAAGTACATTTCGAAATTGCAGGTGACATACTCCAAGCAATGCAAAATGGGCGAGCGGCTCGACATGTACAAGTCGCCCGACGGCGACGGCTTATTGGTCGAGGGGCGCGTCGGCGACGAGCCGCGGGTGCTGTTCAGGGTGGAATTCAATGGAATATAAGTACGAATTGATACGCTCCCCGAGAAAGAGCATGTCTATTACGATATCCAACGACAACAAGATCACGGTACGTTGCCCGTGGACCGTTTCCCGCGCGGCGATAGATAAGTTTCTCGACAGCAAAGAGGCGTGGATACACAGGGTAGTCGCCAGAAACGCCGAGAGGCTTGCGCGCAACGATGACGTGATCGAGTACAGAAGCGTGTATTTTTGCGGCGAGAGGATGAAACTCGTCATAGGCGACAGGACGGGCGTTTCGGACGGTTGCGTGTACGTTACAAAAATCGAGGACATCGAAAAACTCTTTACGGGGCTGTGTTCGGAAGAATTTTTCAAAGAAGTGGACGAGATTGCCGCCGTCGCGCGGCTTACGCCCCACAGCGTTTCAATAAAGGGCTATAAGGGCAGATGGGGCTGTTGCGACGCAAAAAACAACCTCATATTCAATTATATTCTGTTCATGCTGCCGAAGAGGATACAGCGCTATGTCATCGTCCATGAGCTCTGCCATACGCTGTGTCACGACCACTCGCCCGCGTTCTGGAAACTCGTGTCCGATTACGAGCCGAGGTACAAGGCGCTGAAAAAGGAGTTGGCTGAGTACGATTTTCTGACTTCGCTGTATTGAGGTATTTCGATAAATATCCAAAATGTGGCAAAATCATTATATTTTTATTCGCTATTTTTAAAATAGTGAAAAATTATTCAAAGCCAAATTATTTAAAAATTATTTTTCAACCCCGTAATCGCTTGACTTGAAATTATATTTTATATATAATTGCATAAGGTTTGAAAACGGCATATCGGTTTTTGAAAAAATATATTACAGCAGGTTGATTATGGATAAGAAAATCAAAAAAGTAGTGCTCGCCTATTCCGGCGGGCTCGACACCTCGATCATCATTCCTTGGCTGAAGGAAAACTACGGCGATCCCGAAGTCGTGGCGGTGTCGGGAGACGTGGGGCAGACCACCGAGCTCGACGGGCTCGAGGAAAAAGCCAAAAAAACGGGAGCTTCCAAGCTCTATGTCCTCGATTTGAAAAAGGAGTTCATCGAGGACTACATCTATCCCACAATGAAGGCGGGTGCGGTCTACGAAAACAAATACCTTTTGGGAACGTCTTTTGCGCGCCCCGTCATTGCAAAGAGGATAGTCGAAATAGCCAAAAAAGAGGGCGCCGACGCGATCGTGCACGGCTGCACGGGCAAGGGCAACGATCAGGTGCGCTTTGAGCTGGCGATAAAGGCGTTTGCGCCCGAAATGAAGATAATAGCCCCTTGGAGAATATGGGATATAAAGAGCCGCGACGAGGAGATAGACTACGCCGAAGCACATAATATCCCCCTTAAGATCAACAGGGAGACAAACTATTCAAAGGATAAAAACCTGTGGCACCTGTCGCACGAGGGCTTGGATCTTGAGGATCCCGCCAACGAACCCGACTATGACAAGATACTCGAGTTGGGCGTGTCGCCGTGGAAGGCTCCCGATAAAGCCGAATATGTCACAATACACTTCGAAAAGGGAATACCCGTTGCCATTGACGGCAAAGAGCTCGGCAGCGTCGAGCTCATGGACAAGCTCAACGAAATAGGCGGCAGAAACGGCGTCGGGCTCGTCGACATGGTCGAAAACAGGCTTGTCGGAATGAAGAGCCGCGGAGTTTATGAAACGCCGGGCGGCACGATACTCTATTTTGCGCACGAATTGCTCGAATCCATCTGTCTTGACAAAGCAACTCAGCACTACAAGCAACTCATTGGCATAAAGTACGGCGAAATGGTGTACGACGGACAGTGGTTCACGCCTTTGCGCGAGGCGCTCGATGCGTTTGTGGACAAGACGCAGGAGACCGTAACGGGCGACGTAAAGCTCAAGATATACAAGGGCAACATACTCAATGCGGGCATAACTTCGCCCCATTCGCTGTACAGCGAGGAGATAGCCACTTTCGGCGAGGACGACTGCTACGACCAGACCGACTCGCAGGGGTTCATTAACCTATTCGGGTTGCCCATCAAGGTCAAGGCTCTGCTCGACAGCAAAAAGTTAAAGTAATGCACAGCGTTTTTATAGACGGAAAATCGGGAACGTGCGGTCTCCAGATATACGAGCGGCTTTCCAAGCGGCAGGATATCGAAATAATTTCTCTCTCGGAAGAGAGGAGAAGGGATGAAAAGGCGCGCGCGGAGTGCCTCAATTCCGCCGAAATAAGTTTTTTATGTCTACCAGACGACGCCGCTGTGCGTGCGGCAGAACTCATAAAAAATCCGAACGCAAGGGTAATCGACGCCTCGACGGCGCACAGAACGGCTCCCGGGTGGGTTTACGGATTTCCCGAACTCTCGGCAAAAAGGCGGGCGGAAATAGCCGCGGCAAAGAGGGTAGCCAATCCCGGTTGCTATGCCACGGGCTTTATCGCCATAGCGGCGCCCCTTGTCAAAGGCGGCTTTGTGGCGGCGGACTATCCGTTTACCGTTTTCGGGCTCTCGGGCTATTCGGGCGGAGGAAAAAGGGCGATCGCCGAATACGAGAGCGAAAAGAGAAGCCGCTTTCTTGAAGCTCCGAGGCACTACGCCCTCGCGCTTGCGCACAAGCACATACCCGAAATGGTGGCGGAGTGCGGACTTACGCGAAAGCCGCTGTTCAATCCCGTCATATGCGATTTCTACTGCGGCATGAGCGTGAGCGTACCCATTCATGTAAGTATGATGGAAAAAAAAGCCTCTCCGGACGCCATTAGAGAGTATTTTGCAGAGTACTATGCGAGACAGAACTTTGTAAAAGTGCCGCCCGCGTCGGAAATTCCCGACTATTTGCCCGCCAATCTGCTTGCGGGCACAAACGAATTGCATATATTCGTCGGCGGCAATGGTGAGCAGATATTCATATCGAGCGTGCTCGACAATCTCGGCAAGGGTGCATCAGGCGCCGCCGTCCAGAACATGAATATCATGCTGGGGCTTGACGAAAGAATTTCTTTGGTTTAAAATGATCGTGAAAGAAGTTGAAGGCGGCGTATGCGCACCTAAAGGATTCAAGGCGGCGGGCATACACTGCGGGATAAGAAAAAATAAGAGCAAGAAGGACTTTGCGCTGATAGTCAGCGAAGTCCGCGCGGCTGCGGCGGGCGTTTACACGACCAATCTTGTGAAAGGCGCGCCCGTTACCGTCACGTGCAGGCACCTTGCGGACGGCTATGCGAGCGCGATAGTCTGCAACAGCGGAAACGCCAATACGTGCAACGCCGACGGCATCGAAGTGGCGGAAGGCATGTGCGCTTTGGTGGAAAGCGTTTCGGGCATTCCCGCGGACGACGTCATAGTCGCTTCGACGGGGGTAATTGGTCAAACGCTCGACATAACCCCCATGGCGGAAAATATCGGCGCGCTCTATGCGGCGCTCGGCGATAACAGCGCGGCTGCGAACGAGGCGATTATGACTACGGACACCGTGCCCAAATCCGTTGCGGTGCGGTTTGAAATAGGCGGCAAGGTCTGCACGATCGGGGCGATCGCAAAGGGGATAGGCATGGTTTGTCCCAATATGGCAACAAACCTCATTTTCCTCACGAGCGACGTCAATATTTCACCCGCGCTCCTTCAAAAGGCGCTTTCTGAGGACGTCAAAAACTCTTTTAACATGGTCAGCGTGGACGGAGACCAATCCACAAACGACACCTGTTGCATCCTTGCCAACGGACTCGCAGGTAATCGGGAGATCGAAGAGGGCAGCAGGGAATACCGCATATTCAGAAGGGCGCTCGCCCATTGCACCGTCAAACTTTCAAAGATGATAGCAAAGGACGGAGAGGGCGCGACAAAACTTATAGAATGCAGGGTAAACGGTGCAAAAAGCGTAAAAATGGCTAAAAATGTGGCAAGATCGGTGATAAAGTCCTCCCTTGTCAAAGCCGCCATGTTCGGCGCGGACGCCAATTGGGGAAGAGTTCTGTGCGCCGTGGGCTATGCAGGCGAAGCTATCGATCCACTTAAAGTGGACGTCGATTTCCTCTCGCGGAAGGGCGCTCTTGAAGTGTGCCGCAACGGCTACGGCATAGAATTTTCCGAAAATCATGCCAAGGAAGTCCTTTCGGAAGACGAAATTACCATCGAAATAGATCTGAACCTCGGCGCCTGCAAGGCAGTGGCGTGGGGGTGTGACCTCACATATGATTACGTAAAAATAAACGGAGATTACAGGACCTGAATGGATAAGCGCGAGCAGGCTGCCTTTTTGATAGAGGCTATGCCGTACATAAAAAAGTATTTCAATAAGGTTCTTGTCGTCAAATACGGCGGCAATGCGATGACGGACGACGGCTTGAAATCGTCCGTTATGCGCGATCTCGTCGTTTTGAATCTTCTCGGGATAAAGGTCGTGCTCGTTCACGGCGGCGGTCCCGAAATATCCTCCGTAATACGCAAAATGGGAATGGAGCCCAAGTTCGTCAACGGTTTAAGGTATACCGATAAGGAGACTGCCGAAGTTGTCAGAATGGTGCTCGCGGGCAAGATAAACAAATCCCTCGTCGACCTTCTCGAACAAAACGGCGGCAAAGCCGTCGGGCTATGCGGGCAGGACGGGCACATGTTGAAGTGCGAGAGGCAGAGCGAAGAACTCGGATATGTGGGCAACGTCGTTTCTATAGACACGACGCTGCTGACCGACCTTTTGGATCTCGGCTACATTCCCGTGCTCTCCACTGTCGGCTATGACGACGAGGGCAATATATATAATGTAAATGCGGACACTGCCGCGGCGGCGGTGGCGGGCGCGCTCGGCGCAGAGAGCCTGATCCTCATGACGGATATCAAGGGCTTGCTCGCCTGCAAGGACGACCCCGACAGCCTGATAAAAAAAGTTTACGTCTCGGATATACCCGCGCTTGTCAAGCAGGGAATCATATCGGGAGGCATGATACCGAAAATAGAATGTTGCAAAGAGGCGATCCGCCGCGGTGTTAACAGAGTGTTCATCACAGACGGACGGGTGGAGCATTCCATTTTGGTCGAAATATTGTCCGAAGAGGGGAGCGGAACGATGTTCCTCAATTGACTGATTTATTCATTAAATCAGTCTTTATTTTAGCAAAAAGGAGACAGATCTTGGATAAAGCGCAGATAATGAGCGACGACGAAAAATATATAGCCAATACCTATGCGCGTTTCGGGCTTGTCGCCGAACGCGGCGAGGGCGGCGCTATCTATGACGCCGACGGTAAGGAATATCTTGATTTTTCCACGGGTATAGGCGTAAATATTTTCGGGCTGTGCGACAGAAAGTGGCAGGAAGCCGTGATAGGTCAGATAGGGCGCATTCAGCACGTGTGCAATCTCTATTATTCCGAGCCGCAGACAAAACTCGCAAAGGCGCTGTGCCGCAAGACGGGCGCGGCAAAGGTGTTTTTCGGCAACAGCGGGGCTGAGGCGAACGAATGCGCCATAAAGGTCGCAAGAAAGTATTCCCACGACAAATACGGCGGCGGGAGATATGAGATAATAACCCTGAATAATTCCTTCCACGGCAGAACGCTGGCAACTTTGGCGGCTACGGGGCAGGACGCCTTCCACAGATATTTCGGACCTTTTCCCGAGGGGTTCAGATACGCCGAACCTACCATGAAGGGGATTTTGGAACAGTATACCGATAAGACCTGCGCCGTGATGGTGGAGGTCGTTCAGGGGGAAAGCGGAGTGAACGCCCTCGACGGAGGGTTTTTAAAAGAGCTTCAGACCTTTTTGAAGGAGAGGGATATATTGCTTATCTGCGACGAGGTGCAGTGCGGCAACGGCAGAACGGGGTATATGTACGCATACGAGGCGTTCGGGCTCGAACCCGATATCGTCACCACGGCGAAAGGGCTAGGCGGCGGTTTGCCGATAGGGGCTTGCATGCTGTTCGATAAGTGCAAAAACACCCTTGGCGCAGGGGATCACGGCACGACTTTCGGAGGCAATCCAATAGCCTGCGCGGGCGCGCTCAGCATAGTTGAGAGACTCAGCGACGACCTCTTGGCGGAGGTGCGCGGCAAGGGCGCCTACCTTAAAGAGCATATATCGCGCATAAGGAACGTGCTGAGCGTGAGCGGTATGGGGCTTATGATTGGGATAGAGACAAAAAAATCCGCCCGCGACGTCGCGGAAAAGTGTCTCAAAAAAGGACTGATAGTGCTCACGGCGCACGGCAAAGTAAGGCTGTTGCCGCCTTTGAACGTAAGCAAAGCCGAAATGGACGAAGCGATCGCAATATTAAACGAGGTGATAGCGGAATGAAACATCTATTGAAATTGCAGGATCTGACGAGGGAAGAGATACTTTCCATTCTGAATCTTGCCGACCAGCTCAAATATGAGCGCAACCACGGCATCCCCAACGACAGTCTGAGGGGCAAAAAGCTGGGAATGATCTTCCAGAAAGCCTCCACGCGCACGCGCGTCTCGTTCGAGACGGGAATTTACGAACTCGGCGGTTACGGGCTGTTTCTTTCGTCGCACGACTTGCAGATAGGCAGGGGCGAGCCCGTGGAAGATACCGCCAGAGTGCTTTCGCGCTATCTCGACGGTATAATGATAAGGACTTTTGCCCAAAAAGAGGTTGAGGACCTTGCAAAATACGGAACGATACCCGTGATAAACGGATTGACGGATTACGCCCATCCCTGTCAGGTGCTCGCCGACCTCATGACCGTGAGGGAGTATAAGGGGAGCTTCAAAAATCTCAAACTCACCTATGTTGGCGACGGCAACAACATGGCGAACAGCCTCATAGCGGGGTGCATAAAGCTCGAAATGAATGTCGCCATCGCCTGTCCGCACGGCTACGAGCCCGACAAGGCTATAGTCGCATGGGGCAAGGATACGGGCAGGCTCACCGTAACCGACGACGTGGAAGCCGCGATTTCTGGCGCGGACGTGCTCTACACCGACGTGTGGGCTTCCATGGGAATGGAAGCCGAGAGGGAAATGCGCAACCGGGTTTTCAAGGGCTATCAGATAAACCCGGGCAACATAAAAGCCGCCAAAAACGACGTGATGGTGATGCACTGCCTGCCCGCGCACCGCGGCGAGGAGATAACCGCCGACGTGTTCGAAGAGCATTCGGCAGAAATTTTCGACGAAGCCGAGAACAGATTGCATGCACAGAAGGCCGTTATGGTCAAACTTATGAAATAAACCTAAGGGAGCTGTATGAAAAACATAAAAGCATATCTTACGCTGCAAAACGGAAAACAATTCACGGGTTACCGCTTCGGCGCCTACGGCGAAATAACGGGCGAACTCGTGTTCACGACGGGAATGACGGGCTATATCGAGACGTTGACCGACCCGAGTTATTACGGGCAGATCGTAACACAGACCTTCCCGCTTATCGGAAATTACGGTGCGATAACTCCCGATTGCGAGAGCAAACGCCCGTGGGTGTCGGCTTACATCGTCCGCGAGAAGTGCGACGCGCCCTCCAATTTCAGAAGCGAGGGCACTATCGACGACTATCTCAAAGAGCATAACGTGATAGGGCTTTACGGCATCGACACGCGCGAGCTCACAAAAATAGTGAGGGAGGCGGGCGTAATGAACGCCACGATAAGCGATAAGCCCCTCGCCGACCTGTCCGAAGCGGAAAATTACGTCATAAAAAACGCCGTGGACGCCGTTTCTTGTAAGCAGCCCGAAGAGTACGGCGAGCAGAACGGATACAGAGTCGCCGTCTGGGATTTCGGCGCAAAGGACAACATTGTCAGGGAACTCGTCAAGAGGGGGTGCCACTGCTTTAAAGTGCCCTCGTATTACACTGCCGAGCAGATACTCGCTCTCCGCCCCGACGGACTGATGCTGACGAACGGACCCGGCGACCCCGCCGAGAACGTCGGAATAATAGAAAATATAGCCCGCCTCGCGGGTAAGTTGCCCATATTCGGCATATGCCTCGGACACCAGCTCTTTGCGCTCGCCATGGGCGGCAAGACCAAAAAAATGAAATACGGACACAGGGGCGCCAACCAGCCCGTCAAAAATCTCGAAACGGGCAGGGTGTATATCTCGAGCCAGAACCACGGCTATGAAGTCATTTCGTCGAGCGTCAAGGGCGGCATATTGAGCTATGTGAACGCCAACGACGGCACCTGCGAGGGCTTCGAATACCCCGAGCTCAACGCGTATACGGTACAGTTCCATCCCGAAGCGTGCGGCGGTCCGCAGGATACGGCTTTTCTCTTTGATAAATTCATAAATAAAATGCAGGAGTTTAAACGCAATGCCTAAGAAAGAAAGTATCAAAAAAGTACTCGTCATAGGTTCCGGTCCCATTGTCATAGGGCAGGCGGCAGAATTCGATTACGCGGGCGCGCAGGCGTGCAGAGTGCTTAAAGACGCGGGTATAAACGTCGTTTTGTGTAACTCCAACCCCGCTACCATAATGACCGACAGGGCGCTTGCGGACGAAATATATCTCGAACCGCTTACGGTAGACACCCTAAAGAGGATAATCATAAAGGAAAAACCCGACAGCCTGCTTGCGTCGCTCGGCGGGCAGACGGGGCTCACGCTCGGCTGCCAGCTCGCGAAATCGGGCTTTCTCGCCGAGCACGGCGTAGAGCTTATAGGCGTTAATCTCGAATCCATAGACAGAGCGGAGGACAGGGAACTCTTCAAGGAGACGATGCAGAAGATAAATCAGCCCGTCGTGCCCTCGGATATAGCCTATTCGGTGGATGAATGCGTAAAGATCGCCGAAAAGATCGGCTACCCTGTAATCGTGCGCCCCGCATATACGCTGGGCGGCGCGGGCGGCGGCGTGGCAAAGGACGAAAAGGAGTTGAGGCTCATTGCCCACAACGGGTTGATGCTGTCGCCCATAACGCAGGTGCTCATTGAAAAGTACATAGGCGGATGGAAGGAGATAGAATTCGAAGTTCTGCGCGACGGCGCGGGGAACGTGCTCACCGTCTGCTCAATGGAAAATTTCGACCCCGTCGGCATACACACGGGCGATTCGATAGTAATAGCCCCCGCAGTCACCCTGTCCGATAAGGAATACCAGATGCTGCGCACGGCTTCCTTGAATATTATAAGCGAACTCAAGATCGAGGGCGGCTGCAACTGCCAGTTTGCCCTGAATCCCGATTCCTTTGAGTATTCCGTAATAGAAGTGAATCCGAGGGTCTCGCGTTCTTCGGCGCTGGCTTCCAAAGCAACGGGCTATCCCATTGCGAAAGTCGCCACAAAAATAGCGCTCGGCTACACCCTCGACGAGATAAAAAACGACGTCACGGGCAAGACGTACGCCTGCTTCGAGCCCACTCTCGACTATGTAGTAGTAAAACTCCCCAAGTGGCCCTTCGATAAGTTCCTCTATGCGAAGAGAAATCTCGGCACGAGGATGAAGGCGACGGGTGAAGTCATGGCGATAGGCACGAGCTTCGAAATGGCGATAATGAAAGCCGTGCGCGGCGCCGAAATTTCGGTGGGCACTCTCAATATGCCCAAAATCGCGGAATATTCCGACGAGGAGATACGCGAAAAACTTTACGAACTCACCGACGAAAGGCTGTTCGTGGTCTATCAGGCGATAAAGCGGGGCGTTCCCATAAGCGAGATATACAGGATCACAAAGATCGACGAGTGGTTTTTGTGCAAGCTGAAAAATCTCGCCGACTTCGAGAAGGAGATCGGGGGCAAAAGGCTCACGAGGGAACAGTATCTCCGCGGCAAAAAACTCGGCTACCCCGACAGGGAACTCGAAAAACTTTCGGGCAGTCCTCTGCCGACGCACAGGAACGCCGTGTTCAAAATGGTCGATACCTGCGGCGCGGAATTCTCCGCCCAAACGCCCTATTTCTATTCGACATATGACGAAAAGGAGCACGACGAGGCAAAGCCCTTCGTCGAAAAGAGCACGAAGCGGAGGATAATAGTCATAGGTTCGGGTCCCATACGTATAGGTCAGGGCATAGAATTCGACTATTCGTCCGTTCACTGCGTGTGGGCTTTAAAAAGGCTCGGCTATGAGGTCATAATAATCAACAACAACCCCGAAACCGTCTCCACTGACTTCGACACGGCGGACAGGCTCTACTTCGAGGCGCTCACTCCCGAGGACGTGCAGAACGTCATAGACATGGAAAAGCCGTACGGCGTGGTCATAACTTTCGGCGGACAGACGGCGATAAAGCTGTGCGGTTATCTCGATAAAAAGGGCGTGCGCATACTCGGCACTCCCGCCGACAGCGTGGATCTTGCCGAGGACAGGGAGAGGTTCGACGAACTGTTGGAGCAGTTTGAAATAGCTCGCCCCAAGGGGCTTACCGTCATGAGCAAGGACGAGGCGGTAAAGGCGGCTGAAACGCTCGGCTATCCCGTGCTGCTCAGACCTTCATACGTCATAGGCGGTCAGAATATGACCATTGCGTTCACACAGAACGATATCGAGAGGTATATGGACGTTATCCTCTCGCAAAAGATAGAAAACCCCGTGCTCTGCGACAAATATCTTATGGGCACGGAGCTCGAAGTGGACGCAATTTCAGACGGCGCCGACGTGCTCATTCCCGGCATAATGCAGCATATAGAGCGCGCGGGAGTGCACAGCGGCGACTCGATAGCGGTTTATCCCCCCTATAATCTCAGCGACGCCATGCTGAGAAAGGTGGTGGATATCTCTGTTGAGCTCGCAAAAGCCCTCAAAACCAAGGGGCTCATAAATATCCAATACCTGATCTACCAGAACCAGCTCTATGTCATAGAGGTAAATCCGCGCGCCTCGCGCACTATCCCGTATATCTCAAAAGTTACGGGCGTGCCGATGGTGGATCTGGCGACTAAAATACTCATGGGCGCCAAGCTCAAAAAGCTCGGTTACGGCACGGGATTATATCCCACGTCGCCCTATGTGGCGGTCAAAGTTCCCGTCTTTTCCTTTGAAAAGCTGAACGACGTCAACTCCCAACTCGGTCCCGAAATGAAATCGACGGGAGAGGTGCTCGGCATAGGCAAGACAATAGAGGAGGCTCTCTTCAAGGGGCTTGTTTCGGCGGGCTTCAATATGAAGCACCCCGACAAACAGCACCCGTCCGGCATTTACTTCACGATAAACGATCAGGATAAATTCGAGATAGTGAACATAGTGAAGAAGTTCGCCGACCTCGGGCTCACGCTATACGCCACCAAGGGCACCGCGAAAGTTATAAGAAGCGTTGGGCTCGAATGTACGGACGTGGCAAGGCTTTCCACCAACGACGAGATTTTCAAGCTGATGGACGAGGGCAAGATAGACTATGTTGTATACACGGGTAAGACGGATATAGAATCCATAACCAACTATATCAGCCTGCATCACCATGCGATCCTTCTCGGAATAACGGTGCTCACATCCCTCGACACCACAAACGCGCTCGCGGACGTCATAGCGGGCAGATATAACCAATTCAATACCGAACTTGTCGATATAAACAATCTGAGAAAGGAAAAACTCAAGCTCAGATTCAGCAAGATGCACAGTTGCGGCAACGACTATATATTCTTCAACAATATGGACAACGCCATAACCTGCCCCGAATCTCTCGCCATAAACTTCTCCGACAGACACTATGCGATTGGTTCCGACGGTATCGTCATGATAGAAAAATCGGGTTGCGCCGACGCGAAAGTGAGGGTTTTCAACCGCGACGGAAGCGACGGGGGAATGGCTGCAAATCCCGTGAGATGCGTTGCCAAATACTTATATGACAACAAGATGGTCGCCTCGGACGAGATAAAAATTGAGACCTGTTGCGGCGTAAACACCTTGAAAGTCAACTCGTTCGGCGGCAAGGCAAGTTCTGTTTCGGAAGAGCTTGCGCTTCCCGCCTGCCCCGAGGAGATCAAAATCGTCTACCGCGGCGAGACCTTTAAAGCCTATTACGTAAACGTTGGCAATCCGCACTGCGTTTTCTTCTTCGATAAGGTAGAGGACGTGGATATGGAAGCGCTCGGTCAGGCGGTAGCCGACAGCGGGCTTCTGCCGGCGGATTCGTACGTCGAGTGCGTAAGGGTGATCAACAACCTCACCATAAAAGTGCGCGTATGGGAAAAGCGGAACGGTGAAACGCTTTCCTGCGGGACTGCGGCTGCCGCTTCTACGGTCGCCGCAAAAAATCTCGGGCTCTGCCTCGGCGGAAGCGCCGTGACAGTAAAACTCGCCGGCGGCGATCTGTTTGTCACCTGCAAAGAGGACTGCGTCGAGCTCGACGGTCCCGTAAAACTTTCATTTGAAGGGTCGATCGAGATCTGATGATATATTTTGATAACGCTGCGACGTCAAAACCCGACGCCGACTGCCTTAAAAGGGCGCTTGAATATCTCGAGAGCGATTTTTATAATCCTTCCGCACTGTATGCGGAAGGTTATAAAATACAGCTCGCGCTTCGCGAGGCGAGGAAAAATCTGCTCTCGCTCATTGCGCCGTGCAACGATTTCGACCTTATTTTCACGTCCTGCGGGACCGAAGCCGACAATCACGCGCTGTTTTCTGGAATTAAAAGGGGCAATCTCGTCACCACGCTCGGCGAGCATTCGGCTGTGTTCAACGCAGCAAACGAGCTCCGCCAGCGCGGTGCCGACGTCCGCTTTGCCGCGCTGAACTCCGACGGGAGCGTGAACGCGGAGAGCCTTTTGGATCTCGTCGACGAAAACACTTCGCTCGTCTCCGTTATCCACGTCGGGAACGAGACGGGCGCGGTAAACGACATTTCGGCGCTTTCCGCCGCCGTAAAAAAGAAGAACAGGTCGGCGCTCTTTCATTCGGACGGCGTTCAGGCGTTCGGAAAGCTCCCTTTCAGCTTGCCGCGGACGGTGGACATGTACTCCGTCAGCGCGCATAAAATAGGCGGCGTAAAGGGGTGCGGCGCGCTGTTCAAGCGTAAAAATATAGCCGTCAAGCCCATAATTTTCGGCGGTGGACAGGAAAACGGGTTGCGAAGCGGCACGGAAAACGTGTTCGGGATAAAGGATTTCGAATTCGCGGCAATGAAGAGATACTTCGGCTTGGAGGCGAATTTTTCGCGCATGCGCAAACTGAACGAACTGATGTGGCAGTCTTTGGATAAGTCGCTGTTCAAGAGGATTTCCCCCGAAGAAAATTCGCCGTATATCCTCACTGTGGCAGCGGAGGGGCTCCGCGGCGAGACAATAATGCACGAGGCGGACGACATGGGGTTGGTAATAGGCACGGGCTCCGCATGCGCCTCAAACGACAAAAAGCGGTATTCGCGGATAATCCTTGCCTGCGGAATGGGCGAAACGCTTGCAGACGGCGTTTTAAGGCTGAGTTTTTCGCCCGAAAACACCGAGGAAGAGGTCTTAAACGGTGCGAAGATATTAAACGGAGTTGTTGCGAACAGAAAACGTATAATGGAATAAAATGGAAAAAGTAATCATAATCAGATATTCCGAAATACACTTAAAGGGCAAAAACAGGGGCTACTTCGAGCGCGTGTTCGGAATAAATATCGAAAAATCTTTAAGAGGCGTGCGCCACGAGCTGAGGAGACAGAGCGGAAGATATCTTCTTGAAAATTTCGAAGAGAAGGACACAGAGCTTATCCTCGCCAAACTCGATAAGGTATTCGGGATACATTCTCTGAGCGTAGGCATCAAGGCGCCCACAGCTATGGACGAGATCTTCCGCGCCGCGAGTGCGGTGGCTTGCCGCGAGGGCACTTTCAAAGTGGATACCCACAGGGCGGACAAGACATTTCCGCTCAACTCGATGGAGATAAGCGCGGAGATAGGCGGAAGGCTTCTTGCTGCAAATCCCGCCTTGAAAGTAGACGTGCACGAGCCGCAGTCGGTAATAAATATCGACGTCCGCGAAAACGGCACGACGCTTGTGTTCAATGAATTCGTAAAGGGCGCGGGCGGAATGCCCGTCGGCACTTCGGGCAAGGGATTGCTGCTTCTTTCGGGTGGCATCGACAGCCCTGTAGCGGGGCATATGATCGCAAAGAGGGGCATGAGTTTAGACTGTCTGCATTTCCACAGCTATCCTTACACAAATCTGCAAGCCCGCGACAAGGTGATAGAACTTGCCAAAGTGCTATCCGAATATACGTGCGGCACTTCACTTCATATCGTTTCTGTGACGCACATTCAGGAAGAGATACACAAAAAGTGCAACGGCGAATATATGGTGACGTTGCTGAGGCGGTTCATGATGAGGATCGCCGAAAAAGTTGCCGAAAAGACCCGCGCGCAGTGCATAATCACGGGTGAGAGCCTCGGGCAGGTGGCAAGCCAGACTATTGAGGGCATAACGTCTTCAAACAGCGCAATCAAAAATCTGCCGGTCCTGCGCCCATTATGCGGCTTTGACAAGGACGAAATTATCGAGCGGAGCAAAAATATAGGCGCGTTCGGAATATCCATACAGCCCTACGAGGATTGCTGCACGGTATTTTTGCCGAAGCATCCCGTAATAAAGCCGTCGTTGCAGACTGTGGAAGAAGAGGAGAGCAAGCTCGACGTGCCCGCCCTCGTGGATGAGGCGTTGAAAACTCTCGAAACAATGAAATTATAGTAAATGCGGGTTTAAATAAACCCGCATTTATCTGTTATACCAATCTTCGTTGATTATGTCGGGTATCTTTACCTGCGGAGCCTTTCCGCCATCGCCGATCTTTACCGCGGGGAGGCATATCTTTTCGCCGTAATACCTCTTTCCGTCGCATGAGTAGTATGGCGTGACGGAGTACAGGTATGTTCCCTCTTCGGGCTCGTCTTTAAAATTCTTTATCCATTTTCCGTCGTATATGAGCTCATTTTTGCCGTTTTTAGCCCTATTTATCAAATATGAATAGTACTTTGTCTGACATAATTGGATATTTACGGCATTGTTTTCAAGAAATATTTCGGGTTCGGTAATTTCCGGACGGGAAAATTTTGTCGAGTGTTCTTTTGGCAGATTGTTTTCGAGCACCTTGATCTTCAGCTTGTTTATCTGAGGAGAAAGCGGGTCGGCAATGACGATTTTGTTCTTTGAGTTATAGTCGTCGGCGTCGATTTCTACCGTCTTTGTGCCCTTTTCGGTCTCGAGCGGGGCGGGAATATGCGAGGAGTAGAGCTCTGAAAGTATTTCGGCGGATATTTTGCAGCAGTCTTTGCCGCCGCTTATGTCCGCACGCTTGTTGTTTTTGTCTCCAAGCCATACGGCGACGCAGTTTTCCGAAGTGTAGTTTACGCTGTATGCGTCGGTGTTTCCATCCTTGTTGCCGCATGTGCCCGTCTTTGAAGCGACGTCGTAACCGAGGTTTTTCAGCTTTTTTGCTGTTCCGCGCTTTGACGTCTCTATCATTGCCTCGTTCAAAAGGGAACAGGTGCCCTCGGAAAATACTCTGTACTTTTCCTCCGTGGCGCTGTAAATGACATTTCCTCGCCTGTCAACTATCATTTTTATAAAATGCGAGGGTCGGAAAACGCCTCCGTTTGCGAATACCGAATAGGAGTCGGCGAGATTTTTCAGCGGTATCCCGTACGTCATGCCGCCGAGCGCGAGCGAAAGGTTTTTGTCGCTCTCTTCGAGTTCTATACGCATATTTTTAAGATACTTTTCGGCGAGTTCGGGCTTGATTTCGTTTAAAACCTTGACCGCGGGGATATTATAACTTTGGCAGATGCTGTCAGTCACCGTCACATAGCCGTGATATTTTCCGTCGTTGTTTTCGGGCGAATAGCCGTTGTAGTCGGTCTTTTCGTCTGCGATCTTGGTCGAGGTGTGGATAAGTTTTTCCTCTATTGCCGGTCCGTATACGGCAAGCGGCTTGATGGTGGAGCCGGGCTGCCGTTTTGCGTTGCCTATCGTGCTCGTAAACGCCGAAACTCCGCCTGAGTTGTCAGTGACGACGACCGAGCGGTCGCACGGATAATCTATGCTTTCAACCGCTTTTTGCAGATTCTTGTCCATATAGGTGTAAATTTTGCAGTCGCCGTTAAGGTAGTAGACGTCCAGCCCCGAATCCTCGAGTTCGTCGAAAACGCAGTTTACGTAGTCAGAGTATTGCGCCGCGTTCCCGCCGTTTTTAACGATTATCGGCTCTGCGGCGGTCTTTTCGTATTCGCCGCCGTCTATGAAGTTGCACGCCAGCATCGCTTTCAGCACGATATTCCGCCTTGCAAGGCATTTTTCGGGGTTTTTGAAGGGCGAATAGTTGTTGGGGGAGCTTAAAAGTCCCGCGAGTACGGCGCTCTCGTTCAAGTCGAGCTCGGAAGGTTTTTTGCCGAAATAGAATTCTGCGGCGCCGGCAATGCCGTAACAGTTGTGCCCGAAGTAGATCGTGTTCAGGTACATTTCGAGTATTTCGTCTTTTTGATAGCGCTTTTCGAGTTCTTTCGTCAGCCTTATTTCCTTAAGTTTCCTCGTTATGGTCTTTTCGTTGGAAAGGTGCGTGTTCTTCACGAGCTGTTGGCTTATAGTGGACGCGCCCTCCTTGAACGAGCGGGAAACGACGTTTTTATACAGCGCCTTTGCCATTCGCCTGTAATTCAGACCGCCGTGCGAATAAAAATTTCTGTCCTCGGAAGCTATGAACGCGTTCAGGGTGTGCGAGGGAATCTCTTTAAGCCTGACGTTTTCACGCCTTTTTGAGAGGGAAGCCGCGGAAATTTTTTCGCCGTTTATATCGTAAAGCGCGATATCCGAGCTGACGGACGTCAGTTTTTTTTCGTCGAGGACGGCGCCTTGCGTTATTGCGAGAAATGAAAGCCACAGCGCGGCGGCTACAATGGCGGCGGACAGAAGCACTATCCCCGTAATTTTCAAAAATTTAGTCACTGCAATTAGTATTTATAAAATTTTATATTTGTTGCGTATTTGTTTGAAAAAACGCGGCGAAAATTGTATAATAATTTTCGGGCTTATATATTATGGATAAATTTTATCACATCGTGACGTACGGTTGCCAGATGAACGTTCACGAATCCGAAAAGATAGCGGGCATTCTCTCGGAGCTCGGGTATAAAAGCTGCGACGACATCAAACGCGCCGATATAGTCGTGTTCAATACCTGCTGCATAAGGGAAAACGCAGAAAATCACGCCTATGGGAATATTGGCATGCTGAAAAGTCTGAAAGCCGCCAAAAAGGACATGCTTATCGCCGTGGGCGGCTGTCTTACACAGCAGATGGGCAAGGCAGGAGCTCTGCATGAAAAATTTCCCTATGTGGACATTATTTTCGGCACGCATAACCTTAACAAGCTGAAAGAATACATTCTCAAAAAGCAGGGTTCAAAAAAGGCTGTCATAGAGATCGAGGAGAGCGACGGCGAAATTTGCGAGGACGAAAAGCCGCTCAGAACGAGCTATCCGAACGCATGGATAAACATAACTTACGGCTGCAATAATTTTTGCAGTTACTGCATAGTGCCCTACGTCAGGGGCAGGGAGCGGAGCCGCAAGTCCTCCGACATTTTGAATGAAGCCGCCGCCCTCGTGCAAGAGGGATACAGAGAGCTGACTCTGCTCGGGCAGAACGTCAATTCATATTCAAACGGCACGGACGACGTCTCTTTCCCCGAACTTTTAAGGCGCGTTTCCGCAATAGAGGGAAAATTCAGGCTCAGGTTCATGACGAGCCACCCCAAAGATTTCTCGGAAGACCTCGCGAAAGCCGTCGCCGACTGCGGCAAGATCTGCCGCCTTATTCACCTTCCCGTGCAGAGCGGTTCTGACGCCGTGCTTAAAGCCATGAACAGAAAGTACACGGCGGCAGATTATCTCAAAAAAATCGAGATTTTAAAAAAATATGTGCCCGACTGCGCCGTATCGACCGATATAATCGTCGGCTTTCCGGGCGAGAGCGACGAGGACTTTAATAAGACACTCGAACTTGTCAAAGAAGTCGGCTTTTCGTCGGCGTTCACGTTCGTATATTCGAAAAGAGAGGGGACTGCCGCGGCGAAAATGCCCGACCAGATCCCCGCGGAAGTTTCCAAAGAGCGCATAATGCGCCTTGTCGAACTTGTCAATTCGCAGACCCGCATGCAGTCTTTGAAATATGTGGGCAAGACGGTGGAGATACTCTGCGAGGATTTCGACGCCAAAAAGGGATTGTATTTGGGCAGGGACGAGTTCGGCAGAATGGCGTATTTTGAAAGCGGCGAAAATCTTATAGGTAAATTTGTCAACGTAAAAATAGCCGCCGCAAACGGCATATCGCTTACGGGAGAGGTAGTAAAGGAATAAAATTATGGCTCTTTCACCTATGATGCAACATTATTTGTCCGTCAAGGACAAGTATAAGGACTGTATAGTGTTTTACAGGCTCGGGGACTTTTACGAGATGTTCTTCGGCGACGCGGTTAAGGCGTCGAAGATCCTCGATTTGACCCTTACGGGAAGGGACTGCGGTCTGCCCGAAAGAGCGCCCATGTGCGGCGTGCCCTATCACGCCGCAGACTCATACATATCGCAATTGGTGGCGGCAGGACTGAAAGTCGCCATATGCGAGCAGCTGGAGGATCCCGCCACGGCAAAGGGGATCGTTGCGCGCGATGTAGTGCGCGTTGTGACGGCGGGGACCGTGACCGCCGATTCCGAGCTCGACGAGAGGTCCAATAACTTCATTTGCTGCGCCTACAAGAACGGAGAAGTGGCGGCTCTCGCATGGGCTGACATCACCACGGGCGAGCTGAAAGTTGCGGAGTACTTCCCCGACGGCGCCGCCAGAGCCACTGCGCAGATGGTGAAGCTGGGCGTGAAAGAGATAATCTGCAACGACGATATGCTCTTCGCCTCGAAAAATCTCAAAGAGACGGCGGCGGGGGTATTGCCCGCCTTTTCGAGTTATCCCGGCTGGGCGTTCGGGCAAGACGCGGCTGAAAGGATCATAAAAGAGCAATTCGGCGTTAATTCCCTCGAAGCTTATCCCATAGCGGGCAAGGGCAACGCAATATCTGCGGTGGGAGCCCTTATCGAATACCTGCGCGAAACGCAGATGCACGCGCTTAAAAATATAGATAACGTCGGGTATTTCATGAGCGACAAGTACATGCAGCTCGACGTCGTCGCATTAAAAAATCTCGAAATAGTCAAAAATTTGGGCGGCGGCTCAAAGTACGGTTCCCTTTTATGGCTCCTCGACAAGACAAAGACGGGGATGGGCGCAAGGCTGTTGAGGTCGGCAATAACCTATCCGCTGTACGACAGAGAACAGATAAATTACAGGCTCGACGGAGTGGGGGAACTGTGCAACGCCACGGTCATACGACTCGCGTTACAGGATCTTTTCAAAGAAGTGCACGACGTGGAGAGGATAGCGGGCAAAATAAGCAACGGCAACGTAATGCCCAAGGATTGCCTTGCGCTCGCGGATTCGCTCGCAGTGCTTCCGAATATCAAGTTCCAGCTCTCGGGGTTCAAGTCGCAAGCCCTAAAGGATATCTCCGACGGCATTTACGATTTGTCCTCGCTCGCCTCGCTGCTCGATAACGCCATCGAGCGCCCGTCGCCTGCGCTCATGCGCGACGGCGGATATATTAAAGAGGGCTTCAACCAAAATCTCGACGAACTCAGAAACGTCAAGAAAAATTCGGAGAGCATTCTTTTAAATATCGAGGCGCGGGAGAGGGATGAAACGGGCATCAGAAATCTGAGGATAAACTACAACAAGGTTTTCGGATATTACATAGAGGTTACGAAATCTTTTTGCGACAAGGTGCCTTTGAGGTATCAGCGCAAGCAGACGCTCACCAACTGCGAGAGGTATATCACCGACGAGCTGAAAGAGCTCGAAGAAAAGATACTGTCGAGCGAGGAGAACTCGCTAAGGCTCGAAGCCGAGCTCTATGAACAGATAAAGCAGATCTTAGCGCAAAACATAGAGAAATTGAAGAGTATATCGGCAAATCTCGCCCTTTTAGACATGCTTGTAGCCTTTGCGGATGTGTCAATGACAAACCGCTACGTCCGTCCAGAGATAGTCGACGCGGGTCAGCCGCTCATAATAAAGGACGGGCGGCACCCCGTGGTGGACGTCATTTCCAAGGAGAAATTCATTCCCAACGACGCCCTTTTGGACGAGGGTGAAAACAGGACTATGATAATAACGGGTCCCAATATGGCGGGCAAGAGCACGTATATGCGGCAGACCGCGCTCATTGCGATAATGGCGCATCTCGGCTGTTTTGTGCCCGCAAAGTCCGCGCAGATCCCGCTTATCGACAAGGTATTCACGCGCGTGGGGGCGAGCGACAACCTCATTTCCGACCAAAGCACGTTCATGGTCGAAATGATAGAGGTGGCAACGATAATCAGAAACGCCACAAAAAACAGCCTGCTTATACTCGACGAAGTCGGGAGGGGCACAAGCACATACGACGGGCTGAGCATAGCATGGGCGGTAATCGAATATCTGACCCAAAAGATAGGCGCAAAGACCATGTTCGCCACCCATTATCACGAACTCACCGAGCTTGAAAGCAGCCTCGACGGCGTAAAGAACTATCAGGTTTCGGTCAAAGAGATAGGCGGCGGGATAATTTTCCTGCGGAAGATCATGCGAGGCGGCGCCAACAGGAGTTTCGGCATTGAAGTGGCTTCCCTTGCGGGGGTGCCCGCGGAAGTGACTTCCCGTGCCAAACAGATACTCAAAATGGTGGAAAGCGGCGAAAAAAAGAGGGTCGAACGGGAGGAGAGCCCGAAACCCGTGAGAAGCGAAGCTGAAAAGATCTTGCTTGAAACGGATATAAACAATCTCTCGCCGATGCAGGCGCTGTTCCTTGTCGGCGAGCTCATTGAGAAGGTGAAAGATGAAGAGGATTAACATACTCTCGCAGAGCGTGTACAACAGAATAGCGGCGGGCGAAGTGGTTGACAGACCCTATTCCGCCGTAAAGGAACTCATAGAAAACAGCCTCGACGCAGGCGCGACGGAGATCGAGGTTCGCATTGAAAGGGGCGGTAAGCAGCTGATAAAGGTCTCGGACAACGGTTCGGGCATCTATAAAGACGATTTGCCATCCGCGTTTTTGCCGCACGCGACGAGCAAGATATTCAAAGCCGACGACCTCGACAATATTTCCACTCTCGGTTTCAGGGGAGAGGCTCTCGCCAGCATTGCGGCGATATCAAAGGTGACTATAACTTCGGTTACGGAATCTTCGCCCGCCAATGAAATTACCTGCGAAGGCGGGGTCTGCGGGGAGGTAAAGCCCGCCGCCTTGCCCAAGGGCACCGTGGTGACGGTGCGCGATCTCTTTTACAACACGCCCGTGAGGGCTAAGTTCATGAAGCCCGACAAAAAGGAGGAGAGCGACATAACTTCGTTCGTTTCCCGCTTTATCCTCGGCAATCCCCGCGTTTCATTCAAATATTTCGCCGACGGCAAACTCACATTGCAGTCTTTCGGCGGCGGTCTCGACGAAGCCGTGGCGCAGGTCTACGGCGCAAAGGTGATTCCGCAGTGCTTTAAGATAGAGGCGGAAAAGGACGGCGTTAAAGTAAGCGGGTTTATCGGCAACCAAAACTTTTTCAAGCCCAATAAGAGCTATCAGACCGTGTTTTTGAACGGGCGATACATTGTAAACAGCACCATTGCCACAGCCGTTTCAAACGCCTACGCGAGCTATGCCATGAAGAGGCAATTTCCGTTTTACGTCCTCAATATCGGCGTGGGCGCGGGCGAGGCCGACGTCAACGTGCATCCCAACAAGGCGGACGTGCGCTTTGCCGACCCGAGAAAGATTTTCGGCGCGGTGTACAAGATAATCTCTTCCGTACTCGACGGTACCGCGACCGCGGCGAGCTTTGTTCTAAGCAGCGGAAGATTGCCCGAAATGCGCTCATATTCCGATTCCGATGGCGAAAAGAACAGGATCTATGCGGAAGACGGGGCGTCCGTCCCCGATTCGCTCGTCGAAAAATATATGCCCGAGCCCTTTACGAGGTCACCCGAGGACTTGCCTCCCAAAAAGCCAGAAGAGCCAAAGGAGGAGCCCTCCGACGAGGACAAGGGGTTCAACCCGCAGAGGGATATGCCCATGCACCAATATTTCGGCGCGGAGGAAGAGCTGAAAAAGTATAGCCCGTTCGTTCTCGACGAGGGCACGGCGAGCGTCACGGACAGCTCGGTCGGTCCCCTGCCGCCCGAATTGGAGACCATTCGCAGGTTCGAGGAAGATTACGAGATAAGGATGCAGGAGCGCATCGCGTATGAAACCTGCAAATTCTGCGGAACGGTATTCAACACCTATCTTATATACGAGTATCACAACAGCGTGTTTCTCATTGACCAGCACGCCGCGCACGAGAGGCTTTTATACGACAAACTCGTCGCCAAAATAAGATCGAGGCGCAATATCTCCCGCCAGCCCCTTCTGGCGCCATATGTAATCAATCTGAACAGCGAAGAATGCCGCTTTCTCGAAAAAAATCTCGGCGTTCTTTCCGAATTGGGCTTTTCGATAACGCCTTTCGGCATAGAAACTTACCGCATCGACGAGATCCCAAGCGATTTAAAAGATATCAACGTAAAGGAATTTTTCTACGATGTGCTCGCCGATCTCGACAGCTTTAAGGAGATAAAACTTGAGGACATTCTGAAAGAAAAGCTCGCGAGCACAGCCTGCAAGCACGCCGTAAAGGGCGGAAAACAGCTCACCGAGCAGGAGATAAACAAGCTCTTCAAAATGCTGGACGGCAACGTCGGGCTGAAATGCCCGCACGGCAGACCGATATGCGTCACGCTCTCCAAGCGCGACATTGAAAAAATGTTCAAGAGGATAGTGTGATTTGAAAAAACTGCTCATAATCTGCGGGGCGACTGCCACGGGAAAGACCGCGCTTGCGGTAGACTGCGCGATAAAACTGAAAAGCGAGGTCATTTCCGCCGATTCGCAGCTCGTATACAGAGGGCTCGACATAGGCACAGCCAAGCCCACGGCTGAGGAGAGAAGGGGCGTAAAGCACCACATGATAGACGTTGCGGATCCGCGGTGCGATTACAGCGTGTTCGACTACGAAAGCGCGGCTTCGCCCATTGTTCGGTCGCTTTTAAGCCGGAACATGACGCCGATAATCTGCGGCGGCACTGGTTTTTATATAAATTCGCTGATTTACGACCTTTCATACGGCAATTCGGGCGCGGACGCCGCGATACGGAAAAAATATGCCGAAATACTTGAAAGCAGGGGCAGGGAATATCTCTATTCGCTCTTGAAAGAAGCAGACCCCAAGACCGCGGAAGTTCTGCACGTGAACGACGTGAAAAGGGTGATCCGTGCGCTCGAAATTTTTGAGACGAGCGGGATCAAAAAGTCGGAGCAAAACGACGTAATGCAGCCGAAATACGGCTATGCCGCCGTAGCGATAGACTACCCGCGCGAAGAGCTGTATAAGAGGATCGACCGCCGCGTGGAGGAGATGTTTGCGCGCGGGCTCGTTGGGGAAGTCAAATCGCTTTTAAAACTCGGAATAGACGAAAATTGCCGCTGTATGCAGGCGATAGGCTATAAAGAAGTGGTCAAATGCCTTGAAAATGGCGATAATGAGAGTACTATGTGTGACATAATCAAGACAAATACCCGTCATTACGCCAAGAGGCAGATAACCTTTTTTAAAAAATTGCCCAACATTGTGTGGCTTGAGCCGAGCAATGCGCGGGCGGAATATGTTACTGAATTGGTGAAGTGAAAATGGATCTTATAAGCGAATGCGAGGAAAAACTCAAAGGCAGATTCAAAGAAATTGAGGACGTTGCCTATTATAATCAAAGGAAAGTTATAGAGGCGTTTGCCGATCGCCGCATAGCGGCTCGCCACTTTTGCGGCACTACGGGGTATGGCTACGGCGACGAGGGCAGGGACGCCCTCGGGACGCTGTACGCCGAAGTTTTCGGCGCAGAAGCGGGAATCGTCTCGCCCCATCTCGTTTCGGGCACCCATTCGCTCACGGTGGCGCTGTTCGGCTTGGTAAAGCCGGGCGACGAGGTGCTCTGCGTCAGCGGAATGCCTTACGACACTCTCCGCGGCGTGGTTTTCGGCGAGAACAACGGCTCGTTAAAGGATTTCGGCGTCGAATTTGTGTGTTGCGACTTAAAAGACGGCAAAATCGACTTTGAAGAAGTGGCAAAAAAGCTCGGCAAGGCTGTAAAGGTAGTGTATATCCAGCGTTCGCGCGGGTATGAGCTGCGGGACGCCTTTTCCTGCGAGGAGATAGGCGAAGTCTGCAAATTCGTGCGCTCTCTGGGCTTTGAGGGCTGTATTTTCGTGGATAACTGCTACGGCGAGTTTGTGGAAAGGCAGGAGCCCACCCAATGCGGCGCGGACATAATCGTCGGCTCGCTCATAAAAAACGCGGGCGGCGGGCTTGCGCCCACGGGCGGCTATATCTGCGGAAAGCAAAGATATATCGATATGATAGGCAGGCGGCTCACTGCGCCCTCGATTGGGTTGGAGGTCGGCTCGTACGCGGGCGGATACCAATATTTCTATGAGGGGCTTTTTATGGCGCCCCATGTAGTGGCGCAGGCGCTGAAATGCTCTCTTCTGATAGGTCAAGCCATGAGCGAACTCGGGTATGTCAACTATCCCGCGGTGGACAAGACCCCGCACGACATAACGCGCGCGATCCGCTTCGACAGCGCCGAAAAGATGGTGGACTTTATCAGGGAGATCCAATATGCCTCGCCCGTGGACGGCTATGTCACCTGCGAGGCGTGGGATATGCCCGGTTACGACGACAAGATAATTATGGCGTCGGGTTCCTTTGTGTCGGGCTCTTCCATAGAGCTCTCGGCGGACGGACCCTTAAAGCCTCCCTATGTAGCATATTTTCAGGGCGGGCTCACCTACGAGCACGGCAAATACGCCTTGGAACGCATTTTAAAGAAGTTCGGTGCATAGTTCATTTATAAAGGTCTGCGGCAATATACCGCAGACCTTTATTTTATATGGACGGATATTGGTTATATAAACCAAATTCTACTTGGCCAAATTCTGGCACAACTAACTTTGTAGAAAGTGTGCGTGTAATTCTTGGTGGCGCAGGACAAGATTTTACCTATAAAAATGATGATACTGGTGCTATAGAAAATGAAGATATAGGTTCTATTATTTGTTTTTAACATTATCAAATAATTCATAAGGATAAGGATTAGTTCCGGTAAATTTTTCACCATAACTAAATGAGGTTATATTTTGTAAAGAATCTTTATACTTATCTAGATGATCAAAATAAACTCTTTCAGCAAATCCCATATACAATACATTGTTGTCATAAGTGTGCATTTGAGTAAAAGAAGATGGCGTAATTTGTAGATTACCTATTAAAGTTCTTGAGTTATTAGAGGTAGAAGCTCCACGAATAGATATATTTATTTCATCGTTATTAAAATTTATCAAATCAATGCAAAAGGCATTATAATTATTTATGTTAATATTTTTATTTTTTGTGTATTCTGTAATCATTTTATTATAAGTTTCTTTTTGCACATTAATTTGATTTACAATTTCAGGAGTTTTTTGATTGTCTAACTCTTGAATAAAGTAAAATGCTTGGATAGCACCGTTTTTACTTAATGTAACATAATCTGAATATTCTTGATTGGTTAGTGGATATTTTAGCACATAGTTTGTGTAGTAGTTGCCGTATTGATGAGTTGAAACATTTTCAGCTTTTACTGAAACATATATGTGGTTTTTATCATCATCATAAATGTAACTGCTGGCAAACACATCTAGTGTGCCATCCAAATATGCATCTACATTATGGCCATGATTTCTTAAAAATTTAAATGGGATAGGCTTCATGTCGGGATCTAAAATTCTATTGTTTTTCCTACATCTTTCACCCAAACTTCTATAATAAGAGTCGGTTTCTACTGTTTTAGTTATATCGCTTAAGTTATCAATAATATTTTCTTTATCGTCATCATTATTTCCGCCAGGGTTAGTGCCTGTGTTGCCGCCGGGGGTGTTGGGTTGGGTTTGCTCGGTTGGGTTGTTGATGACGCCACAATTTGCCGTGCATGCCGCAATACCAATTGGAGCCAGAGCCATTGCGCCAGCCAGCATAAGTGTAGCAATTTTTTTAACTATTTTATTTTTATTGGAAACTTTAACATTATTTAGCAACGCTTGCGTTTCATCCGTCAGCGCACTTTTCCTAGACAATTTTTCACTAAGTTTATCTAACAACATATTCCCTCCGTAAGTAACTGTAATTATTGCCCAATATAACAGGCAAATTGCAGGTTGATATACACTTGTTTTATAGTCAAAATAATTATACAAGTTTATAGTGTGTTTGTCAAGGTAAATGGCTGTATGCTTTAATGTACAAATTGAATAACACCCCCGAAGCGATTGAGCTTCGGGGGTGTTAATATTTCCTATATTATATCAATACATGCCGCCCATGTCGGGGTTGGGAGCCGCAGGCGCGGGAGGAGTGGGGATATCGGTTACAACGCTCTCTGTGGTGAGGAGGGTCGCCGCAACCGAAGCCGCGTTCTGAAGAACAGAGCGGGCAACCTTCGTGGGGTCGATAATTCCGCTCTCGACCATGTTGGTGTACTTGTTTTTGAGTGCATCGAAGCCGTAGTTGGGCTTTTTGCTGCCTAGAATGTTGTTCACCACGACAGAACCGTCGTAACCGGCGTTCTTTGCGATCTGGCGGACGGGCTCTTCAATGGCTTTGAGAACTATCGCCGCGCCCGTCTTTTCGTCGCCTTCGAGTTTGGATACGAGCTTAGTGAGTTCGGGAACTGTGGAAAGGAGGGCAACGCCGCCGCCGGGAACGATTCCCTCTTCGACAGCCGCTCTCGTTGCGGCGAGGGCGTCCTCTATGCGGAGTTTCTTTTCCTTCATTTCAACTTCGGTAGCCGCGCCTACGTTTATGACCGCAACGCCGCCCGCAAGTTTTGCAAGTCTTTCCTGCAATTTTTCCCTGTCGTAGTCGGAAGTGGTTTCGGCGATCTGCGCCTTTATCGAGTTGACGCGCGCCTTGATATTTTCGCTGTCGCCCGCGCCGTTTATAATTGTGGTGTTGTCCTTATCGACCTTTACCTGTGCGGCTCTGCCGAGCATATCCTGAGTTACGTCCTTGAATTCGTAGCCTAAATCGCTTGAAACAACGGTGCCGCCCGTGAGAACGGCGATATCCTGAAGCATTTCCTTTCTTCTGTCGCCGAAGCCGGGAGCCTTTACCGCTACGCAGTTCAATACGCCCTTCAGCTTATTTACGATAAGCGCGGCGAGCGCGTCGCCCTCTACGTCCTCGGCGATAATAAGCAGCCTTGCGCCCTGCTGGGCAATGGGCTCGATAACGGGAAGTATCTCCTGCAAAGCCGAGATCTTTTTGTCGGTTATGAGAATGTAGGGATTGTCGAGCACGGCTTCCATCTTGTCGGTATTGGTGACCATGTAGGCGGAGGCGTAGCCCCTGTCGAACTGCATGCCCTCAACGGTGGAGAGCTCTGTGTTCATGGTCTTGCCCTCTTCAACGGTGATAACGCCGTCTTTGCCGACTATTTCCATGGCGTTGGCGATAAGTTCGCCAATCTTTTCGTCGCCCGCGGAGATAGAGGCTACCTGCGAGATTGCAAGTTTATTTTCTACGGGCTTGGAGATCGCCTGTATCTTTGCAACGGCGGTATCAACAGCCGCGGAGATGCCCTTTTTGAGGATTATGGGGTTCGCGCCCGCGGCGAGGTTTTTGAGCCCTTCGCGGACGATCGCCTGTGCGAGCACAACGGCGGTGGTGGTGCCGTCGCCCGCGACGTCGTTGGTCTTGGTGGAGACCTCTTTTACGAGCTGTGCGCCCATGTTTTCGAAGGGGTCTTCGAGTTCAATCTCTTTGGCGATGGTAACGCCGTCGTTGGTGATAAGGGGAGCGCCGTATTTCTTGTCGAGAACGACGTTTCTGCCCTTGGGACCGAGAGTGATTTTAACCGTATCCGCAACGACGTTTACGCCCGTTTCGAGCGCCTTTCTCGCGTCGTCGCCGTATTTGATCTGTTTAGCCATATATAAATCTCCTTGAAAATTATTCGACTATTGCCAGAATATCGCTCTGGCGGATTATCGTATACTCTTTGTCCTCGACTTTCACTTCGGTGCCGCTGTACTTGGAGAGCAGAACCTTATCGCCGGGTTTAACCTGCATTTTAACTTCTTTTCCGTCGACAACGCCGCCGGGACCCACTGCGACGACAACGCATGTGGCGGGTTTTTCCTGTGAAGCCGCGGTGAGATAAAGACCGCTTTTTGTCTTTTCTTCCGCTTTAAGCCCTTCAACGACAACTTTATCGAATAAAGGTTTGATGGTCATTAAACAATTCCTCCGAATTTATTTCTTTTTAGTTACAGATATTTTATAAACACTATAAAATAAAGTCAAACAAAAGAACTTAAAAAATTGCTTTTTTTTGTCATTGGCGTTATAATATTTCCGTAACGGAGAAGCGCTTATGGATAAATGGGATAAACGGTTCATGGAAATGACCGAGCAGATCGGCACGTGGTCGAGCTGCTTTCAGGAAAACAGGCACGTCGGGGCTGTGATAGTCAAAAATAAGCGGATAATCGCCACGGGCTACAACGGCGCCCCGCAGGGTATAAAGAGCTGCGTGGACAAGCAAGAGTGTTTGAGGAAAAAGCTGAACATTAAGAGCGGCACCATGCATGAACTCTGTTATGCCGTTCACGCCGAGCAGAACGCCATCATTCAGGCGGCGCGCGTCGGGTGCAGCGTAGAGGGGTGCACGCTCTATTGTACTCACCAGCCCTGCGTGATTTGCGCAAAAATAATCATAAACGCGGGTATCGCCCGCGTGGTATACAAAGAGGGCTATCCCGACAACTTTTCGCTCCAACTCTTCGAAGAGGCGGGCGTAAAGCTCGAAAAATACGGCGATCTTCAATAAAAAGGAGCAGATAATGCAAAATCCCCAAGTCACCATAGAAATGGAAAACGGCAAAAAAATCGTAGCCGAACTCTATCCCGACAAGGCTCCCAACACGGTGAACAACTTCATTTCCCTCGTGAAGAACAAATTTTACGACGGGCTGATCTTTCACCGCGTGATAAAGGACTTCATGATACAGGGCGGCGACCCCACGGGCAAGGGGATAGGCGGTCCGGGTTACAGGATCAAGGGCGAATTCGCCCTGAACGGCTTCGATAGCAACGACATTAAGCACATGCGGGGCGTGCTGTCCATGGCGCGGGCGGCGGATCCCGATTCCGCGGGTTCGCAGTTCTTCATTATGCACGGCAACGCCTCTTATCTCGACGGGCAATACGCCGCGTTCGGAAAAGTAGTGGAGGGCATGGATACGGTCGACGGCATAGCCTGCGTCGCATGCGATTGGAACGATAAGCCCTTAAAGCCCCAGACAATGAAGAGGGTAACCGTTGAAACTTTCGGCGCGGAATATCCCGAGCCGCGTAAATACTCAAAATAAAAAGGACAGGATATGGACAATTCTATCTATCAGAACCCCCTCACGACAAGATACGCGAGCCGCGAAATGGCGGAAAATTTTTCCGATAAAAAGCGGATCGGACTGTGGAGAAAGCTGTGGATCGCTCTCGCCGAATCCGAAATGGAGCTCGGGCTGAACATAACGAAAGAGCAGGTCGACGAGCTGAAAGCTCACGCCGACGACATAAATTTCGACCTTGCCGAACAGTACGAAAGGGAGGTGCGCCACGACGTTATGGCGCACGTCAAGGCTTATGGCGCGCAGGCGCCTTCGGCTAAACCGATAATCCACCTCGGGGCGACGAGCTGCTTTGTCGACTGCAATTCGGAGCTTATCGTTATTTCCGACGCGATAAAGATAATCAAATCAAAACTCGTCAACGTTATAGACAAACTTGCCCGTTTTGCCGACAAGTACAAGGAGCTGCCGACCCTCGGCTTCACACACCTACAGCCCGCGCAGCTGACCACCGTCGGAAAGCGCGCAACGCTGTGGATACAGGACCTTATCATGGACTATCATAGCCTCGTGAATTTGCAGGATTCTTTCAAACTGCGGGGCGTTAAGGGGACCACGGGCACGCAGGCGAGCTTTATGGAGCTCTTTTCCGGCGACGAAGATAAGGTAAAGGAGCTTGAAAAGCGCGTCGTAAAAAAACTCGGCTACGACAGGGTTTACGGCGTAACGGGTCAGACCTATCCGAGAAAATTTGACTACAACGTCTTGTGCGTGCTGTCGCAGATAGCGCAGAGCGCATATAAATTCTCCAACGACATACGCATTCTCCAGAACATGAAGGAGATAGAGGAGCCCTTCGAAAAATCGCAGATAGGCTCTTCGGCAATGGCGTATAAGCGCAATCCCATGAGGTGCGAGCGGATAGGCTCGCTCTCGAGATACGTTATTTCCCTTCCCATGAACTGCGCGATAACCGCGGGAACGCAGTGGTTCGAAAGGACGCTCGACGACTCCGCTAACAGGCGGATAGTCATAGCGCAGGCGTTCCTCGCGCTGGACGGCGTGCTGAATATCTATATGAACGTAGCCGACAATCTCGTCGTCTACGACAAGGTCATAACAAAGCATATCGCCGCCGAACTGCCGTTTATGGCGACGGAAAATATCATGATGGAGTGCGTAAAGGCGGGGAAAGACAGGCAGGAGGTCCACGAAAGGATAAGGGTACTTTCGATGGAAGCCGCCGCAAACGTGAAAAAAGAGGGCAAGGACAACAACCTTATCGCGCTCATACAAAAAGATCCGTTCTTTGAGCCTGTGCACGGACAACTCGAAAAGATCCTCGACGCGAAAAAATTTATCGGCAGGGCGCCCTCGCAGGTCAGCGAATTTATCCAAAGCGAAGTAAAGCCCGTCCTCGACGAAAATTCGGGGCTTCTCGGACTTAGTGGAGAAGTGCGAGTTTAACGGTTTATGTTACGCATAGTACTCTGTAAATAAAAAATTCCAACCCCAAAGGGCTGGAATTTTGGCAGGGGAGACACGATTCGAACATGCAACCGACGGTTTTGGAGACCGCGACTCTACCGTTGAGCTACTCCCCTAAAAGTTTCTGAACGCATTAAATTATATAATATCGGTCAATATTAGTCAACTGTTTTTGGAGATAATTTTATGAGGAAAAAATTTAAACTCGGGGTTATCGGTTGCGGTTTTATGGCTTCCGCAATAATACGCGGAGCCGTTTTGTCGGACTTTTTATCGCCCAAAAAGATAATTGCGAGCGACATACTCGAGAGCGCGCTCGACAAGATCGGCGAAACGGGAGTATATACCTGCAACAGCAACAAGTACGTTGCCGAAAACAGCGAGTTCGTGTTGCTGGCTGTCAAGCCGCAGAATTTCGAGGGCGTTGCAAAGAGTTTCGGCGACGCTAAGCCCGAAAAGATAATTTCTGTCATGGCGGGAATTACCAAAAAGCGCATAAAGAGCTTGCTCGGCGACGTGCTCGTGGCGCGCTGTATGCCCAATTTGCCCTGTTCGATAGGCAGCGGGGCGATAGGCGCGGACCTTTGCGACTTTTCCGACGGCGACGATTCGGAGTTTATAATAAAGGTTTTGGACAATCTCGGGACAGTGCTCATGGTCGGGGAAGAGAAGATGGATGCAGTGGGCGCCATAAACGCCGGCGGACCCGTGTATGCGTTCATGCTCATCGACAGTCTGATAGACGCGGGCGTAAAACAGGGGCTTACGCGCGACGAAGCCAAGGTTCTTGCCGTGCAGACCGTTTTGGGCAGCGCGGAGATGGTGCGTCGGGAAGAAGAGCCGCTTTCCGACCTTATAATGAGCGTGTGCGGCAAGGGCGGCGCAACGCTCGAAGCGGTCAAAATTCTGGAAGAAAACAACTTCCGCGGCGCTGTCGCAAAGGCAGTTGAGTCCAGCGTGAAGCGCGCAAAAGAGTTGACCGACAGATGAAAAAGGTTATCCTGTATACCGACGGAGCCTGTTCGGGCAATCCGGGCACGGGCGGCTGGGGCGCGGTCCTCATATATAAAGGCGTCGAAAAGAGGATCTCGGGCGCCTGCCCCGATACCACCAACAACAGAATGGAGATGACTGCGGTCATCGAGGGGCTCAAATGCCTTAAAGAGCCCTGCGAAGTGGAAATTTACAGCGATTCGGCATATACCGTAAACGCCTTTTTGAACGGCTGGGTGGAGTCGTGGCGGGCAAACGGCTTCAAAAAAGCGGACGGCAAGCCCGTTTTAAACGAAGACCTATGGCGGGAACTGCTGTCGCTTACTTGCAGCCACTCCGTCAAATTCATAAAGGTAAAGGGGCACGCGGACAACGAATACAACAATATCTGCGACAAACTTGCCACCGACGCGGTCAAAAACTACAAGCCCGTATTATAAAAAATCCGTAACTTAATATAATAATAGTGTTAATGAAGCGCATAGAGTTTTTAAAACACTGTTTGGCTATTTTGGCAGTTGTGCTTTTCAGTGCGGTTGCCTTTCTTTTTGCAGCTTATGGGTTTTTATATAAAAACATACCTTTCACCGAGGAATATTTCGACGTCCTGTTCTGGTCGGCGTTCGCTCTCGCTTGCGCCGCGGCGGTTGCGGGCATAGTATTTTATCTTTTGGGACTGACTACCGCGTACCGCCTTTTGATATGCGTGCTTGTATTTGCGGACATATGCGCAGCCGTCTTTTACGGGCTGTGCGCAAGCGGATTGATAGGCAAGATAAACAGCGTGGAGGGGCTCAGGGAATATATCGGGCGGGCAGGCGCCGCCGCGGCGGTAATATATATAGTTTTTTGCTTTTTGCAAGTGGTGCTGCTGCCCGTGCCGGGATCTGTTGCCGTGGCAGTGGGCGTGGCGATGTTCGGACCCCTCAAATGCGCGATCTACGGATTTATCGGCATCGTTGCCGGGTCGTTCGTGGCGTTTTTCACGGGCAGATGGATAGGCTATAAAGCCGTATGCTGGATCGTCGGCAAGGAAAACCTCGACAAATGGCTGAACAAATTGAAGGGCAAGGACTACCTTATCCTGTCGCTCATGTTTTTGTTGCCCATGTTCCCGGACGACGTGCTGTGTTTTGTGGCGGGGCTGTCCTCGATGACGTGGGTATATTTTACCGTAATGATAACCGTAACTCGCGCTCTTTCAGTATTTTCAACGGCTTATTCGTTCGAACTCATACCGTTCACCACGTGGTGGGGGATACTGATTTGGGTCGTGCTTGCGATACTCGTGGCGCTCTCGTTCTGGCTCGTATTAAAATTTTCTGACGACATCGACGCGTTCATAAAGGCTAAATTCAAGCTGAAAAAAGGTGATTGACGGTCATCTTTTTTTGTTTGCCAAAAACAAAAAAATCTTTTTGATAAAAAAATATCAAATTTGATTGCTTTTAAAGTTTTGTGTGCTAAAATGGTATATGAGGAAATTTGGCTTTCTGGAGTATTTTATGGATAAAATCAGCTTATTGCAGATGCGTAAGCAACAGTTGTTCGAGGCGGGAAAAACTATCCGCGAAGAGATAAATTCTCTTATCGACGAGGACAGTTTTGTGGAACTTTCCGCTTACAGTTTTTCCAAAAACGAATTTTACGGCGAAGAAGCGCAGGGAGAGGGAGTAGTTACCGGTTTTGCGACCGTTGACGACTATCCTTTTTATATTGTGGCGCAAAATCCCGCTGTGTTATCCGGCGGGGTGAGCAAAGCCAACTGCGAAAAAATAGCGAAGTGCCTCAATCAGGCGGAAAAGGCTTCAACGCCCGTCATTTGGCTCTTGTCCTCTCTCGGCGTGCAACTCGGCGAGGGTATTGGCGCGCTCGAAGGACTTGCCGATCTGATTCTAAAAGCCTCGCAGCTCAAGGGCAGCGTTCCGCAATATCTCATAGTGAACGGCGAAGTTTACGGACAGCTCTCCGTGCTCTCCGCAATTGCAGATTTTACCTTTTTCATAGAAAAGAAGAGCGTACTTGCACTCACGAGCCCTCTCGTGATCTCCGCGCACGACGGCAAAAATCTCCCCAAGGAGAAGATAGGCGGATACGCCGCCCATACAAATACGGGGATCGCCGCTTTCGAAATCAAAGACCTCAAAGCGGCGCGGGAAAAAATTTCCGCCATCAACGAGATCCTGAACGTCCCCCTTATCGACTGCGACGATCTGAACGAACCGATAGCCGCGCTCGATAAAAAGTGCGGCGTAAAGGAGATTATGAGTGTTTTCGATAAGGGAAGCACCATAGAGCTCGGCGCGGACCGCTCGCCCGAAGTCAAGTGCGTTTTGGGAAGAGTGGGCGGCATAGCCGTGGCAGCCGTCGTTTTCTGCGGCGAGGACGGTGTGGAGCTCACCGCCTCCAACGTCAGAAAAATAAAGGATCTCGCTGAATTCGCAAGTTGCTACGATCTGCCGTACGTCACATTCGTCAACACGGTCGGTGTCAAGGCGGACATAGAGACGAATTCCGGCACGGCGCTCAAAGAGATCGCCGAACTCGTTTCGATGCTCGACTGCGTCGGTTCGGGGAAAATTTCAGTAGTCTACGGCAAGGCGACGGGGCTCGGCTATACGCTCTTTGCCTCAAAATCCATGGGCTACGATTACGTATACGCCTTTGCAAACGCCAGAATCGCACTTTTCGACAGCCTTCAGGGCGCCGAAATAGAGTATTCCGGGGACAATAAAGCCGACAAGGCAGCGCTCGCGCAAAAGTACGGCGACGAAAATTCCGACCCGTTCAACGCCGCCAAGGGTGGATATATAGACAACATTATAAGACCTTCGGCGGTCAGACAATATCTCATAGCGTCCTTGCAGACGCTGTTGAAGTGAGGGCTGTATGAACATTCTTCTGGACATCGTTCCCGGCACGGAAGATAAAGCGGGCGGCTGGTATTTCACCGATAAAGCCGAGGCGCTCATATATGCGGGATTGGGATTTTTGATAGTCTTCGCGGGGATAGTGATAATAATCGCCATAATATGGCTCATAGGATTGCTGATGCGGAAAACCGACGGTCTCGCCTTTATCACAGACAGGAAGAAGCGGGAAAAACCCGCAGAAGCCGTCTCTGCGGAAACCGTACCCGAAACGGAAGAGGAGCTTTCCGACGAGGTGACGGCAGCCATCGTCGCGGCGATCTCCGCCTATTACGGCAGTACAGAAAAAGTAAAACCCGATTTCAAAGTCAAGAGAATAAAGAGAATTCAAGGAGAAAAGAAAAATGCGTAATTTTATCGTAACGGTAAACGGAAAGAGCTATGAAGTATCCGTGGACGAAGTCGGTGCGGAGGAAGTCGCGGAAACCAAGGCGCCCGTTTCACCCGCAAAAATAGCGCCCGCGGCAAAGCCCGCCGCAGCGGCGAACGGCGAAAAAGTTCTGTCGCCTTTCCCCGGGCTTATCAAAAATCTGCTCGTTGCGGATGGCGCCGCGGTCAAAAAGGACCAGCCCGTGATCGTTCTCGAAGCCATGAAGATGGACAGCGAGATAACGGCTCCCTGCGACGGAAAAATAACTTTTAACGTGACAAAGGGCGCTTCCGTCGAGACGAACGCCACGCTTGCGGTGATAGGCTGACGGGGGTAACTTATGCAGGGTTTACTTGCGGTAAACTTCAAGGAGATATTCGGCGAACTGTATAAAGAGATGGGCTTTATGCAGGGCAGTTGGCAGAATTACGTGATGATTCTCATATCGTTCGTGCTGTTCTATCTTGCCATTGTCAAAAAATTCGAGCCCATGCTTCTTTTGCCGATCGCTTTCGGAATGTTCCTTATAAACATTCCCGGTGCCGAACAGGTGCTGTGGGGCACCCACAACACGCCGATAATGTCCTTTAAACTCGGCAAGGACGGAGCCACCGAATATGTCGGCGTGTATTCCTACGCGGGCGACAGCATTTATATCCGCGAGAATTTCGTCAAAACGGTGGGTTCGACTTCCGTCGTAGAGTATTACAGGTCCTTTGAGGACCTCGTAAACGGCGTCGTGAGCCAGATGGAATCCGCCAAATTCAACGCGCTGTACACCCTCGACGGATTTATATCAGGCGCTGTGACCGACAGCGGAACGCTGTTCACAAGTCCTGCGATAATCTGCGATACGGTTTCCTATGAAGCGGTAACGGAGAGGGGACTTTTGTGGTATCTCTATTACGGCGTGGATAAAGTTATCTATCCTCCGCTGATATTCCTCGGGATCGGCGCAATGACCGATTTCGGACCGCTTATCGCCAATCCCAAGAGCATGCTGATAGGCGCGGGCGCGCAGTTGGGGATATTTCTCTGCTTCATTCTCGCCATACTTTGCGGCTTTTCCGTCGGCGCGGCGGGGGCGATAGCCATAATTGGCGGCGCGGACGGTCCCACGGCGATAATGGTTACGCAAAAACTTTCGCAAAACCTGTTGCCGGCGATAGCGATAGCGGCTTATTCGTATATGGCGCTGATCCCCATAATACAAAAGCCCCTCATGAAGCTGCTTACCACAAAAAAGGAGAGGCTTGTCAGAATGAAACCCCTCCGTCAGGTAAGCAAAATCGAAAAAATTCTCTTCCCCATAGTCGTAACGCTTGTCATGGGATTGATCCTTCCCGACTCGATCGCCCTGCTCGGAATGCTGATGCTCGGAAACCTCTTGAGGGAATCGGGCGTCGTTGACAGGCTTTCTACACAGGCTCAGAACGGCTTGATGAACACTGTTACGATATTCCTCGGCATATCCGTCGGCTGCAAGGCAAAGGGCGAGCTCTTCCTCAGTACGGATACCCTTCTGATAATAGGAATAGGTCTGCTCGCCTTTATATTCGGCACGATAGGCGGCTTGCTCGTGGCAAAGCTCATGTGCAAGCTCACCAAGGGCAAGATAAACCCGCTGATCGGTTCGGCAGGAGTTTCCGCCGTGCCGATGGCGGCGCGGATCTCGGAGGACGTGGGGAGGGAATACGACCCGCAGAATCACCTTCTCATGCATGCAATGGGACCCAACGTTGCGGGAGTCATAGGCTCGGCTATCGCCGCGGGCGTACTTTTAGCTTGCTTCGGCGGTAAAGCCGACGCCGCAACCGCACAGGCAGCGATTCAGTCGATAGGTACAATAATTTAACGGAGAAATTATGGAAGGCAAAAAAGTTTTGATCACCGATACGATTTTGCGCGACGCCCACCAATCGCACGCGGCAACGCGCATGAAATTCGAGGAAATGGAGCCCATGCTCGAACTTCTCGACAATATAGGCTACTATTCGCTCGAAGCGTGGGGGGGCGCAACGTTCGACGCCTGCCTCAGATTTTTGAACGAGGACCCGTGGGATAGGTTGCGCAATCTGAAAAAGCACCTCAAAAAGACGCCTATACAGATGCTCTTGCGCGGACAGAACTTGCTCGGTTACAGGCACTATGCCGACGACGTCGTCGAAAAATTCGTGGCAAAATCCATTGAAAACGGAGTGGGGGTCATACGTCTTTTCGACGCCCTCAACGACCCGAGGAACCTTGAGGCTTCCGTAAACGCGATAAAAAAATACGGCAAGGGCGGGAAATGCGTATGCGAATGCGCTATTTCCTACACGACGAGCCCCGTTCACACCACGGAATACTTTGTAAAACTCGCCAAAACGTTCGAGGACATGGGCGCCGACAATATCTGCATAAAGGATATGGCTAACCTGTTGCTGCCGTTCACCGCATATGAACTCGTCGGCGAACTGAAGCGTGAACTGCGACCCGAAACCAAGGTGCACATTCACACCCATAACACCACGGGCACGGGCGATATGGTCTACCTCATGGCTATACAGGCGGGCGCGGACATTGTGGATTGCGCGCTGTCGCCCCTCGGAAACGGCACGTCCAATCCCGCAACCGAGCCGCTCGTAGCCACGCTGAAGGGCACGCCATACGATACGGGAATTGATATTCAGAGCCTGTTGCCTGCCGTTACACACTTCAAAAAAGTTGCGGCGCGCCTCGAAAAGGACGGCATCTTAAACCCCAAGGTGCGCTCGATAGATATAAACACGCTGATCTACCAGGTTCCCGGCGGAATGCTTTCAAACCTCATGAACCAACTCAAACAGGCGGGCAAAGAGGAGAAGCTCGCAGAATGCCTCGCGGAGGTTCCGCAGGTTAGGAAGGACAGCGGTTATCCGCCCCTTGTCACGCCTTCGAGCCAGATAGTTGGAACGCAGGCAGTATGGAACGTGCTTTTGGGGCGCTATAAGAGCATTACTGCGCAGTTCAAGGACCTTATATTGGGCAAATACGGAGCAGTCCTCGGCGAAAAAGATCCAAAAGTTGTGAAGATGTGCACCGAACACGGGGAAGAAATTATAACCTGCCGCCCCGCCGACCTGTTGAAAGACGAGTTTGAGGAGCTGACCCAAAAGGTCAAAGATATGGGATTTTACACGCAGGAAGAGGACGCGCTCTCATATGCGCTGTTCCCCGAAGTCGCCACCAACTTCTTCAAGTGGAGAAAGGCGAAAGACTTCGGAGTAGACTCCGATATGGCGGCGAATCCAAATAAAGTATATCCTGTCTGACATATAGCGGCGTGAAATATTTCACGCCGTAAGGTTTTATTATGAAAAAGGTTGCGGTGATAGGAGCGGGGGCTTCCGGACTGATGGCGGCATACACTGCGGCATCCAACGGACATTCGGTTACCCTGTTCGAAAAAAACGAAAAGAGCGGCAAAAAGATATATATAACGGGAAAGGGCAGGTGCAATTTGACGCACGAATGCGACGAGCGAGAATTCCTTGCAAACGTTGTGTCCAATCCCAAATTCCTCACGGGAGCTATTTACAAATTCTCTCCCGAGGCATGCCGCAGGTTCTTTGAAGAGGGTGGGCTCAAACTCAAAACCGAGCGCGGCGCCCGAGTTTTTCCGCAGTCGGACAGGGCGAGCGACGTAACCAAGTGCCTCGAAAATTACTGCAAAAAAGTAGGCGTCGAATTCAAATTCAACGAAAAAGTACTCAAATTGGACATAATGCAAAGTACTATGTCTGGCATAATAACCGAAAAGGGCAGGTATGGTTTCGACTGCGCGATAGTCTGCACGGGAGGGAAGAGCTATCCTTTGACGGGGTCGACGGGGGACGGATACGGTTTCGCCCGGGAGGCAGGGCACAATATTGTTCCGCTGCGTCAGGGGCTTTGCGGGCTGGAACTTAAAGGCAGATATTTTGCCGATCTTCAGGGTCTGTCGCTGAAAAACGTATCCCTTACCGTGAAATACCGCAATAAGGTATTGAAGAGCTTTTTCGGCGAAATGCTCTTCACGCATTACGGCGTATCGGGTCCTATGGTCCTGTCGGCGTCAAGCCTTATCAACCGTCTCGATTTTGGCGATGTTTCGCTTATTCTTGACTTTAAACCGGCGCTTTCGCCCGAAACGCTCGACAGCCGTATTTTGCGCGATTTTTCGGCGAATCCGAATAAAAATATTTCAAATTGCCTCAAAGAACTGCTCCCTGTGGCTGTGATACCCGAAATCCTTTCAAGGAGCGGCATAGACGGCGAAAAGAAGGTCAACTGCGTCACCAAAGAAGAGCGGCGCGCTCTGTTGACAACAATAAAAAATTTTGATATGATTGTCTCATCTCTCCGCGGGTTCGACGAAGCTATCGTCACCTGCGGCGGGGTGGACGTAAAAGAGATCGATCCCGTTACCATGGAGAGCAAACTCGTGAAAGGGCTGTATTTTTGCGGCGAAGTCCTCGACGTAGACGCATTTACGGGCGGATTCAACCTGCAAATCGCCTTTTCCACGGGGTTTGCGGCGGGTAACGGCATAGGTGAAGCATGAAAGCTATAAGAGGAGCGACAACGGTAGAGCGCGATTCTCCCGAATTCATTAAAAAAGCGGTGGGGGAATTGCTCGCAGAAATCGGGCGCAAAAATAATCTTCTGAGCGACGATATCGTGTGCGCAATATTTTCGAGCACGTCGGATATCCGCTCTTATTATCCCGCAAAAGCCGCGCGCGAAGCGGGTTTTTACAGGTGTCCGCTGTTTTCCGCATTAGAACCCCCGATAAAGGGTTCTCTTGCAAGGTGTATCCGCGTGCTCATTCTCGCGGAATGCGACTCCGCGGTCCACGTCTATATGAACGAGGCGGTGGCGCTTAGGGGCGACATCGCTGCAAGGTTCAATATTGCCATAGACGGACCCGCCGGCAGCGGTAAGAGCACGGTCGCCGACATTCTCGCTAAAAGGTTCGGGGTGTTGCACCTCGACACGGGAGCCATGTACAGGGCTTGCGCATTGAAATGCATCCGTGACGGCGTTTCCGTAAACGACGAAAGCGCAGTTGCGGCGATGGTCGAAAATATCGATCTGAAGATAGAGTATGCCGGCGGAGCCCAAAAGACCGTTCTCGACGGCAAAGACGTCTCCGCAGGTATAAGAAGATCGGATGTCTCAATGGCGGCTTCCTTGGTCTCCACATACGGCGCGGTGAGGGAAAAGATGGTCGCGCTGCAGAGGCAGTTCGCCGCGGAAAACTCCTGCATTCTCGACGGCAGGGATATCGGCACAAACGTTTTGCCGGACGCGCGCTTTAAATTTTTCCTTACAGCCTCGCCCGAAGTGAGGGCTCAGCGGCGGTGGAAAGAGGATTACGCCAAGGGATCGAAGGAACCGTACAGACAAATATTGGAGGACATGAAAAGGCGCGACATGCAGGACAGCACACGTGCGATAGCGCCCCTGAAAGCCGCCGCTGACGCCATAGTCCTCGATACTTCTAATATGAATATCGACGAAGTGGTTTCAATTATGGAAAGAAGGATACAGGAAAAGATTTAATGAGCAAAAAGGATAAAAATGCCGAAAAAGCGGCAAAAAAGAGCGAAGATCCCAAAAGGCTTGACAAATGGTTCAGGTTCATGCGCAGGTTCTACGGCATATGCATGCGCCCTGCGCTCCACTTCAAAAAGCTCGGTCACACCGAAAAGTTCAACGACCGCGCATATATTTACGTGGGCAACCATAAGAGCGTACTCGACGTAGTGCCCGTGGCGATTAGCCTCGACAAGCCCGTACATTTCATGGCAAAAAAGGAACTCACCGAAAAGCGTTTGGGCAGGTGGTTCACCAAAAAGTGCGAGTGCATAATCGTGAACAGGGACGGCAGCGACGTGCGCGCCCTCATGCTCGCAATGAAGTATTTAAAAAACGGGGAATCGGTGTGCGTTTTCCCCGAAGGCACGCGCAATAAGACGGACGAGATATTTCTGCCTTTCAAGAGCGGAGCCGCAGCTCTCGCCATAAAGACCAAGACCCCCATAATCTTTATGATGCAGTACAGAAAGATCAAGCTCTTTAAGAGGAACTACGTCTTTTACAGCGAGCCCTTTGAGCTCAGCGAGTTCTACGACAAGCGGCTTACCGAAGAGGAAGTCGCCGCCGCCGACGAGCTCCTCAGATCGAAGATGCTCGAACTGTATATGGCGCTCGGGGAGATGCTTGAAAGCGGAAAGAAGGGGAAAGCGAAAAAATAATGCAGATAACCGTGGCGAAAAACAGCGGCTTCTGCGTGGGCGTACGCAAGGCGGTCGACACCGCTATGTCGCTCGGCGGCGAAAACGCGTATGTCCTCGGCGAGCTCATCCACAACCCAGAAGTCGTCAGAGAATTGACCGAAAAGGGCATAAAGACGGTTGAAAGTTTAGACGAGGTGCCGTACGGCGCAACGCTTCTTTTCCGCTCGCACGGCGTGCCCGAAAGTTATTACGCGCTCTGCGCCGAAAAAAATATCCGCGTCGTGGATTGCACGTGCGCGTTTGTCAGGCGCACGCAGAAGATAGTAAAGGAAGAGAGCGAAAAGGGGCGCAAGGTCATAATCGTGGGCGAGGCGGGCCATCCCGAGGTCACAGGGCTCTGCGGCTGGTGCAAGGGGGAGGCTGCCGTCTGGAACTCTGCGGACGCCGTGCCGGACGATATAGCAGATAAAGATGTGTCCATAGTCTGCCAAACCACGTTTTCAGCCGAAAAATTTGAAAAAATAATAAAAAATATTAAAAAAGTTTGTGAAAAAACAGTTGCTGTTTTCGATACAATTTGTTATACTACTATGGAACGGCAAAACGAAGTGAGGGAACTCTCTTCACGGTGCGAAGCGGTCATAGTGATAGGCGGGCTCAACAGCAGCAACACCAACAAACTTTACGAGATCGCGCGCGAACGCTGTGAACACGTGTTCAGGCTTGCTTCCGCAGCCATGCTCGATTTATCGGCAATAAGAAATTTTAAAAGTGTAGGTATTGTTTCGGGGGCATCCACCCCGAATGCGCAAACCCGGGAGGTTCTCTTAAAGATGGAAGAAAACACAGAAGTTAAGGCAACTAACGCAATGGACGAGGTAGTTGCTAAAATTGACAGCGAGTCGAAGTTCAAAAAGGGTCAGACCGTCATGGCGACTATATCGCAAGCCACGGACGACGGATTGCAGATCCTTTTGCCCTTCTCCAAGAAGGAGGTCGCTTTGAGTAAGGACGAGCTGGACTGCGAAAATTACAGCGCAGCCGACTACGTCGACAAGATAGGCGATACGATCGAGTTGCTTGTCGTAGAGCTCAAACCCAGCCTTAAACTTTCCCAGAAAATGATAAAGCTCATGCAGCAGGAAGAAGCTCTGAGCGCCGAGATAGAATCCGGCAAAGAGTTTGATGTCGATTGCACGGGCTTTAACAAGGGTGGTTTGGTTGCTCAGCTCGGAACTTATTCCGTCTTTGTTCCCGCAAAGGAGATCCGTCCCGGATTCGTAAAAGACCTTTCGAAGTACGTTGGCAAGAAGTTGAGGCTCCGCGCGCTTGAAATAAAGAAGACGGGGAGAAAGGAGATAATAGCTTCCCAGCGCGTCATCATTCAGGAAGAGCGCGACGCAAAAGAGGCGGCAAAGAAAGCCAAAGAGGAAGAGTTCTTCGCCAATATCGCAGTGGGCGACGTTGTGGAAGGCAGAGTAGAAAGGGTAACGGCTTTCGGAGCGTTCGTATCCGTGAACGGTTTCGACTGCCTCGCGCATATCTCAGATCTGTCGTGGACGGGCGTAAGCAGCGTTACCGACGTATTGGAGATCGGCAAGGTATATGAATTCAAGGTCCTCAAAGTGGACGAAGAGGGCAAAAAGGTTTCGATAGGCTATAAGCAGCTTCAGCCCCAGCCCTGGGATCTCGTCGCCGAAAAATATGCGGTCGGCGAAGTTATCCACGGCAAAGTGGTGAGGATCGTTCCCTTCGGCGCGTTCGTCGAAGTCGAAAAGGGAATTGACGGGCTTGTCCACGTATCCCAGATAAGCAACGAAAGGATAGAAACTCCCGCGAGCGTTTTGAACGTCGGCGACGAAGTTGACGCAAAGATCGTGGCTATCGACCCCGTAGCGAGAAAGATGAATCTCTCCATAAAGGCTTTGCTCCCCGAAAGCGAGAGGAGAAAGCCGAGAAGATCTTCCGAGGACGGCGACGAAAAGCCCGAAAGGCATTCGCGCGCGCCGAGAAGGAACAACGACGAGGAGTATTCCGACTGGTCTGACGACAACAGCGGTTCCGTCGGGACGTCTCTTGCGGACGTGCTCGCAAACGCTCAAAAGAACAATAAATAACCATTAGCTCCGCCGCACGGCATATGTGCGGCGGACTTTTTTTGTCATTTGGCGCTTTATCGCGGAAAATCAGGTTTAACCGTGCCCCATACGGGTTATTAAAAAAGTGTTACAAAAAACGGAGGCATATATATGCAAAAGCAGGGCGACATAAAAATTTCAAGCGAAAACATGATGCCGATCATAAAAAAATGGCTGTATTCCGATAAGGATATTTTCTTAAGGGAGATAGTCGCCAACGGCATCGACGCTATCACTAAGTACAACAAACTCGTATCCATGGGCGAGGCGCAGGCTGACGAAAACGGCTATTTCGTCAAAATATCCGTGGACAAAAAGGCAAAGACGCTGTCCGTGGAGGACAACGGAATAGGTATGACAGCCGACGAGGTGGAAAATTACATTACCCGCATAGCCTTTTCCGGGGCTTCGGATTTCCTCGAAAAATACGAAAAAGCGGGCGGCGACGGGATCATAGGACATTTCGGGCTTGGATTTTATTCGGCGTATATGGTCTCGGAAAACGTTGAAATAGAGACAAAGTCGTATAAAGACGAACCCGCCGTACATTGGGAATCGGACGGGAATTCCACTTACACGATGTCCGATTGCGCAAGGGATTCGCGCGGTACGAAAGTCATAATGCATATCGCCGCGGAGGAAAAGGAATTCCTCGACGAAAACAACATCAAAAACCTCATACGCAAGTACTGCTCCTTTATGCCGTACAACGTATACCTCAACTTTAAGGGCGACGGGAAGGACGAGCCCCTCAACACGACTACTCCGCTGTATGCCAAACTGCCCAAGGACTGCACGGACGAGGAGTACAAAAAGTTCTACACGGATACGTTCATGGACTACAACGACCCCATATTCAGAGTTCACCTGAATATGGACTATCCTTTCAAGCTCAAGGGCATTCTGTATTTCCCCAAAGTCAGAAATAAGCTTGAACTCGAACGCGGAAAGGTTAAGCTGTACTGCAACCAGGTGTTTATCGCAGACAACATAAAGGAAGTCATTCCCGAATTCCTCATGCTGCTGAACGGCGTTATTGACTGCCCCGATATTCCGCTGAACGTCTCGCGCAGTTTCCTGCAAAACGACAGGCAGGTGCAGAAGATAAGCAAGCATATAACCAAAAAGGTGGCAGATAAACTTATCGAGCTCTTCAAAAAGGACAGGGAAAAATACGAAAGTTGCTGGGAGGACATAGCCAACTTCATAAAATTCGGCTGTATCAAGGACAACGATTTCTATGAAAAGGTAAAGGACATAATAATCTACAAGGACATAAACGGAAAGTTCACGAGCATATCCGAACTTCTTCCCGCGGAAGAAGAAGCAAAGGAAGGGGAAACCAAGGAGGAGAACAAGGAGACAAAGCCCAAGACTATATATTACGTTTCCGACGAACAGCAGCAGGCGCGCTATATAAAGCTGTTCAAGGACGAGGGGCTCACGGCGATATGCTGCGATAACTTTATCGACCCCCATTTCCTCAGCTTTATCGAATACAAAGCCCCCGACAAGATAAAATTCACCCGTATCGACTCCGACATAGACGGCGCGTTAAAGGCGCAGGACAGCGGCGAGGACAGCGTGATCGCGGATATCTTCAAAAATGCCCTCAACAACGATAAGCTCACCGTAAAGACCGAAAAACTGAAAAACGCAGACGTTCCCGCCGTTATCGTCGTGGACGAATACATGCGCAGATACAGTGAAATGGGACAGTATTACGGCATGAGCGAGGGCGAACTCAACAAGACCATAGTCGTAAACACCGCTTGTCCCGTCATTGAAAAGATAAAGGAACTCGACGAGGAAAAGCAGAAATTCGTTGCGAATTACGTTTATTCGCTTGCCCTCGCCTCGTTCAAAAAGCTCACGCCTGAGGAGCTTGAAAAGTTCCTTAAAGACAATATGAAACTTCTTGATTTTTATGTAGGTTGATTTATTCGGCGAATTGTCCGCAGAGAACTCTCTGCGGACAATTTTTTTGCAATTTAATGCAATTTTTTTTAATTCTGTCTTGAAATATCTATTGTAATATGGTAAAATATATTAGGTGTGGTAGGGCATTATGTCGAAAGATAGACGGCTTGAAAATTTCCATAACGGCAGAAATTTCAGAGCTTATGATTTTTTCGGCTGCCATGCGGCAAGCGGAGGCGGTTATACTTTCAGAGTATGGGCGCCGCACGCAAAGTCCGTCAGTATAAGCGGCGGATTTGTTCCGGGCGGCGGCGTGAAAGAGCTTGTCCGCCTTGAAGACGGGGAGTGCTTCGGGATAACCTTAAACGCCCGTAAGGGCGACAGATACCGCTACGTTATCGAAACCTATGACGGCAGAAAGATATCGAAAGCCGATCCGTATGCCTTCTGCACGGATTTTCCGTCGTCGGCAGATTCGGTAGTGTACGATCTTCCGAAAGGCGGCGCATACGGAGAGCTGTTCTCCGCCGCGCGGCAGGATATCCCGATAAACATATACGAAGTCAATCTGCTGTCCTATAAGCGCCACGACGACAATTCTTACTTTACGTACAGGGAACTTGCCGCCGATCTCGTGCCTTATGTGAAGGATATGGGATATACCCACGTGGAGTTTATGCCCGTGACGGAATTCCCTTACGACGGTTCATGGGGCTATCAGGTAACGGGCTATTTCGCCCCGACCGCGCGTCTCGGCACGCTGGAAGACTTCAAAGCGCTCGTCGACGCATTTCACGCCTGCGGGATAAAGGTCATTGTGGATTGGGTGCCCGCGCATTTCCCCAAGGACGATTTCGGTCTTTATGAGTTCGACGGACAACCTCTCTATGAGTGTCCGCTGTGGGACAGAATGGAACACAGCGGCTGGGGCACGAGGCGGTTCGATTTCGGCAGGGGGGAAGTGGACAGTTTTTTGCTGTCGTCGGCATACTTTTTCTTCGACGTATACGGGATAGACGGGTTGAGGGTGGACGCAGTCGCCTCGATGCTCTATCTCGATTACGACCGCAGGCAGGGCGACTTTACGCCCAACGAGCTGGGCGACAACAGAAATCTCGAAGCCATCGCGTTCATAAAAAAATTCAACGACGTTATAAAAAGGGATTTTCCCGGTGCGATAACGGTAGCGGAGGAGTCAACAAGTTTCCCGGGCGTCACAAGCGCCATTGCCGACGGCGGTCTGGGATTCGATTATAAGTGGAATATGGGCTGGATGAACGACGTACTGTTCTATTGCAGGCAAGACCCATATTTCCGCAACCATCACCACAACAAACTTACCTTTTCGCTCGTCTACGCCTTTTCGGAAAAATACATACTGCCCCTTTCGCACGACGAAGTGGTGCACATAAAGGGCTCGATAGCCAACAAAATGCCCGGCGAGTACGCCGATAAATTTGCGGGCGAGCGGGAACTGCTCGCGTATATGTTCGCCCATCCCGGCAAAAAACTGAACTTTATGGGCTATGAAGTCGCCCAGTTCAGCGAGTGGAATTATAAGAGCGGAATAGAATTTTTTCTGAAAAAATTCGAAAAACACGCAAAAATGACCGATTTCGTCCGCGCTCTGAACCATTTTTATCTCAACAATCCGCCCCTATACGAGGTCGACGGGGATTGGCGGGGCTTCGAATGGCTCGTCGTAGACGACAAATTCAATAACCTTATCGCTTTCAACAGATATTCCGCTGCGGGCGAGAGCCTGACCGTGATAGTCAATTTTGCGGGAATAGGGCACAGCGGCTACGGCATAGGCGTGAACGAGCGCGCAAAGTACCGTGTGGTTTTCAACACGGACGACAAGGCGTTCGGAGGCGAGGGCAGCCTCCGCAGAAAGGTTTTTTACACCAAGAAACAGTCAAGTCACGGGAAGAAACATACTCTGTATGTTGACATTCCCAAGCTGACTTGTATGTATTTATTAAAACAAAAATAATTTAATGGGGGATTTAGCAATGCTAAGAAAAAAAGAATGTGTTGCTATGTTGCTCGCAGGCGGACAGGGGTCAAGACTCTATGCCCTGACAAGTAATATAGCAAAACCCGCAGTTTCGTTCGGTGCAAAGTACAGAATCATCGACTTTCCGCTGTCCAACTGCATCAATTCGGGAATCGATACGGTAGGCGTGCTTACTCAGTATCAACCTCTCGTTCTGAACGAGTACGTAGGCAACGGTCAGCCGTGGGATCTTGACAGAACTTTCGGCGGCGTACATATTCTTTCGCCTTACGAGGCAAAGAAAGATACGAGTTGGTACAAGGGCACGGCAAACGCCATTTACCAGAATATAAGGTTTATGAAGATGTACGACCCCGAGTATGTGCTCATTCTTTCGGGCGACCACATCTATAAAATGGATTACGACAAGATGCTCGCAGCCCACAAAGAGGCTCATGCAGACTGCACTATCGCCTGCATGAAAGTGCCCATGAAAGAGGCTTCGAGGTTCGGCATACTCAACACCAATCCCGACGGCACCATCTACGAGTTCGAGGAAAAGCCCAAGCAGCCCAAGAGCGATCTCGCTTCCATGGGTATATATATCTTCACGGCGTCCAAGCTCTTCAAATATCTCGAAGAGGACGACAAAAACCCCGATTCCGAAAAGGATTTCGGCAAAAACGTGCTTCCCGCAATGCTCAACGCGGGCGAAAAGATGTATTCTTACCGCTTCGAGGGCTATTGGAAGGACGTCGGCACGATAAGCTCCCTCTGGGAAGCGAATATGGACCTTCTCGGTGTTGTTCCCAACTTCGAGCTCAGCGACAGGGACAGGGTCATCCATTCGAGAAGTCCTCTGGCGCCTCCCGCGTTCGTTGAGGGCGAAGTAGTCAACTCCATAGTCGCAACCGGCTGCGAAGTCGAAGGCAAGGTCGTCAATTCGGTGATAGGCACGAACTGCGTCGTCGAAAAGGGCGCGGAAGTCGTAGACAGCGTTCTCATGGGCAATATAACCGTCAAGGCGGGCGCTAAGATAAATTACGCCATAATCGACGAGGACGTCACCGTCTCCGAAAAGGCGGTCGTCGGCGCTGCGAAGGAAGAGGCGGTCAAGGTTGAAAGCAAAACCAACGGCATAACCGTGCTCGGCAGGGGGATAACCGTTTCGAAAAACGGCAGCGTTCCCGCCGGCGAAATTGTCGATAAAAACGTATAAGGGGGAGATACAGAATGGCTACGACAGTTGGTGTTATATTTTCAAGTATAAACGAAGAGAACATTCCCGAGCTGACTAAAGTACGCTCCACGGGTTCGGTTCCTTACGGCGGAAGATACAGATTGGTGGATTTCGCCCTTTCTAACATGGTCAATTCCGGCATCACCACGGTCGGGATAATAACCAAAAACAATTACCAGTCGCTCATGGACCATCTCGGCTCCGGCAAATACTGGGATCTCGCGAGGAAGGAGGGCGGACTTATCCTGTTGCCTCCTTACAGCGGCGAGACCGAAACGCTCTACAAGAACCGCCTCGAAGCGTTGAAGGGCGCAACGGCTTTCCTCAGAAAGGCAAAGGAAGATTTTGTCGTCCTTGCCGACAGCGACGCAGTCTATAAACTCGATTACAGCAAAGTCATCGAGGCGCACATAAAGAACAACGCCGATATAACGATGGTTTACCATGAGCATGAGCTCGTCAAGTCCCATTATTATATGACGTTCGAGACGGACAAAAACGACAAGATAACCGACATAAGGATAAATCCCACGACGGGCGGCGTGCAGAAGAACTACATAAACGTCATGGTTGCCCGCACGTCTTTCCTTTTAAGGCTTATTCAGGACGCCATACAGCACGGCTATACGAGCTTCGGCAAGGACATCCTCAGCCCCGGCGTAAAGACCTACAATCTGTATGCCTATAAGTTCGACGGTTATTATGCCAACATAAGCTCCCTGAACGCATATTTCAACGCAAATATGGACCTTCTCAAAAAGGAAGTCCGCCACGAGATATACGGCGACAGGGACATTTATACCAAAGTCAACGACAGCGCGCCCGCGAAGTTCGCAGATACGGCTGTGGTGAAGAATTCGCTCATATCCGACGGCTGCATAATAGAGGGCACGGTTGAAAACTGTGTGCTCTTCCGCGGCGTCAAGATAGGCAAGGGAACGGTCGTTAAAAACTGCATCCTCATGACCGACAACATTGTAGGCGAAAATTGCAATCTTGCATATGTTGTAAGTGATAAAAATTCCGTGATCCGCGACAACAGGGTGCTTGCGGGCTGCGAGGTCATGCCTTACTTCATAAACAAGGGCTCACTCATATAATTTGGATCCGGGGGGAAAATGAATTATGGCAACAAAGACAACCAAAAAGACTGCGGCTAAGCCCGCAGCAAAAAAGACAGTAAAACCCGTCGCAGCGGCGCCCGCCGAAAAGAAGAAGATTTTATTCGTCGCTTCGGAATCTACGCCCTTTATCGCAACGGGCGGGCTTGCCGAGGTCATAGGCTCGCTTTCCAAGGCGCTCGCGGCGACAGGCAGATTCGACGTGAGAGTTGTTATTCCGTTGTTTTCCGACATAAAGAAGGAGTACAGGGACCAGTTCAACTATCTCGGCAATCTCTATGTGCATCTTGCATGGCGTAACCAGTACTGCGGAATTTTCGAATACGTGAAGGACGGAGTTACTTTCTACTTCATAGACAACGAATTCTACTTCAAGCGCCCGGGCTGCTACGGATACTACGACGACGGCGAGAGGTTCGCATTCTTCTCGAGAAGCGTTCTTGAGATCATGCCTTTCCTCAACTTCTATCCCGACGTCATGCACTGCCACGATTGGCAGGCGGCGCTTGCGGCTATCTACCTTAAAACAAATTATTGTTTCAGGGAAGAGTACCAGTACATAAGGGCGCTGTTCACCATTCACAATATCGAATATCAGGGGCAGTATTCGCTCGATCTGCTCGGCGATCTGTTCGATATTTACGGCAGTTACCAATATCTCGTCGAATACAACAACTGCATCAACCTCATGAAGGGCGCGATAGAGTGCTGCGAGAGATTTTCCACCGTCAGCCCCAGATACGCGCAGGAGATCAAGGATGCGTACTACGCACACGGGCTAGACCCCATAATAAGGAAGAACGAGTTCAAGCTCACGGGCATTCTCAACGGGATAGACGACGTCGGATACAGCTGTGAACACGACACGCATCTCTATGCGAATTTCACGCCCGACGACTTCTCCAATAAAGCCGTCTGCAAGAAGAAGTTGCAAGAGCTTCTGAATTTGCCCGAAAAGCCCGATACGCCCATAATCTCTATGGTTTCGAGGCTTGTTTCCCACAAGGGTCTCGACCTTGTCACGGCGGTAATAGAGGATCTGTTGCAGGACGACGTGCAGATAGTCATTCTCGGGACGGGCGATTCGCATTTCGAGGGATATTTCCGCGACCTCGCAAACAGATATCCCCAGAAACTGAGCGCAAACATCGTATTCAACGGAGATCTGTCGAGAAAAATTTATTCGGGCTCGGATATTTTCCTGATGCCCTCCAAATCGGAACCCTGCGGACTTTCGCAGATGATAGCCTGCCGTTACGGCACGGTGCCCATTGTAAGGGAGACGGGCGGTCTCTATGACAGCATTAAGCCCCTTCAGAACGGATACACGTTCTCCAATTACAACGCGCACGACATGTTATACGTCATCCGTGAGGCCTGCGCGGCTTATAAAAATAAGGAAGAGTGGTCAAAACTTATGTACAGGGCGGCTACTACCGATTTCAGTTGGAGCCATTCGGCAAAAGATTACGAGGCGCTCTATCTTGATATGCTAAAAAATTGATATAAACAGGAGAACAGAATGAGTAATGCTATTACCGAAAAGGAAGTCAAGGACCAGATAAAGGGCAAACTCGCAAGGTATTTCGGGGTTGCCCCCGCCGAGGCTTCCAAAGACCAGATTTATAAATCTGTTGTCATGGTGGTAAGGGACATCTTACTGCAAAAGAGACAGCAGTTTCATAAACGCGTCAAGGCCAAACGCGCCAAAAGGGTATATTACCTGTGTATGGAATTCCTTATGGGGCGTTCACTTAAAAACAGCTTATACAATTTAAGCGTGACACAGATATTTGAAAAAGCAGTGTCGTCTTACGGACTCGATCTTGAAGATTTGTACGAGCTTGAACCTGACGCAGGTTTGGGTAATGGCGGTTTGGGAAGGCTTGCGGCGTGCTTTTTGGACGCCCTCGCCACGGGAAACTATCCAGCGATGGGCTATTCGCTCCGCTACGAATACGGACTGTTTAAACAGAAGATAGTAGACGGTTGGCAAATAGAACTGCCCGACGTGTGGCTTCCCGGCGGCGAAGCATGGCTGACCCAAAGAACGGATAAGAACTTTATCGTCCGCTTCAACGGACAGATAGAAGAAAAGTGGACGGAGAACGGATTACAGACAAACTATGTCAATTGCCGCGAAATTCAGGCAGTCGCCTACGACATGATGGTTTCGGGCAAGGACAGCGACGCGGTGTCCGTTCTGAGGCTCTGGAAAGCCAAACCCGTTCAGGATTTCAACATGAAACTCTTCTCGCAGGGCGAGTACTATCAGGCGATGACGGAGGACAACGAAGCCGATCTGCTCACAAAAGTGCTCTATCCTGCCGATAACCACAGCGCGGGCAAGTCTTTGAGGCTCAAACAGCAATATTTCCTGTGTTCGGCTTCCATGCAGAACATAGTGGAGGACCATAAGCACAGATACGGAGATCTGAGAGACTTGCCCAAACTTGCGGCTATCCATCTCAACGATACGCACCCCGCAATGGCTATTCCCGAGCTCATGAGGATACTCATAGACGAGTACTATTACGATTGGAATCAGGCATGGGCTATAACGACAGCCACATGCGCATACACCAACCACACGGTGCTTGCCGAAGCCCTCGAGACGTGGAACGAGGACCTTATCGAGCGCACTATCCCGAGGATCCATTCCATAATCAAGGAGATCAACAGGAGACTGTGCGAACAGCTCTGGAACAGATTCCCCGGAGAGTGGGCTAAAATTTCCAGAATGTCCATCATCGAACACGACCGTATAAAGATGGCAAACCTGTCGGTATACGGCAGCCACAGCGTAAACGGCGTTTCCGCGCTCCACAGCGAGATAATCAAGACCTCGGTATTCAAGGATTTCTACGATTATACTCCCGAAAAATTCACCAATGTAACGAACGGCATAGCGCACAGGAGATGGCTCAACCAGTCCAATCCCGAACTCGCTGAACTCATAAACGAGTGCATAGGCGATTCCTATGTTCTGAACGGGAAAGCGCTCTCTGAATTTGCGAAGTTCGAAAACGACGAGACCGTTTTAAAAAGACTCGGCGAGATAAAATATCTCAAGAAAAAGCAGTTTGCCGAATACGCGAGGAAGAAGCAGGGAGTTATAATCGATCCCGATACGCTCTTCGACGTGCAGGCAAAACGCCTTCACGAGTACAAGAGGCAGCTTCTTAACGTACTGAACATAATCGACACATATCTCGACCTGCTCGACGATCCGAACCTTGATATAACGCCCAAAACCTATATTTTCGGCGCAAAAGCGGCTCCCGGATACGATATGGCGAAGAAGATAATCCAACTGATAAATTATCTTGCCGAAGATATCAAATCCCATCCCGAAATCAACAAAAAGCTGAACGTCGTGTATATGGAAGACTACAACGTCACCATGTCCGAAAAGCTGATGCCCGCCTCCGAGATATCGGAACAAATTTCGCTTGCGGGCAAAGAGGCGAGCGGAACGGGAAATATGAAGTTCATGATAAACGGCGCACTCACGATAGGAACGCTCGACGGCGCCAACGTTGAAATGGCGGAAGCGGTAGGCGACGACAATATCTTCATATTCGGCTACAAGTCGGGTGAAGTCGACGAAATATGGCGCAACGGCTATTCGTCGAGCAAGTACTACAACGAATCACCAAAGCTCAGAAGGATAATAGAGGCGCTGATAATCGGCTTCAACAACAAGTCCTTTGCGGAGATCGCAAATTATCTGTTGACGGGTTCCCCGGTTGCCGATCCATATATGTGCATGGCGGATTTTGCAGCTTACAGCAACAAGCAACATGAGATCTCAAAACTGTATGCGACCGACAAGACGGCATGGAACCGCAAATCACTCAGAAATATAGCTGCGTCGGGAATTTTCGCCGCCGACAGAAGTATTTCCGAATATGCGGCAAATATCTGGAATCTGAAGAGTTTACCGAAAAACGAAAGTAAATAACTGACTCCCCGGGCTAACCGCCCGGGGTAATTTTATTTGGATTATGTCTGACATAGTACATATTTTCGGCTTAAAATAACGCTTTTAATTATTTATTGCCAAAATAAAGATTTTTTTGTGTGCGATATATTTGACTGTAATTTTCAGTGTTTTTCCGAAATAATTAAAAAATAAGGCTGATCCGCACCAGTTTTCGTTATTTTATGGCTTAACTATTCGTAAAAGCTGCCTTTTACGAATAGTTATATGTATTACAAAACGCAGCTAATTCTCCACCATTCGCGTTTTTGCCTGATAAAAACGATTGCTCCACCGTCTTGATTTATTTTTAAATATTTGACAAGTTTTGCGTTTTGCATTATAATTTTTTCGATGGCTGCAAACTATTACATTCAACGCAACAATAAAAATATCGAAGTGATCGAAAGGCTGCTCGACGAAGAACTGCCTACCTTTTGCTATGACTATTTTCTTGCCATCGACAGCCAGACTTCCACTTTAACCCGCCTCAACTATGCGCACGATCTGAAGATATTCTTTAATTTCCTGTTCGAGAAGAAATTCAGAAGATCCAAGACCGTAAAAGAATTCACGCTTGAGGACATGGAATGCGTGACGAGCAACGACGTCGAATACTTTTTGAGCTATCTCTCCCACTATTCTTATAACGGCAAGGAACACTCCTGCAACGAACGCGCCAAGGCGAGAAAGCTCTCCTCCGTCCGCGCCCTCTTCAAATATCTCTTCAACAAGGGCTATATCAGCGTGGATAACACGGCAAAAGTTTCCACGCCCAAGCTGCACGAAAAGCCCATAATCCGCCTCGATACCGACGAGGTCTACTCCATTCTCGATGCGGCTGAAAGCGGTTCGGGGCTCACCTCCCACCAAATGGCTTATCACGAAAAGTCGAGAGTGCGCGATACCGCGATTTTGATGCTCTTTCTCGGCACGGGCATACGTATAAGCGAGCTTGTCGGGCTCAATAACGACGACCTCAACTTCAACGACAATTCCTTCATAGTCACAAGAAAGGGCGGAAACAGGGCAATTTTGTACTTCGACGACGACGTTGCCCAAGCCCTGAAAAGATATTTGGAATATAAGGACGATAACTCCACAAAGATCGTCGATTCAAACGCCCTCTTCCTCTCCAACAACAGGAACAGGATCGGGGTGCGCGCAGTGGAAAATCTGGTAAAAAAATATGCGAAGATTGTCTCTCCGCTCAAAAAGATCTCCCCCCATAAACTGCGTTCGACGTACGGCACACAGCTCTATAAAGCCACGGGCGATATCTATATCGTTGCCGACGTATTGGGGCATAAGGACGTAAATACGACGCGTAAGCACTATGCCGCCATCTCCGACGACGCGCGGCGCGGCGTGGTCGGCAAGGTCAAATTGAAGCGCGACGACGAAGAATAAGCGCGGCTTTTTAAGCCGCGCCTTTATAATATATCGGTAAATAAGTTTAAATTCAGTTCTCCTTGCCCTTTTCGTCGAAAATTATGCCGTCTATCTTTATTACGGCGTCGTCGCGGATATCAAGGCATTTTCCGCAGTTGTCGCAGATCTTGTTCGGGTCGAGGTCGCATATCTCGCACTCCATGCAGCCTATACATTTTCTGTCGTACAGAACGCAATCTTTCTCTTCAAGTTCCTTCATAAAACGATTATATCACATATTTTTTTGAATTTCAACAAAAAAATACGAACATGCGTTTGATTTTTGTATAAACATATGTTATACTTTTTATGAGGTATATCATGAAACGCATTGACAACGACGAAAAAGTATATCGCTTTATCAACGAATTCATAAACGATCACGGGTACGCCCCCACCGTCCGCGAGATCTGCAGGGGCTGCAATATCAAGTCCACCGCCACTCCCTACCAGATCATGAACAGGCTTGCGGAGCGCGGACTGATCAAAAAGACCGGCAACAGAAACCGCGCCGTGTCGATCGCAAATCACGGACCCGTGGTAAACGTTCCCCTGATCGGAACGGTTGCGGCAGGCCAGCCGATCTTCGCGAGCGAGAATTATGAGGAATATTACTCCGTTCCCGGGAATTTTTTTGAGGGCGATAACCTGTTCATGCTCAACGTCAAGGGCAATTCCATGATAAAAATCGGAATGTTCGATGGCGATAAAGTGGTCGTAAAACGTCAGGAGACCGCCGAAAACGGCGATATCGTCGTCGCGCTTGTAGACGACTCCGCCACCGTCAAACGGTTTTTCAGGCGCGGCAGACAGATAATCCTCCACCCCGAAAACGACGACATGGCAGATTTTATATTTGACGAAGTGCAGATTTTGGGCAAAGTCGTGGGACTTATGAGAAATATCTAAAGCGGGAATTTCATTTGAGGTAAAACATATGTCAATGAAATGCTTTTTGGCATTGGAAAGACCTATTCAAAAGACGGCATATAACTATAAGGATATTTTGCCCACCATTCAAAGCGGCGATATGTGGTATAACTGCGGGATATCGTTCAGGACGGAACTGTCCGATCAGGAAAAAATTTGCCTTGCGAACGTATTCAATGATTTTACTTGTTATGCAGTTGACAGCGAATTCGGGCTCGATTATGAACGGAGATATCGCACCGAAATTTCCGAAAGTTATGCGGCAAATGCGCTCGAAGAATTAAAATGGCTGAAATCGTTCGCAAAAAAACAGCTTCTTAAACAGGACGTATTCATGATCGTAAATCTTTGGCTCGGGCGCAAAGCCGAAATAAAAGGTCAAAAGAATATCGACGTAAACAGCTGGGAACTTTCTGAGCAGACTGATTTCCTCTTCGAATGCGGAGTCATATATCAATTTACGGACAATTCTGAAGAGGCAATTGCCCGCCGCCGCCAAAGAGCTGCTTTCTTTTCAGTATAATTCCAATAAATTATAACTTTGAATAAAGCTCCACCCACACTCGGGTGGAGTTTTTCGCATATAAAAAATCGCACCTATTGCTTAAATGCAATAGGTGTTTTAATGGAGCTGCTGAGCAGACTTGTAAGGAGCCGCAAGGCGACGGAATAGCGATTGTTCGCACTTTGTCAATCTTACGTTTTCCGCTATGCAGGAGCCTCGGCTGAGCGTCGCATACGCGCAATCGCGTCACGTTATTTCATCCGTCGCTCGGCAGCTAAAAAATTACACCTATTGCACGAATTGCAATAGGTGTTTTAATGGAGCTGCTGAGCAGACTTGAACTGCCGACCTCATCCTTACCAAGGATGTGCTCTACCGACTGAGCCACAGCAGCGCTCCGATTTACCAAAATATTATATTTTAAAAAGGCTGTATTGTCAATCCATTTTGAGCTAAAACGGCAAATTTTTATCGCGCGGAAATCAATTTATTATGTAAGCCCCTCAGTTCAGTTTTTCCGCCTTGCAACGGCTATTCTGATGCGCTTTTTTGCGGGAACTTCTTCTTCCGGCTCGGCAACAGGTTCAGCTTCGGGCTCGGCTTGGGGCGCTTCCGCGACGACGGGCTCTGCATCCTCTGCCGACTTATCTTCATTATTTTTGGGCGCAGGCTCCGCCTCGTCCTCCGCCGCGGCTATTTCAAGATCCAATCCCTCGGACTGCTTCATTCTTACATAGGCGACCGCGCAGGGAAAAGTTTCATTTTTGTCGCAGCAGATGCAAAAAGGCGCATATTCGCCGCACAGATCCTTACCCGACCTCATGCTGTGCGCCATTTTGTCGCTATCTATCACTTTCTGTATTTCGGCAAGATTATCTCTTGTGAGTTTTGCGGGCATGTGCGCCAATAGCTCCATGGGAGCGTCACTGTTCCAAGCCATAATTACTTCCTCTATGATTTTATTCTATTATTTCCACGCTGAGCGCGGAAAGTATTTCCTCGTACTTATCCTTTATGAACGAAATACTGTCGGGAGTTGTAACGGCAGCAGTCCCCGCCGCCACGCCGCACTTCAATATTTCGTCGGGTCCAGCTCCCGAGGCAAGCGCGAGCGTCGCCGCAGAAACCATGGCGTCCCCCGCCCCCAAAGTCGAATTCATTGCTACGTTCATGCTCTTGCAATGATAGCTATGCTTGCCGTCGGTTATAATCGCCCCTTTCTTGCCGAGCGACAGCAACACGAGCCGCGCTCCCTTGCTTATCAGTTCTTTACAGCCTGAAAGCATCTCTTCGCGTGTGCCGAGCTGTCTGTGCAGAGTGCGTTGGAGTTCCTCGATATTGGGCTTAATGAGGTCTACGCCGCATTTCAGCGCTTCATACAGCCTCTCGCCCTCGGTATCCACCACTTTGTAGACGTTTTGCGGGATAACTTTAAGTATCTCGGCATAATACGACGGCGACATTCCCTTTGCGAGCCCGCCGGAAACCACCACCGCCTCGCAGGATAGCGCAAGCTGTTTAATGAGGTCGACGAGTTCCTTTTGTTTTGCGTCGCTCACTTCGGGACTGATATCGTCGATTTCAGTGAGCATGGACTTGTGGTCGATAAATTTATAGTTTTCCCTAACGCGACCCTTATTCCAGACGAATTTATAGGTCACGCCCTCTTTATGCAATTCCTGTTCGAACTGATGCCCGTTTCCCTCGTACATAAATCCCGTGACGAAAGAATCCGCCCTCAACCTTGCAAGCCCTATCGCCACGTTTATCGCTTTGCCCGTAAAAAATACGCTTTTGCTTATGATCTTATGCGACATTCCCACGTTCAAAGACTCAACTTCCATATTGACGTCTATGCACGGACTGAGACATACGGTCAGTATCATTTAAATCTCCCCTCTATATCAAATAAAAGAGCCGCCAAAAGAATTTGCGGCTCCCCCGATCTCATGTCACATGGAGATCATCTGAAGCGTTTCATACAGTTCGTAATTGAATTTCTTCTTCATGCTGACAGCTTCGATTATATCCATATCTATGATCTCGTTTTTGTGAATGCCGACTACCCTGTTGCCTATGCCGTCGTTCAAAAGCCTTACCGCCTTATTTCCGAACTGCGCCGCAAGCATTCTGTCCGCCATAGTGGGCGAACCGCCGCGCTGGATATGTCCGATGGTTGTAGGTCTAACCGAATAAGTCGTTACCGATTGCAACTGCTTGGCAAAACCCTCCGCAGTGCAAACGCCCTCGGCTACAACGATTATGTTGGAGTGCTTGCCGTTTGCGCGCGAGCGGTTGATCTTCATGACTATGTCGTCCAGATCGAACACGACTTCGGGCACGACAATTATCTCCGCGCCGCTCGCAATGCCCGCATAAAGGGCAATATCTCCGCACCGCCTGCCCATGACTTCCACAACGGAAATCCTCTCGTGCGAGGTCATGGTGTCGCGCAGCTTGTTTATAACGTCGATACACGTATTTACCGCAGTGTCGAAACCGAGCGTATAATCGGTGTATTCAAGGTCGTTATCGATGGTGCCGGGTATACCTATAGTGGGCACGCCGTACTCCTCGGAAAGGCATTTTGCGCCCCTGAAAGAGCCGTCTCCGCCTATTACCACGAGCCCGTCGATGCCGTGCGCTTCCAAAGTCTTGACGGCGCGCTTCTGCCCCTCTTTGGTGAGCATTTCAAGGCAGCGGGCGGTCCTGAGTTTAGTGCCGCCGCGCTGGACTATATCGGAAACCGAGCGCATCTCCATAGGAACCATTTCGTCGTCGATAAGCCCCTGATATCCGCGCTCTATGCCGTAAACTTCCATGCCGAAGTAGATGGCGGTCCTCACGACCGCTCTGATGCACGCATTCATTCCGGGAGCGTCGCCGCCGCTCGTCAGCAAACCTATTCTTTTCATTGTAACCTCCGAACACAGCCACATGTTCCGTGCTCTCCATTCCTGCACGAAACAAACAGTTCATTCTCAATAATTATAACAAAAGAAATAATAAAATACAACCTTTTTTATTAAAATTATTTGCGTTCAACGTATTTTACGTCTTTTTGTTCGAGCAGCGAATACAATTCAGCCAAAAGTCCGCGGCAATAATTGACGCCCGCGGGGTATTTGTATTTTTTATCTCCCCGCACTATCTTGCATTCGAGCTCCCCGGGATAATTGCCGAGCACTGTTACGAGCTCGTCAAACGCGGAATCGCTCAAATTCCCGGCGTTGAGCCAGAGGGTCTCGCTCGCTTTTTGCGCCGCCTTTTCGCTCTTTTCGCCCTCGGGCAAGATCTCAAATACCTCGTCTACTATAACCGACATGCCCCTCTCCAAATCGAGGTCGAGCTTGCCGCGTATCTTGATTATCTTGTCGTTTGATATGTAGGCTTTCGCCTTTTCATAGACCGTGGGAAAACATACGCAGGGCATACTTCCGTACACGTCTTCAAGATTGAAAAACGCCATAAACGCGTTCGTGCGCTTGGTCGTTGTGCGCCTGTACGACGAAACAACACCCGCCATTGTGATATACATGCCGTCCTGAAGCTGGTTATAAGTCCTGTTGCCCTCCTCGTCCTCCACGTAGTCGTCGAGAAGCGAGCAGTCGAAGTTGCAGTCGGGGAAAGCGTGGATATACTTTTCAAACGGATGTCCGCTGACATATACGCCCAAAACTTCCTTTTCCCGCGAGAGTTTTTCGTTGAGTTCCAGCTCGGGCACGTCGGGATAGACGACTTCGAGTGTCTCCTCTTCCAGAATATCGCCGAAAAAGCTCATCTGGTTGCTCGCATGCTGCTTGCCGATTATCTTTGCGCGCGCGCAAAGCTGTTCGTAAACCTGCGCGAGTTGGGAACGCTTTACGCCCATCTCGTCGAAGGCTCCCGAATAGATAAGCCCCTCAACCAAGCGTGAATTGAGCGCTCCTGCCGAGATCCCGTCCCGCTGCTTGTCGCTCAACGCGTTGGTGCAGCGGAGCACAAAGTCGGGGAAATCCTTAAAGTTCCCGTTTGCCGTGCGCTCTTCGATTATCACGTCGATCACGCCCTGCCCTATACCTTTGAGCGCGGATAGCCCGAACCGCACGCCGCCCTTTTCAACGCTGAAAGCGGTTTTGCTCCTGTTTATGTCGGGGGGATATACCTTGTATCCCTTTTCTTTGAGATACATTACGTATTTCGTTATCTCGTCGATCTTATTGAGCCTGTTATTTAAGAGAGCGCAGATAAATTCCTTGCAGTAGTACTTTTTGAGCCACGCGGTCTGGTATGCAAGCGTGCCGTACGCAGCCGCGTGCGATTTGTTGAACGCGTAGGAGGCAAAGCCCTCCATGCCGGCGAAAATAGTAGCTGCTGTATCTGCGCTTATGCCGTTCCTCACACACCCTTTGATCTCGGAACCGTTTATATCGCTTATGCCGCCGTTTATAAACTTTTCCTTCTGCGCCATAAGGGTCTTTTTGTCTTTTTTGCCCATGGCGCGCCTTACAAGGTCCGCCTCGCCCAGTGAAAATCCCGCAAGGTCCTGAAATATCTGCATGACCTGTTCCTGATATACGGGAATGCCGTATGTGACTTTGAGTATCTTCTCCTCCTGAGGGCAGTCGTAAGAGATGGACTCTTCGCCGTGCTTTCTGCGGCAGAAGCTGTCAATGAACTTCATGGGACCCGGACGGTAGAGCGAAACGCCCGCGATAAGGTCTTCGAGGCAGTCGGGTTTGAGCGTTTTCATGAACCGCTTCATGCCGCCGGCTTCGAGCTGGAACACGCCGTCGGTGTCGCCCTCGGATATCAGCTGGTAAGCGCCCGCGTCGGTATAGCCTATCTCGTCGAAATTTATGGTCTTTCCGTGGTCCTCAAGGATATAATCTTCGCACTTCTTTATATCCGTAAGAGTGACCAGCGCCAAAAAGTCCATTTTCAGCATACCGAGCGCCTCTATTTCCTTTGCGACGAACTGCGTAGTTATGTCCTCGCCGTTCCTCGAAAGAGGTACGTTATCGGCGATCCTCTTCTGGCAGATCACTACACCCGCGGCGTGCATGCCCGTCTGCCTCGGCATGCCTTCGATGTTCAGCGCCATGTCTATTACTCTGCGCAGAACGTCGTCCGTCTCGTAAATTTCGCAGAACTCCTTATTCTTAGCCGCTCTGAGATCTTCAAGTTTTTGTTTCAATTCGGCTCTTTTGTCCTCGTCCTTTTCGGCTTCGGCTTTCAGCCTCGCGTCCTCTATCCTTCTGCCGAGCAAGTCGGTTATCGACGTCTTGCCGTCCATGATCTTTGTGAGCCTGTCGGTCTCCGAATAGGGCACACGCATTACTCTGCCGACGTCCTTTATTGAGTTCTTAGCCGCCATAGTGCCGAACGTCACTATCTGGCAGACGTTTTCCCTGCCGTATTTGCTGCGGACATATTCTATCGTCTCTTCGCGCCTGTCCGTGCAGAAATCGATATCGAAATCGGGCATGGAGACTCTGTCGGGATTCAAAAATCTCTCGAACAGCAGGTCGTATTGCAGCGGTTCCACGTCGGTTATGCCTATGGAATACGCCACGATCGAACTCACGCCCGAACCTCTGCCGGGACCTACGGGTATTTTATGCTCTTTGGACCAATTTATGAAGTCCCAAACGACAAGATAATAATCGGCGTAGCCCATTCCGCAGATTATATCGAGCTCGTACTTAGCTCTGTCGAGCTCGCGCTTGGTGGGCGTGCCGTAACGCCTTTTAAGTCCCTCGTCGGTCAATTTTCTGAGATATTCCGCGGAAGTTGACCCGTCGGGAGGCGAATATAGCGGTATAAGGGATTTATCCTTTATGGGATTGCCCTTTTTATCGAGATTGAACGCGGGTTCGGTAACTTTGTCAGCGATAACGCGCGTATTGGAGATGGCTTTCGGAAGGCTCGGGAACAGCTCCGCCATCTGGTCACCCGTCTTGAAATAGAATTCACGGGTCTGGAATTTCATTCTCTTGGGGTCGTCGAGCTGTTTTTTCATCTGGATGCACATGAGCACATCCTGCATCTCCGCGTCGGATTTTTCTATGTAGTGCACGTCGTTTGTGGCGACAAGCTCTATTCCGAGCTCGTTTCCGAGTTTTACTATGAGCGGCAATATTCTCTTTTCTTCCTCTATGCCGTGGTCCTGTATTTCAAGATAAAAATCCTCGCCGAAGATCTCTTTAAGATACGAAGCGAGTTCCTTCGCGCCCTCATAGTCGTTTGCGAGCAATCTCCTCGGGATTCCGCCCGCAAGGCATGCCGAAAGGCAAATCAACCCTTCGCTGTGCTCCTTTAAAACTTTATAGTCTATCTTAGGCTTATAGTAAAATCCGTCGACGAACGCCATCGAGTCGAGCTGTACGAGATTTTTATATCCCGCCTTGTTTTTGGCGAGCAAAATAAGGTGTTCGGCGGTATTCGAGGTCTTGCTGCGCATATCCTCGGTGAGATAAAATTCACAGCCGATTATGTATTTTATTCCCGCGACGGAGGCTTTTTCGGCAAGCTGAAGCGAACCGTACATGTTCCCGTGGTCGGTTATGCACACGGTATCGATGCCGTTCTTCTTGCAGTGGCTTATCAGATTGTCAATTTTGCATGCGCCGTCGAGAAGGGAATATTCGGTGTGCAGATGCAAATGTACGAAATCGGTCATATGTTTTCCTCAATACTGACTCAGCGACTCGGCGAGTTCGAGTATTTTTCTCATTCTGTGGTTAAAACAGCTTTTTGTTATGTGCAGACGGTCCGAAAGTTCCTGCATGGAGGCGTTTTTGTCGGCGAGGCGGCACATTGCCACGTCGAAAACCGCCTTGTCGAGCTTTTTCAGCCCGACGGTCTGAGCGATTATCTCTATCGCGCGCACTTGCTTTACCGAAGCCGTCACGGTCTTGTCGATATTCGATACGGAACAGTTGGTGATGCGGTTGGCGTTGTTCTGGATATCCTTGTGTTCTATTATCCTTGCGAGTTTATCAAGGCAGTCGTAGCACTCCATCATGTTCAAAAGGTCGGAAATTACTTCCTTGCTCTTGACGTAGACCACCGACGAATCCTTGCGCGCGACGAGCTTTGCAAGCACCTCCGATTCTGCGAGAATATCGCAAAAATCGCTCGCGGTGGCTTTATTGGAAAAAATTATTTCAAAATGATATCCCGTGCGGCTGTAAATGCCCTCGTCGGGAAGAGTGCAGCTCCCGCCGCCCAAAAAAGCGCCTTTTAAATATGCGGCGACGTCGCTTTCATTGCGGATCAATCCCTCGTCTATGCCGAAACGCAGAAAATCCCCGCTCTCGTTTTTGCCTATTAAACCGAGTTCTGTAAGCAATTCCGCAGCCCTTTCGCCCACGCATTCAAAGGCAAGTTTATCCCTGCCGCTAATGAGGTCGAAGCCCGCCTCGGGAACGCTCAATTTCAGTCCGAACATATTTTCTGCAAGGTCGGTGAAAAATTCCGCCGTGCGGTCGTTTTCGGTCACTATTTCAAACCCCGGTTCGCCGCCGCGCACGAGCACGCTTCCGCTTGTCCTTATAAAGGCGGACAAAATACACAGCCCGCTTCGTTCAGTGGGCGCGCCGCGAGATATTATTTCGTTTTTGATCTCTTCGGTGAAGTTAAGCATATCACAAATTTTTCGCCTTGAATTCCGCAAATCTAAACTTGGGAAGCCTGCCGTCGATATTTGCGATGGATTCAAGCGGAATATCCGCCTCTTTCAACAGCTCTTCGGCGATCTTCATATCTCCCACCCTGTCTGCGGAATGGGCGTCGGAATCGATAACGAATTTGACGCCCGTGGAAGCCATGAGATTGAGCTCTTCGGCGGAAACGTGCCTCTTTTTCGTGTTTATCTCTATATAGGTGCCGTAATCGGCGCAGCACTTTGCAACCTCTTCGAGGTCGCAATAGCACTTATAGTTGATGTGGGTCAAAATATCTATCGGATTGTTTTTGACGGTGTTTATATACGCGGACGTAGTGGCTTGGATCACCTTGTCGGACGGGCGTTTTCCGAACTTGTACGCCGCATAATTTTTTACCATTATGTTGTACATGTCCGAAAAGCTCTTATAGCGAAGCACTTCGTGGATGCCCGCAAGATAGATATCGAAAAATCTGAGGTCGGACTCCTTCATATCCGTCTCGCCGCCGAGAGATATGAGATTGCTCTCCATTCCCATCAGAACCTGCACGCCCGTCAGCTTTTCCGCCTCTATGCATTCGGCGCGCAGATCACCGAGCCGCTTGCGCTTCAACCCGAAAAGCAGGTGATTGAAACCGTGGTCGGTTATAGCTATCTGTTTGAGCCCCATGCGCTTTGCGGCGCGGGCATTTTCGAGAACGGTGTTTTTGCCGTGCGAATACGGCGTATGCGTATGATAGTCAGCAGTCAGAATCATCGAATTCACCTATGTAAACAACTTCTTCTTCGAGCGGTATCCCCGACCTTTCAAAGACTTTCTCTTTTACGTACTTAATTAGCGCATATATGTCCGCGGCGCGCGCGCCGTCGCTCACAATGAAATTTGCATGCATGCGGCTGACTTCCGCGCCGCCGACTTTCGTCCCCTTCAAACCGCACTCGTCAATGATCTTCCCCGCAGACTTGCCTTCGGGATTTTTAAACACGCACCCGCAACTTCGCTTTAATGGTTGGTTGCGCCGCGCGCACCTGTATTGCGCTATCCTGTTTGCAACGCATTCGGGCGTTGACTGCTCAATGCGGAAAGTTGACGACAAAATAATGCAGTTTATGTCACGCATAGTACTGTGTTTATAGGTAAAACCACACATTTTATTCTCAAAATTGTGCAATTCTCCGTCAAAAACGGCGCATTTTGTCAATCGTTCGCAAATGAACTTCTGCCCTGCACCCGCATTCATGGCGACGATGCCGCCCATGGTCGCGGGTATCCCCGCAAGAAATTCAAGCCCGCCGAGCCCGTGTAGCGTGCAGTACTCCAAAAGTTCCGAGACGTTTGTGCCCGCAAGAGTAGTTATGCTGTCCCCTTCGCGCTCTATCCCCTTTAAGCGGAGCGTGGATATCACGTAGCCGTCGAAAAATCTGTCCGAGGCAAGCACGTTTGAACCGCGCCCGAGCACAACGAATCGGGTTCGGGCGGTTTTGAGCTCGCCGAAGATATATTTTGCCTCTTCTATGCTCTTAGGGAAGAACGCTTTCAGGCACTTCCCGCCGACTCCGAATGTAGTATAGCGCGAAAATTCGAAGTCGCTCTCAGTTTCGATATCAAATGCCAAGTCTACACCTTTACATCATAACATTTTTTTATTTCTTTTTCAATTATTTAAGTAAATTTTTGATGAAATTTATGTCATTATTTGCGACAGCCCGTTCCAATTCCTTTCGGACGCTCTCGCTTACCGGCGATTTTAAGGTATATTCGTATTCGATCCCCTCCATCGCCGACATTTCGTCGTCGTAGACTTTTATATCCGACATTAGCCCCGTGCGAGATATCTTATCCGATTCAGAAAGCAATACCTCAATATATTTGCCGCAAAAATACCGCTTTTTTGCGTCCTTTGACGTGACCGATATATTTTGGTACAGGTCGTTGAATTGCGTCAATGGGCTCACGCTGAACACAACTTCCCTTGTTTTCAACCTGAAAATATCCCTCTGCGTGCCCAAAAGATATTTGTAATCGCCTGCGATCAGTTTCAGATATGCGCTCGTCGGCTTTTCCATGACGGCATTTTCCAAGCCGCAAAACAGCGCGGCGCAACCCGTAAGGTTGTCTTTGCCTGCATTTATCACCGTGTTTTCGGGACTTACGTCTGAAAATTCCGCGTTTTCGGAAAGCGTCAGCAGGCAGTAACCGCCGTGCGCCCATGTGACATAGGGGTCTTTGGACGTTATTGCGCTCTCAATGCCGTAAGTCCCCGCGCCGTAGGATATCATATCGGGCGTTACCTGTTTAACGAGATTTTCCCTCGCTGCTTCCGCGGTAAGCGATTTCACATTTACGAATGCCCCGTATTTATCGTGGAATATGTCTCCCACAGATTTGAGATAGCCCGCACGCGACCCCTTTCCACCTTCAAAGCTGTCGATCTGCCAGATTTCGAGCACCGTAAGCTCCCGATTTGGATCTTCAGCCGCGCCTTTGCCGTAGACCGAAAATGCCGCGAAAGCGGAAACGAGCACGATAAAGCAGAGCGCAAAAAATACCGCTCTTATAATAATTTGTTTCTTTTTATGGGGCATATACTATTTTATTGCCCATATCGCCGAAAAATACATAGGGAGTACCCTTTCGGATACTCCCTCCGCTTATCCGTCAAAACGCCACAGCGCTTTAACAGATAAGCATATATAATAAAGCGTTTCCGCTTGTAAAAATATATTGCGCACATTTTCATTTAATATGCGCACCACAACATAATATTCCGCGTCGAAAATTTTTGACATCAAAAAAGAACGGCTGGGCCGTTCTTTTTATCGCGCTTGGATCGTTATTCTTCTTCCTCTTCGGGAAGTTCAACGTTGTGATATACGTCCTGAACGTCGTCGAGTTCGTTGAGCTTGTCGAGCATTCTCGTAAACTGTTCGAGTTTTTCGCCCTCGAGGGTGATATAGTTCTGCGGTATCATTTTTATCTCGGCTTCGAGGAAAGTCACCCCTTTGCCCTCAAAATACTTTCTCGCCGCAGACCAATTTTCGGGCGTTGTGTAAACCTCGTAAACGTCTTCCTCGGCGACATAGTCCTCGGCTTCGGCTTCGAGGCAGTACTCCATCATTGTGTCCTCGTCGAGCGAAACCGTGCGCTCTATCACGAGCACGCCCTTGTCGTCAAACATGTAGGAAACGCAGCCGCTGTTGCCCATCTGCCCGCCGCACTTCGACATCGCTGAACGGACGTCTCCCGCCGTCCTGTTCACGTTGTCCGTAAGGGTCTTTATTATGACTGCCGCGCCGCCTGCGCCGTAGCCCTCGTAGGTGAGCTCCTTGTAGTCCTTGCCGGCAAGTTCGCCCGCCGCCTTGGCGATAGAGCGCTTTATCGTGTCGTTAGGCATATTTGCGGCTTTGGCTTTCGCTATGACGTCCGCGAGCTTGGAGTTGGTTTCGGGATTGGGATTGCCCTTTGCCGCCACGGCTATCTCCCTGCCGAGTTTGGTGAACGCCGCGCCGCGCGCCGCGTCTGTTTTACCCTTTTTTGCCTGTATATTGTGCCACTTGGAATGTCCTGACATACTTTACCTCATTATTTTTTTAAATACTTCAATACATACATCGCTATCCCTGCGGAAACACCGGCGTTCAGACTTTCGCAGGTTTTTGCCATCGGGATACTTATGGTATGACTTGCCCGTTTACCGATAGCGGAACTTATTCCGCAGCCCTCGTTGCCTATGCAGAGGCAGAATTTTTCGGGAGGGGAAAACTCAAAGATATCTTCTCCGTCCATATCGGCGCAAATCAGCGGAACGCCGTCCAAAACGTCCAATATCTCCTCTTCCGCGCCCTGCATTATCTCGGCGAAAAATATGCCGCTCATGCTTGCGCGTACCGCCTTGGGCGAATACGGGTCGGCACAGTTTATCATATAGATCTCCCTGTACCCCGCCGCGTTCGCAGTGCGGATTATCGTGCCGATATTTCCGGGATCCTGCAATCTGTCCAGCAGGAGACAGCGCTCCGAAGGGCGACTTATCGGGTTTTGTGGTATCTGCACCGAAGCTATGACCCCCTGTGGGGTTTTTTCGGAAGAGATATATGAAAACACCTCGTCCGAAACGACGACCGCGCCATCAAATAAAGCGGCGTTGTCGCCTGTGCACACAACCTTGTCGATACGGCATCCCGCCGTTATGCCCTCGCGGACGGGCTTTGTGCCCTCGACAAGATATTTCCCCGTCTCCTTGCGATATTTTTTGTCGCCGAGTTTTGCAAATTCCCTTACTGTCGGGTTGGATCTGGACGTTATAACCATATAAAAAATTAAGCCTTTCGTTAAAAAGGCTTAAAATCTGACTTATAGAGCCTGTTTAGCCTTGTCGGCGAGAGCGGCAAAAGCCTGAGCATCGTTTACGGCAAGGTCGGCAAGCACCTTTCTGTTCAAGGTGATGCCGGCTGTTTTAAGCCCGTGCATGAGTTTGGAATAGGAAAGTCCGTTTTCTCTTGCAGCCGCGTTGATGCGCGCGATCCAAAGGCTACGCATGTCGCGTTTTCTGAGCCTTCTGCCCACAAACGCATAGTTGAGCGACTTCATGACCGCCTGACGGGCGATCCTGTAATTCTTGGACTTATAGCCGCGGTAACCCTTGGCAAGGCGCAATATCTTCCTGCGCTTTTTTAAAGCGTTGACTGTTCTCTTTATACGCATTTTCAGCTCCTCCGTTAATCTTTATAGGGAATCATAGCTTTTACGTTTGATTCCGTAGCGCTCGAAACAAGGGTATTCTTGCGCAAGTTTCTCTTTCTCTTTCTGTTCTTGGTTTCAGCTTTATGGTTTTTGCCGCCGTGAGGTCTCTTCACCTTGCCGGTGGCTGTAAGCCAGAAACGCTTTTTGCTGCCGCTGTGTGATTTCTGCTTAGGCATTTATATGTCCTCCAATTGATATTTTACAGATTAGTTTTTTGCGGGCGAGAGCATCATGGTGATGTTCCTTCCCTCCGCCACGGGTTTTTTATCCTGAACGGCTTTGCCGCCCAGCCCTTCGAAGAAGTCCTGCATTACCTTAATGCCCTGATAAGAACGCGCGTTTTCGCGCCCTTTCATCCTTATGGAAACCTTGACTTTGTTTCCGGCTTCCAAAAATTTGAGGCACTGCTTCGTCTTGACCGCTATATCGCCCACGTCTATGGTCATGGAAAGCCTTATCTCCTTGATCTCGACTATGGTCTGGTTCCTGCGGTTCTCCTTGTCGCGCTTTGACTGCTCGTACTTGAATTTGGAATAATCCATAATTTTGCATACGGGAGGTACGGCGTTGGGAGAGATCTTGACAAGGTCGAGATCAGCCTCGTCCGCAAGGCGCTGTGCCTGCGCGCACGGCATCACTCCGACCATCTGACCGTCTGCGTCGATCAATCTTACTTCCTTGTCGCGTATAGCTTCATTTACGGAATACAAGTCTTTTATAGTTTTATACCTCTTGGAAATTATTTAAAAAAACCGGGCTGCAAAGGCAACCCGGAATAATGCAAAACGTAAACCGTTCAAATGCACATTATTCTGCCGGACAAAAATTCCGTACGGCGAAAGGGTTAGCCTTTACTTTATATATATATTTTATTAGCAAATCAGCCGCTTGTCAAACGATTTTACTCAAAAAATCGTTTTATTTGCGATCTCTTCGATAATTTGTTTGATAAAATCGTCTATTTTGAGGGTGACTTTCTCCTCGGAGCCGCGTTTGTTCACGTTTACGCTCCCCTCTTCGGCTTCCTTGTCGCCCACGACAAGCACATAGGGAACCTTCTCTATCTTTGCCTCGCGGATCTTATAGCCGATCTTTTCGTTGCGCTTATCCACTTCCACGCGAACGCCCAGCCGTGAAAGTTTTTCGGCGGCGTCCACTGCGTAGGGCAGCGTTCTGTCCGTTATGGGAAGCATCTTCACCTGAACGGGGCACATCCACAGGGGGAACGCGCCACCGTACTTTTCAATGAGGAAGGCTATCGTCCTCTCGTAACAGCCTATCGAACTCCTGTGTATGACATAGGGAGTCTGCTTTGTGCCGTCCACGTCCACGTACTGCATATCGAAGCTGTGGCCTGCGGCAAAGTCTATCTGAATGGTGATAAGCGTGTCCTCTTTGCCGTAAACGTTTTTGATCTGTATGTCGAGCTTGGGTCCGTAGAAAGCCGCTTCGTCGTCCGCCTCAACATAGTCGAGTTTGAGGTCGTCGAGGATCTTCTTCATCATCGCCTCGGTGTTTATCCAAGCCTCGTCGTTGTCTATATACTTATCGGATTTGGAAGCGCCGCGCTTGGAAAACCTGAACGTCACGTCGTTGCGCATGCCTAGCGCGTCGAGGAGATAATAGCTCAAATCGAGGCAGCGCTTGAACTCCTCTTCAACCTGCTCCTTGGTGCAGATTATGTGTCCGTCGGAGAGAGTGAACTGCCTTATCCTTATCAGCCCGTGCATCTCGCCCGATGCCTCTTTTCTGAATTCCGTCGCCGTTTCGGAATAGCGGCAGGGAAGATCGCGGTAGCTTTTCAGACCGTTTTTATATATTTGATATTGGAAAGGGCAGGTCATGGGGCGCATAGCCATTATCTCTTCGCCGTTTTTGGAGTTGCCCTTTTCGTCTATCTCGCCCAGAATGAACATCTTGTCGCGGTAGTGGTCCCAATGCCCGGAAATCTTATAGAGGTCGGACTTTGCCATGAGAGGCGTCTTTGTTATCTGGAATCCCCTCTTTTCCTCCTCGTCCTCGACAAAACGCGAAAGGATCTGAATGAGTTTGGCGCCTTTGGGCATGAGGATCGGAAGCCCCTGACCTATCACGTCCGAAGTCATAAATATGCCGAGGTCGCGCCCGATCTTGTTGTGGTCGCGCTTTTTCGCCTCTTCTGCGGCGGCAAGATACTCTTCGAGCTGGCTCTTCTTTTCAAACGCGGTGCCGTAGATCCTCGTAAGCATCTTGTTCTTTTCCGAACCGCGCCAATACGCGCCCGTGAGCGAAGTGAGCTTAAACGCCTTTATCTTGCCCGTGTTGGGAAGATGGGGTCCCCTGCACAGATCGGTGAAGGTGCCCTGCTTATAGAAGGAAATAACGGCGTCTTCGGGCAGGTCGGAAATGAGTTCCACCTTATATTTCTCGCCGTAGTTTTTCATGAGTTCGATCGCCTTGTCGCGGGGCAGAACAAACCTCTCGATAGGCGTTTTGGACCTGATTATCTTCTCCATCTCCATCTCGATCTTCACAAAATCGTCCTGCGTTATGGGCGTTTTGAAGTCGATATCATAATAAAATCCGTTGTCGATGACGGGTCCTATCGCCAGATTGCTCGTGGGATAGATATTCTTTACCGCCTGAGCGAGCACGTGCGCGCAGGTGTGGCGGTAAACTTCGAGCCCCTCGCGGTCTTTGAGGGTGACTATCTCGAGAGTGTCGTTTTCGTGCAACTTTTCGGAAAGGTCGCACAGCTTGCCGTTGATCTTGGCTGCGACGGCGTTCCTTGAAAGGCTCTCGCTGATCGCCAGCGCCGCGGCGGCGCAATCGGCTCCCTCTTCCACAAAAATGCTATCGCCGTTTTTAAGTAAAATGTTCATGATTCCTCCGATAAAAAAATCCTTAAACAACAGAAAATCCATTGTTTAAGGACGCAAACTCATTTTTTGCGCGGTTCCACCTTAATTGCCCTTACATATATAGTAAGGACCGCTCTTTATTGCCCGAATTTATCAAAAGCGGTTTCCCGTTACCCTCGGAAATATGCGCTCGCAGCAAACGCGCACTCTCTGAAAATCCCTCGGCGGTACTTGTCTTTCTTTCAAGCCCATTTATATTAATACAAAACCACAGATTTGTCAACAAGTTTAAGGGCTTAGCGGCTCAAATTATTTGCAATTTGCGGCGTTTGACTGTATAATTAAAAGGAAACAAATTTTTTATAAGGATTTTTGTCATGGCTTACACGGATTTTAACAGGGTCGAAAAAAAGTGGATCGAATATTGGGATAAAAACAAGACTTTCCATACCGATCTGCACGACTATTCCAAACCCAAATACTACGTTTTGGACATGTTCCCCTATCCTTCTGGCGCGGGTCTGCACGTCGGTCATCCCGAAGGCTACACCGCAACGGATATTCTGGCGAGAATGAAGAGAATGCAGGGCTATAACGTCCTGCACCCCATCGGGTTTGACAGTTTCGGTCTTCCCGCGGAACAGTTCGCAATAAATACGGGGCGCAATCCCGAGGGCTTCACACAGGAGAATATAAAGACGTTCACCTCGCAGTTGAAGATGCTCGGGCTCTCCTACGATTGGGACCAGACCGTTTCGACCTGCGACCCCTCCTACTATAAGTGGACGCAATGGATATTCAAACAGCTCTGCGAGGCGGGGCTTGCGCGCTATGTGGAAACTCCCGTAAATTGGTGCGAAGAGCTCGGCACGGTGCTCGCCAACGACGAGATAATCGACGGAAAAAGCGAGCGCGGGGGCTATCCCGTCGTCCGCAAGAACATGAAGCAATGGGTCATCGACATAAATAAATACGCCGAAAGACTGCTTGAAGGTCTCGAAGGGCTCGATTGGCCCGAATCCTCCAAAGTCGCCCAGAGAAATTGGATCGGCAAATCGGTAGGTGCGAACATAGACTTTAAGATAAGCGGTTCGGACAAGAAATTTACCGTATTCACGACGCGGTGCGACACTCTCTTCGGGGCAACCTACTGCGTGCTTGCGCCCGAGCACAAGCTCGTCGACGAAATCACCTCCGCTGACAAGAGAGCCGAAGTCGAGGCGTATAAAAAATTATGCGCGAGCAAATCAGACCTCGAACGCACCGAGCTCAGCAAGGACAAGACGGGCGTTTTCACGGGCGCATATGCGATAAATCCCGCCAACGGCAAGGAGATACCCGTATACATTTCGGACTATGTGCTCACGTCATACGGCACGGGCGCGATAATGGCGGTTCCCGCCCACGATACGCGCGACTATGAATTCGCGAAAAAATTCGGCATACCCGTTGTGCAGGTTCTGGAAGGCGGCGATATCTCCAAAGAGGCGTACACGGGCGACGGCATCCACATAAATTCGGGATTTTTGAACGGTTTGGACAAACAGCAGGCGATAGACAAGATGTGCGCATGGCTCGCCGAACACGATTGCGGCAAAAAAACCGTGACCTACAAGCTGCGCGAATGGATATTCGCCCGCCAGAGATATTGGGGAGAACCCCTCCCCGTGGTTCACCTTGAGGACGGCGAAGTCGCCCTTTTGGACGACAGCGAGCTTCCCCTCGTCCTTCCTCATATGACCGATTACCGCGCTCACGGCGGAAACGCTCCCCTTGAAAACGCCGCCGAATGGGTCAATGTGACAATAAACGGCAAAAAGGGCAAGCGCGAAACCACAACGATGCCCGGTTCGGCGGGATCGAGCTGGTACTTTATGAGGTATTGCGATCCCCACAACGACAGCGAATTCGCAAACTATGAGCTTTTGAAGCACTGGCTGCCCGTGGACTTCTACCTCGGCGGCAAGGAACACCTCGTCGGTCACCTTCTCTATTCCCGTTTCTGGACTAATTTCCTCTACGATAAAGGGCTTTCCCCCTATAAGGAACCCTTTAAAAAGCTCTTCCATCAGGGCATGATACTCGGCGAGGACGGCAACAAGATGTCCAAGAGCCTCGGCAACGTCATAAATCCCAACGACATCGTGCACGACTACGGCGCGGACGTCATGAGAATGTACGAAATGTTCATGGGACCCGTCGCCGACACAAAGCCCTGGAACACAGCCAACATAGAGGGCGTGAAAAAATTTATCGACAGGATATACAGGATCTATTGCGAGAGCGACGTTATTTCGCCCGCTCCAAACGCAAATCTCGATAAGATCTATAACCAAACCGTCAAAAAGGTCACCGAGGACTACGAGGCAATGAAGATCAACACCGCCATTTCGCAGATGATGATATTCTTCAACGCCGTCACCAAAGAGATTTCAGAGGGCAGAAACTTTCCTCTTTGCTACGCGGAAGGGCTTATCAAGTTGCTCAACCCCGTGATCCCGTTCGTGACCGAGGAGATCTGGAATACGGTTTTGGGACACAGCGGAACGATAGCCTATGAAAAGTGGCCCGAGTTCGACATTTCGAAATGCGGCGAGGACGACTTTGAATACGCCGTACAGGTGAACAGTAAAATTAAGGCAAGGATCACTCTCCCTTCCGATATGCCCGAAGACGGTATCAGAGCCGCGGTAATGTCAAACGCGGAAATAGCTCCCCTTATCGAGGGAAAGACGATAAAAAAGTTTATCATAGTTCCCAAACGTCTTATAAATATTATCATATAATGTTGTAATGCATAAAACTTACCGCCGCCGTTCGAAAATTCCGAACGGCGGCGGTTTAATTTAAAATTCAATCGTCAAAACTACCTATATCCATCTCATGATCTTTACATAATACAATAATATCAATTATAATTTCAAATGGAGTCGCAAATGTGCCTACTAAAAATCCAACAATCAAACCTACAAATATCAACGCCCACCGATTATTTTGAACACTGAACTTACCTGAAGATGAGTCATAATATAAATCATACTTTGTATCGGTCTTGAACATACTTATTCCAACAAAAATCCCAAATATCAGACCGCAACCAAACAACGCTAATATGTGCATACCCATATTATGTTGCAGAATGCTCATTATGAAAAAGTATAAACACGGCGGATAGACTATAATATTTAATATTAATCTTGCTAATCTCATTTTCTTTCTCCTTCGTATTTTATATGTTTATTATATTCTAATTATAATTAGAAGTCAAGCAAAATAAACTAATTATTGTTAGAATATTTTAATGAAAATGTTTAATGCGAATTTGTTTGGTGAGCGACTGAAAATGCTCAGGACAGACAAAAATATAGGGCAAAATTTACTTGCCAAGGAATTAGGACTCAGCAACGCTTCCATCAGTTATTGGGAGACAGGCAAACAAATGCCTACTGCCGAAGCCATTTATAAACTTGCGGTTTATTTTGACGTTTCGGCTGACTATCTTCTGGGAATTACGGACGATTAAAGACCGCACTTTATTTTATTGATTATATATAACTTAAATAATATGAAAATGCGGCGGCGCAGATATCTGCGCCGCCGCACTCTATACAAAAATTATATGAACGAATTATAAAGATTCTATCATTGCAACAACGTCCCCGACGGTTTTAAGGTCGGCAACCTTGTCCTCGGGAATGGTCTTGCCCGTATTCTCTTCAAGCGTCATGAGGAGTTCTACGACGTCGAGCGAATCGGCGCCGAGGTCTTTCACTATATCGCTTTCGGCAGTTATTTTTGACTGCGGGATATTGAGCTGTTCCGCAAGAATTTTTGCAACTTCTTCAAACATAATTGTTTCCTCCGATAATTTACAGTAAAATTTTACATTATTGTGCGCTTTATGTCAAGTCAATTGGCATGTTTTTTGACCTGCTTTAAAGACAAGCCTATCCTGTGCTTCTGCTTGTCAAGGCTGATTATGACTGCTTTGACCTGCTGCCCCACTTTTAAAACGTCGGAAGGGTGACGAATATACCTGTCGGTAATTTCGGAAATATGAACGAGCCCGTCCTCATGGACGCCTATGTCCACGAATGCGCCGAAGTCTATGACGTTGCGGACCACGCCGTCGACTTCCATGCCAACCGCAAGGTCGTCTATCCCCAAAATATCCTTTCTGAGCTGCCGTTGGGGCAGATTGTCGCGGATATCCCTGCCCGGCTTTACGAGTTCTGAAACAATGTCGTTCATTGTGGCAACGTCAAGCCCGCATGCCTCAGCCGCAGCCTTATCTCCGTATTCATGCACCTTAGCCGGCAGTTCGGCGAGCTTGCGCTCTTTGACGTCCTTTTCCGAATAGCCGAACAATTCGAGCAATTTTTCGGCTTTTTTATACGATTCGGGGTGAACGGCTGTATTGTCCATTATGTTTTTGCCGTCGGGTATCCTTAAAAAGCCCGCGCACTGCTCATACGCTTTGGGACCGAGTTTGGGCACTTTCATAAGCTGGGCGCGCGCGGAAAACTTGCCGTTTTCTTCGCGGTAATTCACTATATTTTTCGCTATGCCGGAGTTGAGCCCCGCAACGTACTTCAAAAGGGAAGCGCTCGCCGTGTTGAGGTCTACCCCCACGCTGTTGACGCAATCCTCCAATACGCCTTCAAGAACGCTGTCGAGCCGCCTCGGATCCATGTCGTGCTGATATTGCCCCACGCCTATCGACTTGGGGTCTATTTTTATGAGTTCAGCTAAGGGATCCTGCAATCTCCTCGCTATGGATACCGCGGAGCGCTGGGTAACGTCGAAATCGGGGAATTCTTCAACGGCTATCTTGCTTGCGGAGTACACGCTTGCGCCCGCCTCGCTCACGACGGCATAGCTGACGGAGCCGTCGAGCTCCTTTAAAAGGTCAGCCACGAATATTTCCGTCTCCTTGCTCGCCGTGCCGTTGCCTATTGAAATGACGTCCACCTTGTGCTTGGAGATCAAATTTTTCATTATCTTCTTTGCGCCCTCTATGTCGTTCTTCGGGGGAACGGGATAAATGACGGAGGTATCGAGCACCTTGCCCGTCTCGTCCACGACGGCGACTTTGCATCCAGTCCTGAATCCGGGGTCGAGCCCTAAGGTGACCTTCCCCTTTACGGGCGGCTGCAAAAGGAGCGGACGGAGGTTCACCTCAAACATCTTGATAGCCTGTTCGCTCGCCCTGTCAGTGAGGATAGCGCGCACTTCGCGTTCTATCGAAGGTTCGATAAGTCTGTCGTAGCCGTCGTCCGCCGCCTCAGTTATGAGCTGTTTGCATGCGGCGTTTCCGCCCTGCTTTAAATATTTGGCAACGCATACGCGCTTGGCTATGTCGGGGTCGAAGTAGATCTTTACTTTCAGGCACTCCTCTTTTTCCCCGCGGTTGACGGCAAGTATGCGGTGGTTCTTGATTTCGGGAAGGATCTCGGCGTAGTCTGCGTACATGGAATAGGTGCCTTTATCGTCGTCCTTGACCATTTTTACCTGCATTTCGCCGTGATTTTCGAACATCGAGCGCAATTTTTTGCGGAGTTCGGCGTTGTCGGAGATAATTTCGGCAATTATGTCCTTTGCGCCGCTTATCGCCTCCGCCGCAGAGGATACGCCCTTCTCCCCGTCTATGTACTTTGCCGCTTCGGCATAGGGGTCGCCTTCCTGCGCGAGGATAAACGCAGCCAGATCCTGCAAGCCCTTTTCTATGGCTACGGAAGCCCTCGTCTTTTTCTTCTGCTTGTAGGGGCGGTAAATATCTTCGACTTCGGTCATCGTGGAGGCAGCGTCGATGGCTGCGCCTATCTCCTCCGTCATTTTGCCCTGTTCTGCTATCGCGGAAGCCACTTCCTCCTTGCGCTTGTTGAGGTTTTTGAGATACTCGTACCTGTCGTTGAAGGCGCGGAGCACCTGATCGTCGATTGAACCCGTCATTTCCTTTCTGTAACGGGCGATAAAGGGAATTGTATTGCCCTCGTCGAGGAGCTTTAAAATGTTTTCCGCATGATTGGGCTTCAAATTGAATTCTTCGGTGAGTTGTTGCTTGATTTCCATTATCTTTTAATACCCTTTAAATAATTTTTTTGGTCGTTGGTAAGCCTGTAACTCTCCAACGCCTTACTTATCGCCTTATTGTGGGTTTTCCTGTCGAGAGAATTATCGAGCAAAAATCCCCTCGCCCTTTCAAAATATTTCGCGAGCGTTTCGGCTATCAGCCACGCGACAGCCATATGTACGTAATACATGGAAGTGTCAGCCCGCTCGCAGAGCGAAAATATGGTTTCGAGATATTTCTCTTCGACATAAAAATTGAGGAGAGTCGTAAAGGCGAACCTCTGCACGAATTCCCCGTCCGACTGCGCGTACGCCCTTATCACGGGCAAAAATTCTTCCCTGTGGCTCTTTATGCACCGCGGCGCGAAGGTGTCGCACGTCGCCCAATTGTCTATAAGGTGTACGCAGCGATCCAATTTTTCCATCATTGCGCCGTAGTCCAGCAGGGAAACGGCGGCGAGCTTGATAAACGTCACTTCGTAAAACTCGTCGGGAAAAGTCAAAATCACGTCGGTCTTATCCGAATATTTGCGCGCGATCTTCCTCAAAACGGGAATTTTGACGCCCAAAACGTTGATATTTTCATTTTTTAGGAGTTTTTTATGAAATTCACGGTAAGCGGGGTCGGAAACGCTTTCAAGCTCTTCCAAAAGCCCGCGATAGAGCTCTGAACCACTCATCCTTTGAAAACCTCGCGTTTGCCGGGCTGGTAGACGGCAGCCCGACGGCGGGAACGTCGGCTTCGTGACAATACCTTTCAAACAGCTCCCGCGCCTTGCCGCCGTTTAAAATTATAAGCCCGAATTTATGATTTTGCAACAGATTTGCAACGTCTGCGACCTTATAATTTTTTATTGAGGAATCGCTCGACCCCTCTATCTCGCACTCCGACACCATATCCCAGAGGGCAATTTTGTGCCTTGTGAGAAATTCTCTTTTGTCGCCTGTGGAAATTGGCGTATCCTCGTTGAAAAATTCCGAAAGGACGCGCCAGAACCTGTTCTGCGGATTGCCGTAATAGAATTCAGACGACCTGCTCTTGACCGAGGGAAAACTCCCCAATATAAGTACTTGCGCCCCTGACGGCACAAAAGGCGCAAACCCGCGCTTGATATCGGACATTTTACACCGCCAAAATTACTTTATAAGGGCTTGTCCGCCGCGCCGACGAGCGATTTTGCCATGTGGCTCTCGTCGAAATTTGAGCCTATCGCCGTCAAAACGTCGTCATACGTCACGGAATTGAGCCTTCCGAGGCGCTTTTCAAAGTCATACACCTCGTCTTTATATAAGAGCTCCTTGCCGAACACAAGCATCTGCGAACTAGTGCTCTCACGCGAGAAAATAAGCGAAGAGACAAGCTGCTCTTTGCCCCTTTCGAATTCGTCCTTGGTTATGCCTTTTTTCTTTATCTCGTCTATACAGCCGTATATCGCCTCAGCCGATTCGAGATATCTGTCCGCGTTGACACCCGCATAGACGGAAAGCGCGCCGCACTCCTCATATGAAGTCGTGTAAGAATAAACCGTGTACGCGAGCCCGAGCTTTTCTCTCACCGTCTGGAAGAGCCGCGACGACATTCCTCCGCCCAAAACCGAATTGAGGATTTGCGTTGCGTCGAACAGCTCGTCGCCGCGCTTCACGGAAGGATAGGCAATGCCTATATGCACCTGTTCTATATCTTTATGCTTTAAAAGCGATTGCCCCTTTAATTCGATTTTTACGGGTTTTCTGTCGCAACAACGCCTGTTATGACACGCATAGTACTTCGCAACAAGGCTTTCTGCGAGGTCAATGTCGATATTCCCCGCCATCGCTATGACTATATTTTGCGGAGCATAGTGCTTATCCATATAATTTCCGATATCGTCGGCAGTGAATTTTTCAACGTTTTTGCGCGGTCCGAGGATATTCCTCCCATATCCGCGCTTTCCGAAATAAGCGTTTGCAAGCACGTCAAGGCAGAGATCGTCCGGGGTGTCCTCGTTCATGTTTATCTCTTCTATAACAACACCCTTCTCGCGCGCCATTTCCTCTTCTGGAAATACGCTCTCCAAAAACAGGTCGGAAAGTATTTCAAATGCCTCGGCGGCATGACCAGTTGTGGATTTGGCGTAGTAGCACGTTATGTCTTTTGCCGTAAAGGCGTTCACCTGCGCGCCGATCCTGTCCATCTCGTCTGAGATCATAAACGCCGTTCTCTTTTTTGTGCCTTTGAACATCATGTGCTCGATAAAGTGCGAGATGCCGTCCTCAGAGTCGCTCTCCTGCGACGCGCCCGTATGGACGATTATTCCCATCGATACCGAAAGAAGCGAGTCCATTTTGTTGATTATGAGCCTTAATCCGTTGTCAAATTCCTTGTAGTGTATCATTTTTCTCCTAAATTTTCGGAAACGGTAACGGTTTTTAAGCCGTTTTTTCCTATGTAATCTAAAATTTCGCCGAGGGCTTCAGCCGTTTCGGGTTTCGGGTGCATCAGTATGAATTCCCCGCCCTTCAAATCTTTTGTAGCCCTGCTTACGATCAGATTTTTATCCTTGTCGCGCCAATCGATAGTATCGCGGCTCCACATTATGACTTTTAAGCCGAGAGTTTCGCACGCGGATACCGTGTTGCTGTCGAACGCGCCCGAAGGCGGTGCGAAAAGGTTGATTTTATTGCCGCAGATCATCTCTACGAGCTTCACGCTGGGACGTATCTCTTCCAGATTCCCCTCATAGCCCAATTTAGAATGGTCCTTATGGAAGTATCCGTGGCTGCCGAGTTCGTGACCCGCGGAATAGATCTTCCGCACGCAGTCGATATTGTCGTCCGCCCATGCGCCGCCGATGAAAAAAGTCGCCTTTGCGCCGTAACCGTCCAATATCCCGAGTATCTTCTCCACAATCTCCGCGCCTTCGTAAACGTTGAACATGAGGCTTACGCCGCCCACCTCTTCGTCTCCGCCGTAACATACGCTGTCGCTTTCGAACGATACGGCTTCGGCTTTTCCGCCGGCTATACCCACAAGACTTACCGCAAGCACAATGACCGCGAGAAACAGATTTATCGCGACCGTCAAAAATTTACTCTTCAATAGTTTGGTCCTAAAATAATATTACTATTTATATTATATTAGTTCCCGTGGGGATTATTGACTATCTCAGCTTTATAAAAGTAACGCCCGTTTCGCCCTCGCCGTACTTGCCGAGGCGGAAACTCGCCACGTTTTTATGCCGTTTTAAGTGTTCGTGTATGGCATTTTTGAGTTTCCCCGTGCCTACGCCGTGTATTATCTTTATCTCTTCGAGGTTATCGGTTACGGCTTTGTCGATGAAATTGTCCACTTCGTAGAGCGCCTCTCCCACCGTCATTCCCAAAAGGTTTATCTCCAGCATGGGTTGCTCTTTTGGAATGGTTTTGACGACCTTTACCTTGCGTTCCTGCCGCTCGGCTTCGCCTACGAGCCGCAGATCTTTCAGCCCGATGTGCATTTTAAGACTGCCGCAGGCTATCTCCGCCTCTTTTTTGCCGCTGCTATACGCCGTGACAACGCCGCGTGTCTCCATGGGGACCACAAATACCTGCGCCCCGACTTTGAGGTTATCCGCCGTGGCGGGTTCAAAGTCGTTCGGAACGGACTTTTCGCCCTCCTCGTCATACGCTATGTCGCCCAGCTTGTTCTTTATGGTCCGCGCCCTTATAAGGTCGGCTTCCGAAAGATCGCGGGTCTTGAATATCTCCTCCATTTCTGCGAGCAGCTCTTCGGCCCTCTCGGTGCGCTCGCCTATGATCCTGCGGCTCTCCACGCGCGCGCCCCTCGCTATCTTTTCCCGCTCCTTGTTGAGTTCGGCGACAGTCCTCTCGGCTTCAGACAGCTTTTTTGTGAGCTCTGTTTTGATATTTTCAGCCTCGCGCAGCACTTTTTCGGCTTTGACGCGGCTCTCTTCAGCGCGCCGCACGATATTCTCGAAATTCTGCGCGCCCTCGGACAAAAAGCCCATCGCATCGTTCAAAATCTCCTCGTCCATGCCGAGGCGCCTCGCTATGGCAAGGGCGTTGCTTGTGCCCGGAAGCCCGATATTTATACTGTAAAGGGGCTTATACGTGGCGGCGTCGAACTCCATACTTGCGTTTTCAACGCCCTGCGTGACATAGGCATATTCCTTCAACGGGGTGAAATGGGTCGTGACGATGCCCTTGCACCCCCTGCCGAGCAGGAACTTCAACACCGCTTTGGCTATTGCCTGCCCCTCGTCGGGATTTGTGCCCCCGCCGAGCTCGTCTATGAGTATCAGGCTTTTATCTGAAGCCGCCGTGCATATCTTTATTATGTTTTCGAGATGCGACGAAAATGTGGAAAGGCTCTCCTCAATGCTCTGGCTGTCGCCAATATCGCAGAAGACCTCGCCGAAAACCGATAGTTCGCTTCCTGCGGCGGCGGGCACAAACAGCCCGCACTCCGCCATGAGCGTAAACAGCCCGCACATCTTGAGCGTTACTGTTTTTCCGCCCGTATTGGCGCCGCTCAAAAGTAAAAAGGCGTAGTTCTTCCCGAGGCTTACCGAAACGGGCACGACTTTTTCCATGTCAATGAGCGGATGTCTGCCCTTAACTATATTTATGACGCCACGGTCGTTCATTTCGGGCATTGCGCATTTATGCGCATAGGCATATTCAGCCAACGCAAATTTCGCGTCGAGTTCAGAGAGGATCTCCGCGTCTTGCGACAATTCTCCCGCCATTGCGCCCGCGCGCACAGATAATTCCTTTAATATGACCTCTATCTCTTCTTTTTCGTCAATTGTAAGGGCGATCAGTTCGTTGTTGAGTTCGAGCACGTACTCCGGCTCAATGAAAAAGGTCGCGCCTGTCTTGGAGCGGTCGTGTATAAAGCCCTTAATGTGGTTTTTGTGCTCGGCTTTGACGGGGATGACATATCTGTCGTTGCGCATCGTGACGATCGCGTCGCGGAGATACTCGGCGTTTTTGCCCGAAACGTACTCTGCAAGCTGCGCCTTTATCTTCTCGTTCAGGTTTTTGATCTTGCTCCTTATGGAAAAGAGCCTCGAACTTGCGTTGTCGCTCACAGCGTCGTCGGATAAAATTTTATCGCTAATGTCATCCTCGAGATTTTTATCGAATATGAGCTTGTTCGCGGCGGCTTTGGCATAAGTAAGACTTTCGTCATCTACCTTGCTTATGGAAGTATAAGCCGCGCGCACGGCGTGCAAAAGACGCGCCGTCTCCCTCAGCTCTGCGCAGGACAGCACGGAACCCTTCTTTGCCCTGCCGAGAGCCGCAGACATATCGGTGAACTCCTCGATCTTCCCTACCCCGTACAGATAGAGCAGTTTGTCGCATTCCGCCGTGTATGCGAGCCGCGCGCGGACCTCTTTCAAGTCGCCCGAAGGAGTAAGCGAAAGCACTTTCTCCCTTCCCCCTGCGGAACAGGCGTACTCTGCCGCGGCGGCAAGTATTTTATTGAGTTCGAGTTTTTCCGAATTCCTATCCATAATTATAATACAGGGGTCTTTAAATGCCCGTAGGTGTAACTTCCGAAATACTTCTTTTGACCATCGATGTCGCGCGAAAGGGAAACCGCCCTGTCGGCGTCGCCATTAAGCGAACAGTCGATTAGCGTTCCCGTGGGCGAAACTCCGACGAGCACGGCGCAGTTATACACCTCGAAGCGGCAAACCGAAGTTTCATAACGCCTGACGGGGAATTCTCTTCCCGTTTCGTCTTTGAGAACGTACCGAAAACGTCTGTCGCAACCGCCGCATTTTCTGCCGAAAGGGCAATAGATAAGGTCCATGACCTTTAAGTCGCCGCTCGACAGCGCAAATGTATTCTTCCTCGAAAGAGGCTTGAGTTCGCTCTCCGTGAGCTCCTTTGAGAGGGCAATATAGGTAAACCCGCACCCGTCAACTGCAATTCGGTTGGAGATATTTATCCCGCAACCGCCGAAAAACGGCTTCTTTAGTTCGGCGGCGAGCTCGGCAGCCCAAACGCCGTCGCCGTATATGCCACCGAAACTTTTGATGAGCGGCAAAAACCTTTCGATCTCCTCGCCCGTCATGAACGGCGGCAAAAACAGGTATAGCCGCCCGAACGCCTCTTCGGGCTGAATATCGTAGCTGTTCGGCTTGAAAATGACTATATCCGCACCCTTGACCTCCCGCTTTTCTGTCACAACGGCAGAAAGGCGGTTATCTTGCGCAACCGAATCGGGGAGAGCGCGCAGAGCAACTGTTTTCCCACTTCGCTCCGGCGCAAGGTCAAGGAAATACTTCGCATAGACTTCGCGCCTGAAACGGTTGAGCTCGGAGGCGGGCACAAATGCGCTATCGCACACGATTTGCCCGAAAGTCACGTCATAGGGGTATTTATCGGTCTTTAAAAAGCAATTTTTGACGGCAAGCTCAGTGAGCGGAGCACTTTCGGCAGTCTGCAAGACGCCGTCGCCGAAAAATTTTTTGCCGTTCAGCGTCGCTTCGGCGCGTTTGCCCGCGCAAAAATTTGCGGAAATTTCCAGCTTTATCCGCCTTTTTAACTCTGAAAGCCGCCTGTTTATGCGGGTATCGGTAGTCACAAAAACCTTATCGCCGTTTTTTAAACGAACCTGTGAACTTATGACAAAGCCGCCGCGCGCGGGCGAGACGAACTCAGCCCCGCCTATCTCGCCGCCGTCGCGCAATATCTTGAAGCCGTCGCCGACATTGAAATTCTCCGCCGACTGACAGATATATTTTCCGTTTTCAACCTTTACAACGCCCGCATACTCCCCGATATGCCCCTGAACTGCGGAAGAGATAAAATTTTTGCTCTGCCCGAACGCGAGCCCGCAGGTATAATTGCCGCGGTTGAACGTGCGCTTAAGGTCGGAAAGATCCTCCGCGGTCGCCGTGCCCGCAAGGATATTTTTATAGTATTTGACTGCCGCGGACACATATTCGGGGCGGCGCATCCTGCCCTCTATCTTAAAAGACGTCACGCCGGCGGCGGCAAGCTCGCCTATCTTCTCGCCAACGCACAGATCGGATAAAGAAAGTCTGTAAGCCAATGAGCCAAAGCCCTCCCTGTCAAGGGAATATCTCTTTCTGCAAGGCTGCTTGCATCTTCCCCTGTTTCCGCTGTTGCCGCCCGCAAAGGACGACATGTAGCACTGACCCGAAAAACATGTGCAGAGCGCGCCCTGAACAAACACTTCAGTCTCTATTACCGAAGCTACGGCTCTTATGTCCTCCAAAGAGGTCTCGCGGGCGAGGATCACGCGCGAAAAACCGCATTTTACGGCAAGACGTGCGCCGTAAGCGTTGCAGATACCCGCCTGCGTGGAAAGGTGCAATACGATTTGGGGATAGACGCTCTTAATATATTTACCGAGAAAGACGTCCGAAATAATTATGGCGTCTGCGCCTTCGTTCCAGACAGAGACCATGAGAGATAAAAAACTTTCAAGTTCCACGTCCTTTACGGCGGTATTCATAGCTACATAGATTTTCACGCCGAAAGCGTGGGCGTATGCGGCTATCTCTTTGAAGCCGTCGAGGTCGAAGTTATCCGCCGAATTCCTCGCGGAAAAACTCGACATGCCGAGATAGATCGCGTCTGCCCCGGCGTTTATCGCCGCAATTGCGCTCTCTTTACCGCCCGCAGGCGCCAATATTTCTGACATAGTACTATGCAAAACCAAATTTTTTGATAATTTGAGCCACTGCTCCCTCGTTATTTGTGACCGCGACGAAGTCGGCGGCACTTTTAAGCTCTTCTTCGCCGTTCCCCACGGCGCAGCCGATCCCCGCCGCCTTTATCATGGACAAGTCGTTCAGATTATCTCCGCAGGCAACGGTCTTTTCGATGGGGATCCCGTAATGTTTAGCGAGAAATTTCAGCGCTTCGCCCTTGTTGTCGCTGAGCGGCGATACCTCAACGAGCACGGGCGCGCTGCAAGTTATGTCGAACCTGTCTCCGAGGCGCTCCAAAAGTGCGGAATAGAGCCTGTTTCTGTCCTCTTTTTTTACAAGGCATGCCACTTTTTGGCAATTCAGTCTGTTTTGTAAGACGAAATCGGATATCTTTCCCTCAACTCCCTTCGCCTTTACCCTCACGATCTGCTCATATCTTTTCAGATATTCGTTGTCGAGCGGAATATCGGTATACATGTCGTCCGAGCTGTACACGTTTATCGGGAAGCCGAGCTCCTCGATATTCCGGCATATCTCAGCCGTCTCCTCATATCCCATGCCGCCCGTTTTGATTATCTCGCCGCTCTCGATATCGGCTATAACTGTGCCCTGATAGGCAATCACAAGCCCTTTCAAGCCGAGTTCGCGCACCTGCGGCAGTATACAGCATGGCATTCTGCCCGTTATGACGGCGAAAATGCCCCCCGCGGACACATATTCGTCTATCGCCTCTTTTACATGGGGCGGCACATTCTGGTTGTCGTCGATAAGCGTTCCGTCAAAGTCCGAAACGATCAAGCCATAGTTGATTTTCATAGTTCGTTTTCAAGGTAATTTTTTATTCTCTGCGCAAGTTGCAGGCTTATCCCCTCGCACGCGGACAATTCCTCGACGCTCGCCGATATTATACCGTCAAGCGTTCCGAATTTTTCAAGCAAAGCCATTCTCTTCACTTTGCCTATGCCCTCTATTTCCGACAACACGGAACTCAGATTGCGCTTCGAGTGAATGTTTCTGAAATAGGTGATCGCAAAACGGTGCGCCTCGTCGCGAATACGTTGAAGCATTTTAAGCGAATAGTCGCGGTGCGATATACGTACGCTCTCGGGCGAATCGAGGGTGAACACCTCTTCTTCCCGCTTGGCAAGCGAAATAAGTTCAATATCTGATATCCCCTTCATGACGAATATCTCGTTGACTGCGGAGAGCTGTCCCTTACCGCCGTCGATTATAATGAGGTCGGGTTTGGGAAATTTTTCCTCTTCTTCCGTTCCCAGCTTGTCAAGCCGCCTTAAAAGCACCTCTTTAAGCGAGGCAAAGTCGTCCGCGCCCTCAACGGTCTTGATCCTGAACCGCCTGTAACTGCTCCTGTCCGCCTCGCCGTCGATAAATACCACCATCGAGGCAACTTTGTCTACCCCGCTGATATTCGAAATATCGTAGCATTCCATGCGGCGGGGATAGGCTTTGAGTCCGAGCAGCTCCTGCAAACGCCTGCATGCGTTTACGGTCATATCGTTCTTGTGGTTGATCTTATCAACGGATTTTTCGAGATATTCGTTGGCGTTCTTTTTAGCCATTTGGAGCAGACGGAACTTATCGCCCTGCTTTGCGCAGGTAATTTCCACGTTTTTACTGAATTTTTCCTTAAAATAGCTCTGCAATAGCTCTTTCTCGCAAAAATCCTCTACGATTATCTCAGAAGGCGCGTCGTGGTTGGAATAGTATTGGGAGATAAAGCTCGTCAGCGCTTCGCCGTCGCTCATATGCGCCTCGTCGAGGGCAAAATTGCTCCCGCCCTGCATTATCCCCTTCCGCGTGACCAACACATTAACAGCAGAATAGAGGTCGTTCGTGGCGTATGCGATTATGTCGGCGTCTATCGCCTTGTTGAGGGAGGTTATTCTCTTCGCCTCCAACTTAGAGAGCATTCCGAGCTTGTTTTTGTAGTCCAATGCAAGTTCGAAATTCTCGTTTTCAGCCGCAGAAAGCATCTTCGCCTGAAGAAGTTCTTCCGCCTCTCTGAGGTCGCCTTCAAGAAATCTGAGCGCTTTTTTTACACGCTCGGCGTACTCCCCGCGGTCCGTCTTGCCCGCGCACGGCGCAACGCATCTCCCTATGTGGTAATTGAGGCACTCCCGCTTGGGCTTGGAAGTTATGGCGGTGTGGCAGAGCCGCACGGAAAAGGTCAGCTGCACCGTATCGAGAATATCTTTACAGCTTATCCCGCCCATAAAAGGGCCGAAGTATTTACAGCCGTCCTTTTTGATCTTGCGCGTTATATAAAAATTGGGAAATTCCTCGCGCATGTCCACTTTGATATACGGGTAAGTCTTGTCGTCTTTTAATAAAATGTTGTACTTGGGCTTGTACTTCTTAATGAGATTATTTTCAAGCGCGAGGGCGTCTATCTCCGAAGATGTGATAATATAGTTGAAATCGGCTATATTTTCGACCATCTTCATAACTTTTTCGGGTTTGGGGGTATTGTGAAAATACTGCCGCACCCTGTTTTTCAAAACGCGCGCTTTGCCCACGTAAATCACGTTCCCGTATTTATCGAGCATTATATAAACGCCGGGATTGTCGGGCAAAAGTTTGAGTTTCTCTCTTATAACGTCCATAATTACAACTGTAAAATATTATACCACTTTACAAAACAATTTGCAATATTATGCGCAACAAAAAAGAGCTTGCCGCGCGACAAGCTCTTACTTTTGTCAATCGGACAATGCTTTGTGCACTCCCGCGCATTGCTTAATGAGTTCCGGCAACTGCGAAAGGTCGGTTATCATATTTTCAACCGCTGTGCACCTATTAAAATCGTCATAGTAGAAATTGTCGCTGCTGTTTTCGAAACTCGGGCAGAACGCATTTTCGCTTGCGACCTCTTGGTTCCTGTCTGTCGCAACCGTTATGTTATTGTCCGTTGTATTGAGATCGTACTTGGATTTTTCCGAGCCCGTAACCGTGTTCACGAATTCACAGTTATACAACTTTACAACGCCCTTTAATCCCACTTGCTCCTGAGTTTCGATTGGAATTTTGGCGTTTTCAAAATAGCAGTACTCGATAAACGCATAGCCGCCCGCACGGATGGACATATTAGTCCCCGTAGAGCCCTTATAGTAGTTGTTGTACATGTGCATGTTCGCCTGTCTTGCAAGGGGCAGGCGGCTGTTGTTGTCCTCATAGAAGTTATGGTGGAAGGTTACGCACGCGGTAGTCTGCGAATCGTCGCCGCCGATAAGTCCCGTTTTATGGTTGTGATAATAGTGATTATATGAAAGCGTGACGTATGCGTTCCGCTTGAAATCGGTGGCGCCGTCCCCCTCATGCTTATCCTGTTCGGGGCAGACATCCCAATAATTTCTGCCTTCAAGGAAAGTATTGTTGTGGACCCAGATGTGCGTTGAATTGAACTCCTCCAAATTTTGAGGCTCTTTGCCGTTGAACTTATCCCCTTCAAAACTGCATGCGTCCTCGGGATAGTCTTCGAATGTGAGGTTTCTCACCTCGATATAGTTGCAATTTTTCCACGTAAGACCCCATTGGAAGAGCCTTGCGTCGGTGCCGACGCCCTCAAGAGTTACGTTACTTGCGTTCTTAATTATGCAGTTGTTCCATGCGGAATCATATTCCTTTTTCTCGCTGTCGTATACGGCTTTGCTGTCAAGCCCCAAAAGTTCGCTGCATCCGCCCTTTGCGGGGTCTGTGTTCAGCGTGTTGAAGCCGCCACTTATCAATTCTTCCTGTGTGATGTCCTTTCTGTCGGTGGGCAAATTATCGCCGTTAACCCCCTTCACGGCGGCTGCGGAGAGATTTCCGCCCGCGGGCTTTTCATATTTCAGCTCGTTCCACGTTGCTGCGGAGATCGTGCCCACAACTCTCACCACGAGCGGAACTTTAAAATCCGTGGCGTTTTTGAGCAAGCCGACGATACCATTATATGTTTTGCCGTTGTACGATACATCGTCATTTTTGTTCTCTTCGGAGAAGTAAAAGACTTCGGCGCCACTCCTTAAACCACCGTCGTAGTAATCATACGCCCCGATTTCCGCTATATTGTCTTTGTAAAAATGAGCATAACCCGAACGGTCATACGAAGCGACTGCAATGGATTCGGTAGTCGCCGTTTTCCCTGCCGCAGCTATGGTAATAGTGTAGTTTCCTGCAATCAACCCCATCAGATCGACGCGGATCTTGCCGTCGGTTTCCCTGATTATTCCGCTCTTTGAATCGAGCACGCCGCGTGACTTGCCCGAATACGATACGGAATATTCGGACAATTCCGTAATGCCCTCAACGGGCTCGAATTCGACGAACGCGCTCTCTTCATATCCGCCGCACGCAGTGATATTTATTGGCTTGCCCGTAACGGGCGCGTCGGGCGTCCACTTGGCATAGAACTTTTTGTTGCCGATATCCGTATCGCTTATCTCGTATATCCTGTCGCCGTTGCACTCTTCGCTTTCAAACCAGCCGCCGAACGTATTTCCCTCTTTTTCAACCTGCGTAGGCAAAGTTGCGCCCACGCCGTAGGTATACCCGTTGATAGGGGTTCCCGTTATAGCGCCGCCGAACAGTTCATACGAAATAGTGTAAGTATTTGCCAGCCAACGGGCATGCAAAGTCAGATTGCCCGTCACTCCCTGCGAAAAATTGTATTCGCTGCCGCCTGTAACGTCGGTAAACCATCCCTTGAATTCGTGCCCGGTTTTTTCGGGGTCGTTGGGCTTGGCGACCATATCGCCGCTTTTGACCTTTTTTACCTCGTCGCTCGTCCCGTTATAGTATTTGAACGTGACGTCGTAGACTGTTTCAACGGGCGGCTCGACTGCAATAGGCTGCCATTTGGCGTAGTAATTCTTGTCTCCCGTGGCGTTTGCGGGGATCTGCGTGACCGCGTTACCGTGGAAGTACTCGTTGTCATACCAGCCCTTGAACTCGGAACCGCTGAGGACCACTTCCTCCGCCGTGGGCAAATCGACCGCCGTTCCCTCTGTATAAGAGGTTATATTGGAAGCGGGATCGACAAACGCGCCGCCGTTTAAGTGCAGTGTGACAGAGTGCGTCGCGGGCGCGGGCGGCTCGGTCTTCTCTTCCTTCCATTGAGCCCAAAATTCCATGTCGCGCGTTGCGTCTACGGCATTTATCTTTATCTGGAACGCGCCCTTGAAATCCTTATTGTCGTACCAGCCTATAAAGGAATGCGAGTCGTCCTCCCAATAGGGAACGGGCAAAATGACTTCGGAGCCTGCCTCGAAGGAAGTTATGTTGTCCTCCTCGTCGATAATGCCGCCGTTGGTATGCAATACAAGGCTGTACGTCGTTTTGGGGTTGCCTTCCGAACCTCCTTCTAAATTTGCGGCTTTGGTGCCCACGTCGCAAGCCGAAACAAACAATAGCGCCGCAGAGATCACCGTAGCGGCAAGCGCTTTTATTACCTTCATTTTCAATCTCCCAAAATCATTTTGATTACCTTTGATTTTATCACAAACCGCACGGTTTTTCAATAGAGGATAAATATTTTTATTATAAAAATGTAACTTTACGGTTAAAAAATTACGGCACGGCGATATATGCTATCGCCGTGCCGCAATTGAGCGGTTGCGTTCAAAACCCGAGAAATTCCACGCCTTTCAGCATAACGTCGTTGACCGTGTCGTTGACGAGGGAATAGAAGATTATCTTCCCCTGCCTTTCGCTCTTCACTATCCCGAGATTTTTCAATAGCCTGAGCTGATGCGAAACGGTGGTCTGGTTTATGTCGAGCACGCGCGACAGGTCGGTCACGCACATCTCGGATATAGCCAGCGCGGACAGCATGCGCACCCTCGTCGGGTCCGCAAATATGGAAAAAAAGCAGACTATCCCGTCGAGCACATCGCCGTTCGGCACGTACTCTCTCACTATTTCTTTTGTACGTCTGTCTAACAGCATTGTGTCCTGCATATGTCAACCTCCGATTCCATTATACGGCTATATGCAAATATGTCAATGCGTTAAAAAAACGTATTATGTCATTAAATAGACGACTTTGTCACTTGACCTCAATTGCCGTGACTTTATAGCCCGCGTCGGTAACGAGATTAGTAATCTCGTCCTTGTCGACCTCTTCGCGGCTACGTATTACAGCGATGTTCTTTTTGAGTTTTACGTCCACCGATACGACGTTTTTAGCCGTGGAAAGTTTATCCTCCACGCGCTTTGCGCAGTGTTCGCAGCACATACCCTCAATTGTAACAATTGTCTTCATAAAATTATCTTCCTTCACAAAATTTTTATTTTTATACAGCAACAGCCGCAGAGCGTTGCACACCACAAACAGCGAGCTCAGACTCATGCAGGCAGCCGCGATCATCGGATTGAACACAAATCCGAGCGCAGAAAACGCTCCTGCGGCTACGGGGATCATTATAACGTTGTAAATGAACGTCCAAAACAGATTTTCCTTTATATTGCGCACCGCCGCGCGGCTAAGATCGAACACGGTGTCGAGAGTGCGCAGATCTTCGCTGACCAGAACTACGCCCGCGGAATCGATGGCGACGTCCGTTCCGCCGCCCATCGCTATGCCGACGTCCGCCTGTTTGAGCGCGGGCGAATCGTTTATACCGTCGCCGACCATGGCGACGCAGCCGCCGACCTTCTGCACGTTTTCCACTGCGCGCAACTTGTCTTCGGGCAACACTTCGGCGATATATTCGTCTATTCCAACGCTCTCCGCGACAGCCTTTGCCGTGACGGCGCTGTCCCCCGTGAGCATTGCAAGCCTCATCTTACGCGCTTTTAAAAGGGCGATCGCCTGTTTGCTTCCCTCTTTTACGGCGTCGGCGAGGGCGATAAGCGCAAATACCTTTTTGCCGTCGGCGAGATATATTACGGTATTGCCCTTTTGCGACAGCTCTTCGGTGGCGCGCTCCGCCTCTTTTGAAATTCTGATGTCCTCGATAAACTTTGCGTTGCCGAGATACCACTTTCTGCCGTCATAAACCGCCTTTGCGCCCTTCCCGACGACATATTCGAAGTCCGTAACCTCAAACCCGTCGCCCGCATAGTCCACAACGCACTTGGCGAGCGGGTGGTTGGAATGGCTCTCTATGCCGCTTGCAAGTTTTAAAGCCCACTCCTTTTCGCAGCCGAACGTGACGACTTCGGTAACGCGGGGCTTGCCCTCGGTTATGGTTGCCGTCTTGTCGAGAAGAACCGCGTTCACATCGCACAGGGACTGTAAGCTCTCTGCGTCTTTATAGAGTATGCCGCATGAAGCGGCTTTGCCCGTTGCCGTCATTATGGCTACGGGCGTTGCGAGCCCCAGCGCACACGGGCATGAGACAACGAGCACGCTTATGGCATACGTCACGCAGTGGGACGGCTCGAAGCCCCTGTCAACTATGAGCCAAATGACAAAAGTCAATATGGCGATCATGACGACGGCGGGGACGAAAACGCCCGCTACCTTGTCGGCGAATTTCTGGATGGGCGCCTTGCTCGCGCCCGCCTCTTTTACCATCTTTATAATCTTGGACAGAGTGGTCTCGTCGCCGACCTTTTCAGCCTTTATCTTGATAAACCCGCTCTTGACTATCGCGGCGGAAGTGACAAAGTCGCCCTCCGCAACTTCGACGGGCAGGCTCTCGCCCGTGATCGCGCACTTGTCCACAAAGGCGTTGCCGGATACAATCTTGCCGTCGACGGGGATATATTCGCCCTGCTTAACGACGAGGATATCGCCCGCCTTTACCTCTTTTACAGACGCAGTGCGCTGTTCGCCGTTCTCTTCGATAGTCACTGAATCGGGGGCAAGTTTCAACAGCTTTTCTATTTCCCCGCCCGTGCGCTTTTTGGACTTCTCTTCAAGCCATTTGCCAACGTCGACAAGCGTTAAAATCGTGGCGGCGGACTCGAAATGCAGGTTCATTGCATAGTCCATTCCCGCCATATGGTCGGAAGTGAATACGAGCACCGTGAGCACGAGGGAATATATGAACGAGACGCCCGAGCCGAGCGCGACGAGCGTATCCATATTGGGCACACGCTTGAACACTGCCACCGCGCCGTTTTTGAAATACGCGTAGTTTACGCCGATTATGACTGCCGACAGTATGCATTGGTACAGCGCGAACCACCGCGCGTTTCCGTGCGACACGTTCATGTCCAAAAAGGGCGGGATCGGCGCGCCCAGCATGGAGCCCATGGAAACATACATCAGCGGCACAAGAATGCACACGGAAATTATAAACCTGATAAACAGCTTGCGGTCCTGCGGAACCTCTTTTACGGCGGGGAGCTCGCCCTCGGCATAAATTCCGTAGCCGAGCGACCTCACGGTCGCGAAGATCTTCTCTTCGGAGACGGCATTTTCGTCGAATACGACCCTCATGGATTTGCCCATGAGGCTCACTTCGCACAGGCTTACGCCCTCCTCTTTGCCGACCGCGCGTTCTATTCCCGACGAACATGCCGAACAGGTCATGCCCGTTATGTCATATCTCTTTTCCAAATCCGTTGCCTCTAATAACTATATAATATTATAGCCCTTAATTCCTATTTTGTCAATAGGAATTAAGGGCTATCACAAAGGCGAAATATGTCAATCGTAAATTTTTTCGAAGAAATGATTGCTCTGCAGTTCTTTTTCGATATCCTTGCCCGAGCCGAGCGCAAGCATCACCTTGACTACGGTCATCTCAAAGCTCATGTCATACGCCAGAATGCACTTATCTTTCAGCTCGAAGGCGCTCGCATACACCCGCGCCTTGCTGTCTACGGGAGACAGAACAACCGAAATGCCGATCGAACGGCAATAATCGATAAATTTCAGAACGTTCGTCTCCTCGCCCGCAGTGCACACAGTCCCGCTGTGATAGAGTTCGATTATCACCGCGAGAGGCTTCTTATAGCCGAAATTGTAATAGCTGAAATCGAGGAAGGAACGCGCCCTTATCGTGACTATGTCGCGGCAGAGATTGTACCTCCCGTACGCCTCGCGCTTTTCGGCAAACCTCTCCTTTGCGGGCAAATATTTGCTCTTTGTATAGACAAATTTTCCGTCCACGAGCTCGCACAGCGGCGAACCCATTACGCTGGAAAAGTGTCCGCTTATCTGCTCCGCCACGGTTATCCTGCTCGCTATGTGTATTCTTAAGTTTTCGTAGTCGTTTTTGAAGGAGACGAACACGCCGCTCAGTCCCTCGTTCTCTATAAAGGAAACGGCTCCCGCGAAATTTTCAACGCCCTTGCTCCTTGCGTCGTTCAAAGGATACAGCGCAGAAACGAACACGACGGGCACGGGGATATTGCAGAAGATCTGGCTGAAAAGCGTAGCCGTAAAGCTGAGCGTATCGGTCCCGTGTGTGATTATTATCCCGTCGTAGCGTGACTTGTCCACCGCTTTAAGGCAGGCGACCATGGCGTCGATGTCCTCAAACTGCACGTTTTCGCTGAGGATATCCAGAGGTCTCAGCTGGTCGAACCGAATTCCGTCGCCGTAAATTTCACGGTATCTTTCAATAAGCTCGCTCTTGTTGTCGCTGCTCAGATCGACGGTGTTACCGCTCGCGCTCGAGCCTATCGTACCGCCCGTAAAAATAACACAGATCCTGTTTTTCATTATTATATAGTATTATAAATTCCCAACCGTTCTGGGGAACAGCAACGTATCCCTGATATTCTGCACGCCGGTTATATACATCAGAATTCTCTCCATTCCGAGCCCGAAACCGCTGTGCGGAACGCTTCCGTACTTGCGCAGATCGAGGTATTCCCCGTACGCTTCGAGGGGCATATTGCGCTTTTTCATCGCCTCAATGAGCTTGGCGGTGTCCGCCTCGCGTTCGCTGCAACCTATTATCTCGCCGATGCCGGGAACAAGAAGATCCGTAGCCGCAACCGTCTTGCCGTCGGGATTCAGCTTCATATAGAAAGCCTTTATGTCCGCGGGGTAATCCACGACGAACACGGGCTTTTTGAAATACTCCTCGGTGAGATAGCGCTCGTGCTCGGTCTGGAGGTCGCACCCCCATTCAACGGGATATTTGAAATCCTTGCCCGATTTTTTGAGCGCTTCCACCGCGTCGGTATAGCTGATCTTGGCGAAATCGCTTGAAATCACGGCGCTGAGCTTGTCCAAAAGCCCTTTTTCGAACCGCTCGGAAAAATATGCGAGCTCGTCGGGGCAGTTGTCAACGGTATACTTGATTATATACTTTATGAACTCCTCGGCAATGCCGATTATGTCATCAAGATCGGCGAAACTTACCTCGGGCTCTATCTGCCAGAACTCTGCGGCATGCCGCGTGGTGTTACTGTGCTCCGCGCGGAAAGTGGGTCCGAAAGTATAAATCCTTCCGAGCGCCGTCGCAGCCATCTCGCCCTCGAGTTGTCCCGATACGGTCAAATTTGCCCTGTGCCCGAAGAAATCCTCCGCATAGTATTCCTCTTCGTTGCCGCATTCGGTTTTCCACGGCATCGTGGTGACGCGGAACATTTCGCCTGCGCCCTCGCAGTCGCTGCCCGTGATTATCGGCGTATGCACATATTTATAGCCGTGCTCCTGAAAGTATTTGTGTATGGCGTAAGAGAGAGTGCTCCTTACGGCAAACACCGCTTCAAAATATTTGGTGCGGGGTCTCAAATGGGGTATAGTCCGCAAAAATTCGAGCGTATGGTGCTTTTTTTGCAGGGGATAATCCTGCGGACAGCCGCCCAATATCTCCACCGAGGAGACAGCCATTTCATAGCCGTTCCTCTCCGAGGGGATAAATTCGCCCTCTGCTTTAAGCGCAACGCCCACTACGAGCGCCTCCTTTAAATTCGCAAGCGGCTTATCCTTGCCGAATACGAGTTGGAGATTTTTGAAACACGTGCCGTCGTTCAACTCTATAAACGCCACGCTCTTGGAATCGCGCCAAGTCCTGACCCAGCCGCAGACCGTGACCGGGGAGCCGGAAAATTTTTGCGGATACTTGAAAAGTTCCGATATATCGGTATGCTTCATATTAGTTTACCTGCTTTTCACGAAAATACGGACTGCCGTTTCTGGCAGTCCGTTCGGTCTTATTCTTTATTTGCGTCCTGAGAAACCACTTCGGTCTTATCGTAGTAGCCGCAATTGCCGCAAACCCTGTGAGCCTGCATTTTCTGATGGCAATGAGGGCATTCCACAAGCGTGGGAAGCTCTGCCTTGTAATTTGCAAACCTCGAATTTGTCCTGCTCTTCGATACTTTTCCCTTGGGTACTGCCATAATTTACACCTCTTTTTACTTAATTACTTACGTCAATACCCTTGCAACCCTCCCTGCACAACAGGATATTGGGCTGGCTTATAAGTATTGCATCGTCCACGGCGGTTCTCAAATCGATCTTCACGCCGTCGTAAATATAATGGTCGTCATCGCTGTCGGAGACGTCCTTCTCGGTAACGTCGTACAAAATTTCGGTCGTGAAAACTATTTCCTTGCGCGCAGGGGAAAGACAGTACGAGCACTTGCCCGTTATCGTGTAGACCACCGTAAGATCCACGAACACCCTTCCGTCTTCCTCTATCTCGTAACTGCCGCTCACCTTTACCTCGCCGTCTACAGAACAAAGCGGGATAAGGCAACAGTCTGCGGGCGGAGCATAGCCGAAAGAAAAACTGCCTTTGTACTGCTTGCGCGCGTTAAGTTTTCTTACTTCAATTTCCATACCGAAGCTGACTATCAAATTATATTATAAGGGACTTGCTTTGTCAACTTGTTTTGCGGCTCATTGATATATTTTTTATAAAAGTTCAGCCGTCTCTCTCGCTATGACGAGTTCCTCGTTCGTGGGGATAACGAGCACCTTGACTTTGGAATTTTTAGCCGAAATTTCCCTTATCGACCCGTCGTTTTTGCCGTTATTCGCCCTCTTGTTGAGCTTTACGCCGAGGAACTGCAAGCCGTCGCATACAGCCTCGCGGACGGTGGGCGTATTTTCGCCTATGCCCGCCGTGAATACTATGCAGTCGAGACCGCCCATTGCCGCGGCATAGGAACCGACGTATTTCTTGGTCTGGTATGCGAACATGTCGAGGGCGAGTTTGCACCTTGCATTGCCCTTCTTTGCGCCGGCGATAAGGTCTCTGAAATCGCTCGAAACGCCCGAGATCCCTGCAACGCCGCACTTCTTGTTCAGATAAGTTATCACTTCTGCGTGGGTCATGCCCTTCTTCCTTGCGAGGAATTCAACGGCGGACGCGTCTATATCGCCCGAACGGGTGCCCATGAGGATACCCGCAAGCGGTGTAAAGCCCATCGAGGTATCCACGCATTTGCCGCCGTCGACCGCGCTTATTGAAGAGCCGTTGCCGAGATGGCAGGTGACTATTTTCAGCTCTTCGGGCTTTTTGCCGAGATATTTGGCGGCTTCGGAGGAAACAAACTTGTGGCTCGTGCCGTGGAAACCGTACTTTCTCACGCCGTATTTCTTGTAATCTTCATAATCCACGCCGTAAAGATATGCCTTTTCGGGCATCGTAGCGTGGAAAGACGTGTCGAATACGAGAGCCATGGGCGTATGGGGCATTACTTCCATGCATGCGCGCACGCCCGTCGCCGCAGCGGGATTATGCAGGGGCGCAAGTTCGAAGGTCTTCTCCTCGAGGGTCTTCATGACTTCGTCCGTGACGAGGGTCGTCTTGTTGAAGTACTCGCCGCTGGCGACCATTCTGTGACCTACCGCGTCAATCTCGTCCATCGACTTGATAACGCCTATCTCGCTGTCGGTGAGCGCCGAGAGCACGAGCTCTATCGCCACCTTGTGGTCGGGCATATCCTTGTTGTATACCTTTTCGCCGCCGTTACCCTTGGCTTTGAGAAGAGAGCCGGGTATACCTATCCTTTCGCAGCCGCCCTTTGCGAGCACTTTTTCGGTCTCCATATCGATGAGCTGATATTTTAAGGACGAACTTCCTGCGTTTACTACCAGAATTTTCATTGTTTATTCCCCTTTGACGTTTATTTTATTCTGCCTGTAATGCCGTTACCGCAACCGTGGCAACTATGTCTTCCACGTTGCATCCCCTCGAAAGGTCGTTCAGGGGCTTTGCAAAGCCCTGACATACGGGACCTATCGCCATGTATCCGCCGAAACGCTGAGCTATCTTGTAGCCTATGTTGCCTGCGTTGATATTCGGGAACACAAATACATTCGCATGCCCTGCGACTTTGGAGCCGGGAGCTTTGAGTTCTCCGACTTCGGGAGCGACTGCGGCGTCGAACTGGAATTCGCCGTCGAGCGCAAGGTCGGGAGCCGCTTCTTTCGCGAGCGCCGTTGCCTGCTGGACCTTGGGAACGCTCTGCGTGAATTTATCGTCGTTGCCCGAGCCCTTTGTCGAGAACGAAAGCATTGCCACGCGGGGTTCGATCCCCGCAATGTCCTTTGCGGTCTTTGCGGAAGTTACGGCAATATCCGCAAGCTGTTCCGCCGTGGGTTCTATATTTATGGCGCAATCCGCGAACACGGCAACGCCGTCGGGATTGTAAGGATTTTTATTGTCGGGAGCTATCATTATAAAGCAGCTTGAAACGGTCTTGATGCCGGGAGCCGTTTTAACGACCTGCAGACCGGGGCGCAAGGTGTTTGCGGTGGAATGGCAGGCGCCGGAAACATAGCCGTCCACATCGCCCGCTTTGAGCATGAGCGCGCCGAACATAGTCCTGTCTTTGGCTTGCTTTGCGGCTTCCTCTTCGGTCATACCCTTTGCCTTTCTTGCCTCATAGAGTATGGAAGCATATTTTGCAGTCTTGTCCGAGGTGAGGGGATCGATGAGGGTTATACCCTTAAGATCCACGTGGGGAGCGACCCGTTTACATTCCTCTTCGTTGCCGATAAGCACTATTTTGGCTATTCCCTCTTTTGTTATCCGCGCCGCAGCCTCGACAACGCGCTTGTCCTCGCCTTCGCAAAGCACTATGGTCTTTTTGCGAGCCGCCGCTTTTGCCTTGATTTCATCAAGTAATGACATTTCCTTTCTCCTTAAAATACTTTATTTTTCCGACAAAAACATATATAATATAGGTGGTCGGATATCTGACAGCAATAATTATATACCAGAAAAAACGGATTGTAAAGAATTAAAATGAAAATTTGTGCAATAATTTGTGAATTTAACCCATTTCACAACGGACACAAATATCTTTTGGAAAGGGCTCGCGCGCTCTCGGGCTGCGACGCCGTGCTCTGCCTTATGAGCGGCAATTTCACCCAACGCGGCGACATATGCGTCATGTCAAAACGTCAGAGGGCGCGCCACGCCGTCCTCGGCGGGGCAGACGCCGTCCTCGAATTGCCCGTCCCCTTCGCCGTTGCGCCTGCCGAAATATTCGCAAGGGGGGCTGTAAAGCTCCTCTCCTCCATTCCCGAAGTCGGATGCATCGCGTTCGGCTGCGAAAACGCGGACGCCGACTTTATAAAAGCCGCCGAGATACTTCTCAATGAGAGCGAAACATTCAAACGCGTACTTAAACAGCGCCTCGAATCGGGCGACAGCTATGTAAGGAGCCGTGCGGAGGCGTTCGCGGCATGCGGAGGCGACCGCGAACTGCTCGACCGCCCCAACAATATACTCGGCGTGGAATACGCGAGATCGGTACTTCTCGCCGGCGGGAAGATCGAACTCATGCCCGTATCGCGCCGCGGTGCGGATTTCGGCGAAGGCGCCCTTACGGGGGAATTTTCGTCGGCTAAGGCAATAAGGAACAATATCGGAAATACCGCCCTGAAAGACTGCATGCCCGCGTTCTCTTATGAAGATCTTAAAGATTTTTCAGCCGAAAACGCGCTTTTTTGGGATATTTTGCGCTATGAACTCCTGAAATCGCCGCCCGAACGCCTCGTACGTATTTTCGGATGCGGCGAGGGGCTCGAAAACAGGCTCCCCGCGCTGGCTGCCCTTCCCTATGACGAATTTATTTCCGCCGCCTGCGGGAAGAGATACACCGCCTCCCGCGTCAAAAGGATCGCGCTTTCAAACATGCTCGGTCTGTTTGCCGACGATTGCAGGCGCTATCTTGGCGGCAAACTCTATTTAAAGCCCTTAGCCGTAAATTCGGGGCGCACCGATCCTGTTCTGGGCTCCCTTTCAAGATCCTGTTTTCCGTTGCTATTGAAGGAGCGGGACGAAAATATGCTCTCCGAAGAGGGCAAAGAATGCCTAAAAAAGGACAAATACGCCTTGAAGATGCGCAATTTCATATTCGGCGAGGAAGATACCCGCGATTATCCCGCGTTCATTCAGACATAATAAACCGCCGAAAAACAGATAAAAACGACCCGCACAATACGGGTCGTTTTTATGATTTACAGCGAATTGAGGTATTCCACTTCCTGCTTTGTGAGCTTTCGGCAGGCTCCCCTGTCCAGCCCGCGGAGGGTGAGTTCGCCTATCCTGATGCGCTTTAAAAGCGTCACTTCCTTACCTATCGCCGCAAACAGCTTTCTTATTTCCCTGTTGCGCCCCTCGGTCACCGTGACATGCACTTTCGTGTACGCCTTATCCGTTTCAACAATGTGCGCCTTGCATTTTTTTGTCATCTGACCGTCGATTTCGAGACCGCTCCGTATGGGATTGAGCGCGGCTTCCGTAAGCGTGCCCTCGACCTTTACAAGGTAGGTTTTGGGAACGTCGTGCGAGGGATGGGTGAGCCTTTGTGCAAGTTCGCCGTCAGAAGTCAGAATAAGCAATCCCTCGCTGTCGTAGTCGAGCCTGCCGACGGGGAATATCCTCCCCGCATTCGAGGGCATAAGGTCCATAACGGTCTTTCTGCCCTTGTCGTCCGACACCGAACAGATATAGCCCTTGGGCTTGTTGAGCATATAGTACTCATATTTTTTGATAACGGCGCGCTGTCCGCCGACCGATACCTCGTCGGATTCGCTCACCTCTTCGCCGACGCGGGCTTGCCTGCCGTTGACGGTGACCTTGCCCTCGGATATCAATCTGTCACACTCCCTGCGCGAGGCGACGCCCGCCGCGGCGAGAAACTTGTTCAAACGCATTTTATACAGTACCTTACAGTTTTTATCTGCAATTTATACTATATAAATTTTGCGATAAAATCAAGCCTTTTTGACCGTAAATTTCAAGTTTTGCCACGGCTCCGTCATTATCTTTTGCGTCGCCGCCATTCAGTGGAACCACCTTAAAATCTATTTTTTCGTCGATTTTTACGGGAATAATGATATTTTCAGAGACTTTGCAAGGTACTATGCCAGACATAAATACCTTATTTTCGTCGATTTTTATGAGTTTATGGCTTTTAAGGCAGTAATCGAGAAGTTCCGTGCACCTGCCGTACATATCGGGGCAATCCAAAACCACGCACACCGCCTCCATTCCGTTCCTCTCGGCTGAGGCGACAAGGCATCTTCCAGCCTTAACGGTATAACCCGTCTTTACGCCCGTTGCGCCCTCGTACGAGGCGAGCAATTTATTTTTGTTTTGGAAACTTCTGAACTTGCCGACATACTTTGTAGTGGATACCACCTCTTTGAACGTCTTGTTGCGCATGGCGTAAGCCGCTATCCTGCAGAGATCCCTCGCCGTGGTGTAGTGTTCGTCGTCGGGAAGCCCGCTCGGATTTTTGAAATTGGTGTCTGCCGCCCCGATTTCAGCCGCCTTTTCGTTCATTTTTTCGGCAAACTTTTCTATACTGCCGCTGTGGTGTATGGCGAGAGCGGCGGCGCTGTCGTTGCCCGAACGCAGCATAAGCCCGTAGAGTAAGTCCCTTACGTCGATCTCTTCGTCCTCTTTGAGATAGATACTCGAGCCGTCCGCGCCTACCGCGGCGTCGGGCACCGTTATCACCTCGTCGAGGTCGCAATCCTCTATTATTATGATCGCCGTCATGATCTTTGTGGTGCTTGCCATGGGGAGCCGCAAATCGGCGTTTTTCTCTTCGAGAACATATCCGCTCGTGAGTTCCATGGCGATCTCGGCGGCGGCGCCGCGTTCAGCCTGCGCCACCGAAGCGCCCGATACGGTAAGGCAGATCGCCGAGCAGGCGATAAAGCATGCCAATATACATTTTTTAAGCATTGTCGGACAATTTTTTAACGAGCTCTCCCGTCTTTTCGACAAGGGCGTCAATTGTGCCCTCTTCCATTCTGAGGAGACGGCAGCCCGTGCCGTCGTCCACAAGAAAGCCCTTCGGCTTGACCGTGACCACAGTGCCGTTGCCGCCCGCCATTTTGAACCCGTCGCTCTCCTTATAAGTTTTGACGTCGCCGTACTCGCCGCCCCCGCTCAGGTTGACCACCGTCACCGCCGACAGCGGGATTATCTGCGTGCCGCTCGCCGTGATTATCGACTTGCCCACTACAGTATCTGCCTCGGCGACCTTTTCTATGGAAATCTGGGGCGCCTCGAATTCGTTTTTGTTGGTCTTTTTAATCTTTGTATGCATTTAATTTCTCCAATAACAATATCAATAATATTTTGCCCACGACAATCGAATTGATTATCGTAACGGCTTTTAAGTAATACCTCACGTATCCGTGTTCGGCGTTTAAAACGGCATAATTTCTGAGCTTGCAATAATGCCCGTTCACCTGAATGAACTTGTATATAGCCGTAGTCAGCGCGCTCTGCGCGAGCGCCAGATGCGCGTTTTTGCTCTCCTTTACCCCATAGTCGCCGAGTTGGACTATCTTGTAAAGGCACAGACTGTTGAATATCTTATAGGCGCTTTTGCGGATATTTTTCGGGTCTGCCTTTTTGTTTTTGCCGTTTACCTGCATCTCGCCCGGTTTGCCCTCGATGGTATTCGCGTTGTAAAACGCAAATATCCTATATGCGCAGACGTTTATCCCTGCAAACTTTTTTTCGGTGTCGATAAACACGTAGTTGAATATGTGTACGGGAAAAACAGCGAGGGCGAAACCGATAGCCGACAGATAGACCATCGCTTCGTCCATACGATTATTATTTGTAAACATAATTTTTATATACTTTACTTACGGCAAATAGCTCGGGCGAGGGCAAACAAAGATCCGCCCGGCTTGAAGTCGGGCGGACGTTAAAAATTTTATCAAACTGCAAAATGCGAAATTCAGCCTATCTTTATGATCTCGTCGTCGTCATCATCTATAAAATCGGGCAACTCGTAGCCGTCCTCGGTAGTGCGCGGCGCGGGCTTTTCCTCTTTTTTGTCCGCGACGCCGCCCTCTTCAACCGAGGGCTCTTCCACATACTCCTCCTTTTTATAGAGATAGTTCGCGTCTTCCTCTTCCTCCTCGTTGAGAGACGCCCGCATTTCCGCTATCTGGGACATCAGCGAGTTGTAATCTGGCAACTCCTTTATCGAATTGAGCTTGAACCGCCTTAAAAAGTTATCCGTCGTGGCATAGAGAATGGGTTTGCCCACCGCGTCTTTTCTGCCGTAGGGATATATCATGTCATGTTCAAGAAGCGTATGTATCGCATAATCGCAGCTCACCTGCCGTATCTCCTCTATCTCGGGCTTTGTGATGGGCTGTTTATAGGCTATTATAGCCGCACACTCGAGCAGCGCTTTGCTAAGTTCCTTTTCCTTGACGGGTTTAAGCACCTCGGCTATCTGCCCGCTGTACTTGGGATTGGAGGCAAATTGGAGCTTCCCGTTGAAGGTTATCAGAACTATGCCGTTGTCCTCCCCGTAACGCTCTTTGAGCTCGGTTATCGCGGCATTTACCTCTTTTAAGGTGCATCCCAGCTTTTCAACTATGTATTTTACGGGAACTTCCGCGCCCGAGGCGAAGACTATCCCCTCAATTATATTCGTCAAATTGTTCATCGGTTATTTCCTTCTGGTCCCATTCGGGATTGAGTTTTATTGTGATCGCGCCGAAGTTATCGGTCTGCTCGACCATTACGAATTGGTGTTTGAGCATTTCGAGCAGGGCTTGGAACGTCGTAATGACTTCACTGCGCGAAAAGGCGGAAAACAGGCTCTCAAACTCGACTTCCTTGTCCGAAATAAGCCTTTCGCGGATATAGTTTACCTTTTCTTCTACGGTATAGCTATCCTTGGGGATCTCCTTAATCTTCTCCTTTTCGCGCATCATGCTCTCGTTTCTAAGCATCATGTTAGCAAACGCTCGAAGGAGCCCGTCTACGGTGAAATCCTTATAGACTACATTCACCCCTTCCAGATCTTTGTCGGGCTCTTTGAAGTAATAGCCCACCGTTTCCATGTCCTTCAATTTGGGAGTTTCCTTCATTATCAGCTCGTACTCCCTGCGCTTGAGTTCTTCTATCAGCGCCTGCTTTTCCTCTTCCGCGCCGCCTATTTCCTCGCCGAGGACCTCCACGACGGGCACTATGCTCTTAGACTTGATGTAGACTATCTGCGCGGCGAGCGCGAGATACTCGCTCTCTTTATCCACGTCGCGCCGCGGGAGGGTCTTCATGTACTCTATATAGTCGAGAAACTGGTCTGTGACCTTTGACACGAACACGTCCTCGATCCTTATTTTCGAAATGTTGATAAGGTGAAGCAAGAGGTCCAACGGACCTTCGAAATCGTCGAGGACGGTGTTATAATCGACTATCGATTCAAAATCATCGTATTTTTCAGCCATAAAAACCACCCTTGCTCAATACCAACCCAAAGTCGGCAGCCCATAACCGAACACTGCGTACCACACAAGTTTTATGGGATACCCGAGTATTTCGGTAGCGAACCAATGTACATAGCCCAAAATATCGAAGTATTTCGCGTAATAGAGTACGGTATACCTCTCTATTACCGAACAGAGAAAACTCTCCACCACCAACGCTATCAGAATGTATCTTCCGTAGTTTTTCAGAAATCTGTGCACGGGATTCACTTCCCTCGTAAGCGACTCCACTATCCTGAACCCGTCGAGAGGGTATAGCGGCAGCAAATTGAACACAAAAACGCTGAGGCTGTAACTGTATATGAGCCAAAATGTCATCCATAAGAAATATTTTACATAGACGCCGTATCCCGTACCCGAAGGGAAAAATTGCAATATCAAAAGATACAGGGCAAACGAAATGAAAGCTATGATGTAGTTCACGACCACGCCGGCGATGGAAGTCAGAAACATACCGCGGCGATAGTTATGGAAATTGTACGGATTGACGGGAACGGGTTTAGCCCAGCCGAATCCCGTGAGAACGCAGAGCACAAAACCGTACGGGTCGAGGTGCCTCAGCGGATTCAGGCTCATCCTCCCCCGCATCTTCGCCGTCGGATCGCCGCACTTATAGGCGACGTACGCGTGCGCGTACTCGTGCGGGGCAAAAATGAAAATTATTGCGACGAGAGCCGCCACATAATAGATAATATCAGAAATCATCACTTTAACCTTTCGGGAATCGCGTCGTTGCGGATCATATCCTCGTATGTCTGGGGCTTGACTATATAATCGGCTTCGCCATCGCATACAAGCACCGCGGGCGGCACGGGATTGCGGTTGTAGTTGCTCGCCATCGAATAGTTATAAGCCCCCGTCGTGAGCACCGCCATAATGTCGCCCGTCATCGCCTCGGGCAAGGGCGCGTCAACGGCGATAATGTCGCCGCTCTCGCAGCATTTCCCTGCGACGGTCACCTTTTCGGTGCACTTCTCGCCCGCCCTGCCGGCAAGCAGAACGGTATATTTTGACTTATAGAGGGCGTAACGGGGATTTTCGAACATGCCACCGTCCACCGCAACGTACTTTCTTATGCCCGGGATCTCCTTTATTGCGCCGACGGTATACAGCGTAGTACCCGCCTCGCCCACTATCGACCGCCCCGGCTCCAATTCGAGATAGGGCAGTTTCAAGCCGAGTTCCCCGCATTTGCGCTTTATCTCGTCGGTCACGGTCTTTATAAATGCCTCGTAATCGGAAGCGCCGAGCTCGGGGTCGTCGGAGTTGTACCACACTCCGAAACCGCCGCCGAGATTCAAAACTTCGGCTTCATAACCTGCGTGCTTTGCGATCGCCATGAAGTCCAAAACCTTAGAAGCCGCCGCGGCAAAGGACTGCTTTTCGAAGATCTGGGAACCTATATGGCAGTGATAGCCCATAAAACGCAAACTGTTCTTCCCGGCAACGTGCGCCGTCATGCGCAGCGCGGCGCCGTCCGAGACGGAGAACCCGAATTTACTGTCCGTCTTTGCCGTCTGCACATATTCGTGGGTATGCGCCTCCACTCCCGGATTGATCCTTATAAGCACGTCCTGAACGATATTTCTTTCAGCCGCGAGGACGTCCAAAACGTCCGCCTCGATTTGAGAATCGAGTACAACCGTGCCGATTTTATTGTCAAGGGCATATTTCAATTCTTCTAAAGTCTTGTTGTTGCCGTGCATGCACACGTCGCAAGCGGGAAATCCCGCCGAAACGGCGGTGTAAAATTCCCCTCCCGAGACCACGTCGGCGCCCAATCCTTCAGACTGCGCTATTTTGTACATCGCAAGACAGGAAAACGCCTTCGAGGCGTACAGCACTTTGCCGTGACCGCCGTATTCGCGGTCAAGAGCGCTTTTGTAGACGCGCATCATGTTTCTGATACGCGCCTCGTCAAAGACGTAAAGCGGAGTGCCGAACCGCTTTGCAAGCTCCACGGCGTCCGCCCCGCCGATCATGAGATGTCCTCTTCCGTTAACGTCGATCTTCATATGTTTGTCCTGCCGAATATGTACTTTAATATTCTAACAAAGGCAAAACCCCGTTGTCAAATATTTTAAATACATTATTATATAAATGCACAAAATAAGGCGCGCGATATAACGCGCGCCTCTACATATTGTAATTTTTTCACAGAGCCCAATTTTCGCCCGCGAGTCTGAAGTAATCGCCGAAATTTGCTCTTTCCACCGATTCAGCGGCGACCACGTTCACCCTGTCGGCAAGCACGCCGTCGCGGTATACCTCGATTTCGCCCACCACCTGACCTTCTGCAACGGGAGCCTTTACTTTAAAGGGCTTTACGGTGTGACTGATCTCCGGCGACTTGTCGACCGCGGAAAAGACATAGCTGTTGCGCTCGGGTCTCACTGCGACCGAACCCTTCTTTCCGCCTGCAACCGCAAATTCGTCGTTTAAGGTAACATCCTTGTCGAGAACAATGCGGTTTCTGTAATTTGCGAAGCCGTACTCGAACATCTTCACGGTAGAATCGAAGCGGTTATCGCTCGAATCGGCGCCGAGCACCGCAGAAATAAGGCGCATATTGCCCTTCTTTGCCGTACATGCGAGGCAGTAACCCGCTTCATTGGTAAAGCCTGTCTTCCCGCCGTCGCAATAGCCGTACCGCCTTATCAGCTTATTCGTGTTGGTCATCGTCGTCTTTCTGTCGCCGGGATGGATAAAATCTTCCAGCCAGATCTTGCTGTACTCAAAATAACCGACATGCGAAATGAGCCCGCTGTACATCAACGCCACGTCTTTCGCACAGGAATACTGCGTTTCGCGCGGCAGACCCGTGCAGTTTGCAAAGAGCGTATCGTTACAGCCAAGCTCCTTGGCTTTTTTGTTCATCCGCGAGACAAACTCTTCCTCGCTTCCGCACAGTTTTTCGGCAAGCGCGACGCAGCTGTCGTTTGCAGAGCATACGATTATCGATTTGACGAGCTGACCTGCTTCATAGGTCGCGCCGCTCTCGAGAAATACCTGCGATCCCCCCATTCCCGCGGCTTTGCGGCTGACAGTAACGCTGTCGGAAAGCGATAGCGCGCCGTCTGCCACGGCGTCGAAGCACAGTGTCAGCGTCATCACCTTGCACACGCTCGCTATCGGCATGTGCGCCGTTTCGTTTTCACTGTATATGCATTTTTTCGAGTCGTAATCCATCAAATATGCCGACTTACAGCCTTCGGTAAGTTTGTCGGCGGCAGGCTTCAAATCGGCAAACCCGCCTGAAATCCCTGCCGAAACAGCCATGCACGAGGCAAGCAGCATTCCCAATAATCCGTTCATGCTTTAAGTATGCGGAGCATGCGCATTTTTATACTATAATTATCACTACCCTGAAGAGGGCGTTTATCAAAACCGCATACACCGCGCAATCGGCGACTGCAAGGGCGAGCGGGACGAAAAAGCAAAATCTTCTGTCTATGCCCCTGCAAAACTCGGCGACGAGAAAACAAAGCGCAAGGGACATCAAAGCGGCGGGAATGAACACGAACACCGCCACGACGAGCCCGCCGAAGGAATTTATCCCTATCAGAATTACCGAGTATATCCCCAAAAACAGCCCGCGCAAAAAGACGAAAATTAGCGTAAGATACTTGAATTTGGTAAAATATGAAATACAAAAAATTACGTAGAGGTAAACGATGTCGCTTAAAATATGCGTAAGAAGAAGCGGCGAATTTTTAAAATTATATACGTTGTAGACGTAATCCGAGGCAAAATCCCTCAGATATGGGTTCATAGTAACAGGTTTGTAGAGTACTATGCCACATATAATAGCGCAAATCAGAGTAATTGCGAACGCCAATAAAAATTTTTTATCGGGTTTTGAGCAACAAATAAAATTCCTCATATACAATTATATGAGGAACCGCCCGTCAATATGAACCGAGCATTTTGTCTATTCCTATTCCGTATCCGCGCGTAGGGTCGTTTATGAATACGTGAGTAAATGTCAATAAGTTATAGGCGATTTTTTAAGTTTTTTTTGTCGAGCGGCATAGAAATCTGTCACATTTTCAGCTCCAGACTACAAACTTGATGACATTTACCTCGTTGCCGTAATTGAAAGAGGTAAAATTACGATATTCAATAACTGTTTGCAATCAGCAATCTTTTTCCGTTGCTTCTTAAATACTCTATATACTCAAATAATTGTTTAATGTTTCGTGTCATCCTATCAGAACTGGATGTAATAACTGCTTCCCACTTTGCGGTCTTACTGTCCTCCATCAATTGTGCCAATGTTATACGTTTGGTGGTTTTTCCCAATTCCTCTTTCTCAATGTAGGTCTTAACTACTGTCAAACCATTTTCTTTTGCAAATTTTTGACATATGAAGATTTGTTTATCAATGGCTTCCTGTAATTGATAGTCCCCCCTTACTCGGATATATAATGCTGCTTCTTTCATTTTATCCTCCTAAATTGATTTAAATTTAGCTACGGTTTCAATATCCGTATAACTCTCTACAATCTTTACTGCTCTCGCAAATTCATCATGGAAATTAAATTTAATACTTACTCCGCCGTCGTTGTAAATGTAGATCATTTCAACAAGGTCCACGATAACGGCTCGACTTAATGTTGTAATATTTTCGTATTTCTTAAGATCCATAAATAAGTTATTCTTATTAATGCATTCAAGACTGGACTCCTCTATCTTCTCCTGAAGCATCTTAATGCGAGCATCCAATATAGATATTTTTTCAGTATATTCACGCTTAAAAATCATGTACTGCTCACGCGATATCATTTCACTTTTTAAGTCTATATATAATTCATTTTGAAATTTTAATGCTTGTTCCCGCTGTTTCTCACATTCCGCTATCTCTCTTCTTAGTTCAATGACTGCAATATTATCGAATTTTTTATCCTTTATCGTTTGTAAAATGCTCTCAAGTTCCAAACCAAGCGAAACATACTTTTTTATAGCCTCTAAAACAATTTCATTTAGTTTTTTTACGCGAATTGCATGACGAGAACATTCTTTCCATTGCAAATAAGATCCACAAACAAAATAGTAAAGTGGATTATTTTTATCCATACACCCAGTACGTTGCATGGCTCTACCGCATTCATGGCATCTAATATAGCCAACATATATAGCTCCAGTTTCTAAGTCATTTTTAACTTGTTCGCCAAGTCCCTTATGTTGCCACGTATCATGCTTAAATCTTTCCTGAACCTTATCAAATGTTTCATTATCAATGATAGGTTCGTGTGTTCCCTCCTTTATAATATAGTTCTCTTTAGGAACTGCAATGCACTTTCGAACCTTGTGACTTATGGTTTGGTGCGTTCCCTGAACCATTGTCCCAATATACATCGGATTTTTCAGCATTCGTCTAATAGTTTGAGTTGACCAACCAGTATTTTCTCTTTTAAATTTTAGTTTATTATTGTTGTTGATCCCTTTGCTTGTTTTGTAATCAGTTGGGTTCAATATACCCAACTCTTTTAATTTAAGAGCGATATTATAGATGCTGAGACCATCCAAAAACAGTCGAAAAATAAGTCTCACATTCTCAGCAGCCTCTTCATCAATAATAAGTTTATGATGATCATTGGGATCTTTAAGGTATCCATATAACGCAACTGAGCCAATATAATCACCGTGTTTCCTTTTAGCATTAAAAGAGCTTCGAATCTTTGAAGATATGTCTCGTGCGTATTCGTCATTCATAACATTTTTAAATGACACGGTGGAGTTTTTAATTGATTGCGGATTTGAATAACTATCAATATTATCGTTTACAGAAATAAAACGCAGTTTGAGCAACGGGAATACTACTTCAAGGTAGCGTCCCGTTTCATGATAATTACGTCCGAACCGCGATAAATCTTTTACAATTAGACAATTAACTTTTCTACTTTTTATATCCTCTAATAGCCTCGTCATATTCGGACGATTAAAATTTGTTCCCGTGTATCCATCATCAATGTAAGTGTCATATATTTCGAGTTCCGGATACTTCTCAAGATATCGATCAATGATTTTGCGTTGATTTGCAATACTATCACTTTCCAACTTATCTCCGTCTTCACGGGACAATCTCAGGTATATTCCACATTGCCACGATATTTGATTGGCTACACTTCTTTCCACATATTTGCTTACTCTACCTAAACTCATACAACTACTCCTCCCTCATACTTGCGAGCATCTATTTCTTGATAGATAGCGCGACAGTGTTCATTAAGCAATGCGATATTGATATTTACATAATCAATTGCACGTTTGAACGAATCGTGGAACTTTAATTTGATGTCAATTGTTCCGTCATTGTGAATTTCGATAACGTCTACGAGAGAAATTAATATTCCTCGTGTCAGCTTCTCGAAATTTCTGTATTTTTTGAAATTGTGAATGAATTCATTAGAACCGTCAATGCCATGTCTTTCACGCTCCAAAGTGGTACGGAGCACTTTAATATTTTGATTTACGGTATTTAATTCAGCCTCATATTTCTCTTTTAAAAGAAGATATTGCGATTTCGAAATTAGTTCCCTCTTGAAGTCTGGATACAGATCCAATAGAATACTTTCGAGCTTAGTTTTTTCTTTTTCTTTGTCATGCAGCAATATTTCAATTTTTGATGTCGCAAGCTTTTTACGAGGCGAACTATTTATTTGATTAAGGAATTCTTCGATATTAACTGCAATGTTGACATAGTTTGAAATCACAGAGAATACGACTTGCTCAAGAACATCAGAACGTATTGTGTGTCTGGTACAACCTGATTTTGTCATAAAATCATAAGTGCCGCAAATGTAGTAGTGATATTTCTCTCGTGCGGATTTTCTACTCGCATTTTTCTTTACCATTTGCCGACCACAATCCGCACACCGTAAAAAGCCTGCAAACAATGCAAGTTCCTTTGTCTTCTGAGAAATTCGTAAATCACGATTTATCAGTTCTTGAATGCTGAAAAACAAGGTTTTATCGACAATGGCTTCATGATGGTTTTCAATGATGACCCATTTGTCTTCACTTAATTTCCTTATCTTTTTAACCTTATGATTAACTTTTTCGTATTTACCTTGTACTAAATCCCCGGTATACATTCTGTTTTGAAGTATATTCTTGACGGTTTGTATGCTCCAAAGTCCGCCATTGTTGTTAGGATGATGGTAATTGGGATACTTAAGCCTCTTATATGTTGTCGGATTCGGGACACCCATTTCATTCAACTTGAATGTAATCATTCTATATGATAAACCTTCGGTAAACCACTGAAAAATCTGCCGCACAACGTCGGCTGAATCCGGATCAATTAAGAGTTGCCCACGATTTGATTTATCTCGAACATATCCGTATAGAGCAAAGCCGCAAATGTATTCTCCATTTTCACGTTTTGCAACAAACGTACTGCGAATTTTGTTAGATATATCTCGACAATACTCTTCATTCATTACGTTCTTAAAGGAAACGGAAATGTTGTTCATTGAACTTGGATACAAGTAACTGTCGATATTATCTACAACCGAAATGAAACGGATGTCCATGACAGGGAAAAAGACATCGAGATACTGTCCCGCTTCGAGGTAATTTCGCCCAAATCTCGATAGATCTTTTACAATTACGCAATTTATGTGTCCTAACCTGATATCTTCCAGCATTCTTTGGAATTCGGGTCTATTGAAATTTGTACCAGTATATCCATCATCCGAATATTCTGAAACAATTTGAATATCCGGATTTTCCAATAGAAAGTCCTCCATGATGAGCCGCTGGCTATTTATACTGTCACTTTCAGGTTTGCTCTCGTCATCTTTGTCGCCGTCTTCTTTCGAAAGACGTAAATAAAGCCCTGCCTTCCACGTTATAGTGGATGGCATGGCTTTGTCCCTATTAACATATTTACTTGTACGTGCCATAACTCTATCCCCAAATTTACTTGGCGATAGCTAAGACACTTTTAACACATTCAAATTATAGCACCTCGTCAAATAAATATCAAGCTGTTTTATATATTTTTAGTGAAAAATGTTTCCAAACACTTCTGTAGGGAAGGACCATCCTCGTTAAAATCAACCTTTACCGGCGTGGTACCGACCTTGAACAGATATGGATTCTTTATTTGTGCCATAAACGATAAGACTCGTTCAAGAACCGGTCTTGATGTGTCTATATGAACGGTTCTTATGTCAACAAGATCATCTATTTGAATATCGCCAATGTCGAGCGACTTATAATATTCCAGTTTCCCACTATCAATCATTAATTAAATTTTCGACTTTTTCAAAAAAAATAAACTTAAAGTTTACCTTTTTATTTGTCGTCTCCCACAATAGAAATCAATTCAAGCCAAAACTCAATATCTTTATTCGGTGCAGACCAAAGCCGGATAGAAAGTATATTTATAGCCTGCTCTCTGAGCCTGTAATAATGTCGTGAGGACAGATTTAATCGGTATAGCAGCTCGTTATGGTTTAATGATTCGGGAGCGATGTATGTTAAATAGATAAGCTCGTAAAGACGTTCTCCCTCTTCCGGCTTCTTTTTTAAGACGGTAAGCGCCTCGTTGACTCGGTCCAAAATCAATCTGGTTTTACGAATGCTTTCCATGCGGCTTTCGATTTTGCGATTTCCAAAAGTCATTTCAATATCTAATCGCTCAATCATTTCATCAATGCCCTCGAATGGCTGTTCAAGCTCCTCAGCGACCGTTTCAGGGAAACACTCAATCATCCAAGCAATGTTTTTATAATGTTTTAAAAGCAACTCGGTGTTATGAAACATGGTTTGCTGCTTCTTCATCTGAGCATCCCTTGCTTTTTTATCTTTTATATTTTTATCTGCCAGCATTCCTTGCTTGGTAAATAGCTGTAAAATCATTTCCTGTTGTGATATGTGTTGCTGAATCTCTTTGCCCATAATACTGACTCCTTAAATTGTGGTTTCAAATGTAAAAACGAACTTATTTCTCTGCATCTAATTGCAAAGACAAAGGTAGTCAAATTACGACAAATTCATATCTTAAATTTTGAGATGTTCTTGATGATATGCATTAAGATGTGCTGTCGTAAGTCCTCATCAAGAACACCATTTATGCGAGAACTGCAATTTATAAGCGGTGCATACATTTTCAATATTTTCTCTATTGCAGAATGATCGCCATAGACAGCTTTCTCTAGAATCATCCTGAATTGCTGTTCGTTCATTTTACAAATCCCCGCCAAACTTGTTTTTGAGTTCTTTAATTGCAAGAGAACGCAAATTATATACATGCTGGATTGAGCAATTCAACTCTTCAGCAACCTCATCGGGTGTCATATTATGTACGAACAGCAACTCCAATAATCTGCGGCGTTGTGGGGCGAGCTTTTTGAAGGCTGACGACAAAGTATGGTTATCGAACTGAAAGCCCTTTTGGAGGCTCTCAATGCCCGCAGGCGGCTCGCACACAAGCTTATCAGTTATTCGCTCGTCTTCAATTGAAACCTCGTTAGAATGCCTGTTAATCTGTCTGATGTAATCGATCTTGGCTCTCTTCACCACTACTTTCATCCATGCCGTAAATCTGCACCGCAATGCATCACTGTTAAAGTCCATATTGATTGCTCCTTTTGGCGTAAATGCCGTCGGAAGCAATCTATTTATGAATTTGTGTGACTTCCGCCGGTTGCGGCCAAGTCAAAAAGGGCAAAAAAAGAGTTTGAGCATACGGAATAAGCCCCTTAAGGCTTAGCCCTGCTCAAACTCATACTCGTCGATTCACGGTTTCAGATCATATTGCAGATAGTTTATTTAATTTTTCGTATGTCGTATGTCTTAACTTATGTACACACACTCCTTATCCAGTCTTTCATGGCTTATGATTGTGCCTAAATATACTCAGCAATATCCGAGCGCATATGCACATCATACATGATTTATAATGACGAATTTTTAAATGCTTTGTAAGATAAAAGCTTTTAATGTAAAAAAGAGCACAATCCAGTGCTCTTCATTCTTCATCCTTTGCTTTGCTGATAAGCTTTATGGTAACGCTACCATCTTGTATATTTAATAAATATCGCCTATGACATTTATCACATTTAATTACACCATCTACGATCACGGCTGCATGTATAAGCAATTTATCACATTTTGGGCAGTGTATATAACTCTTGTCATCTGAAGGTGCAATAATGTGTTCCAATTAAATATCCTCTTGTGTTTTATAATTATATTTCATTATTTAACTATTTTGATAATATAAACCTCATTAGCATTGCTATTAATATAAAAATGAAGTTAGTAATAACCATAATGGGGAATAATATAACTAGCAGTAAAAATATAACACAACTGAAGATTATCGCTACAGTCATTAACCCAATAATAGATAAATATAAAAAATACCTTTGAATTGAAAATAAGCGATATCCTCCAGCCATGCCAATATTGCTTTTCCCTAATGCAAAGTTCTCTGCCCATATACCATTAATGTATGACACAATCGTGGTCAAGTATCCTTTCATAGCCAGTGGGAATTCTGATAGTTTGGCAGTCATAGAAAAATCAAAGCTACAAAAAATGTTTGGTTTGCCAGAAAACGCCACTTTAAGATTCCTTATTGTTGCAACGATACCATAAAGAAGACAAACCAACAACATAAGCACACAAAATAGCAGAATTAATAAAAAAGCCGTCCCAAAAAATGCAAGTAGTAACCCACCTTGAATAATAATGATAGCAAAAATAAGTGCTGTACCAAAGATAAGAGTTGCTGGTGCAACCATAAGCCACATCCATTTGCGGAACGATAATATTCGATAGCTGTGCGACTTAGTTACTGCATTACGTGCAATAACGAAGTTATCCAAAAATGCGTTTCTTGATGTCTCTTTATACAATGTAAACCATTTTAATAGAATTGTTGCAAAAACATTCCTTGCTGTTACTGTACCCAACCCTTTTGCTGCCGAAACAAAACTTTTAATATAGATGTAAATCGAATATGCTAATCCGACTGCAGCACCTATACTTAAAAAAATGATAAGACCTATATATCCGACATAAAAGAAAATTACAGCAAAAAAAGCGGCAAAAATAAGGAAAATAAGAAAACTTCCCAACACATCCACCATCGTTACTGCATACCCAGGTCTTCTCCAAATCATAAGTTAACCTACCTTTGTGAAAACTAAAATAGTGCTTTTAAAATGCATTGATATTCGTCCACATCCACATTAATTAACGACTTTTTGCCATCCGTAAATTCAATTGAAATCATATATCGTTTGACTGTAGAGCTCGAAGAAACAGACGCAAACATCCCAACTGCCCCAAAAACAGCACCGCCGACCGCTCCTTTTAAAAGAGTCTTCCAAAATGGATGTGTTTCAATATCGTTAATGATTTCGTAATTAGCAATGTTTGTTTTATTGACTGCAATTCTTTTTAGGTGATGCATAAAAAAGAGTTTGTTTCTATATGCTATTACGTCATAATTTACATAGTCACCCGCTATAACTTTACTTTTGCTCATTAATGTGCCCCAATATCTACCAACATATAAAAACCATCTTATCCTTTATTGAAATGGACATCTGCAATGATTTATCTGTTGCATTCAATACCATCTTGCAAGCATTACTAATGCTTTGCATTAACTCACTATCATTTATTGGAATATGCGAATAAAAATTAAAAGAATGCTTATCTGCAATAATACTAGCCTTCAGCTCATGTTTGAATTCATACAGCGATGATATCGTTTTTTCGGTGTGAAGGCTATCAATATTGCTGGCTTGCATTTGTTGAGAGCAATGGCTCCAAGTAGAATCGCAACGTGGCGTAGTTTTTCTGTCCCATTGGTGATTAACCGCAATCTCTTCGTCAGTATAATTTAAATACAAATAGCTAAATGGTTTATACTTTTTTAAGTTTGCACCGAGCATAAAAGTTGCATCAAGATGATAAGTTTTATTATCTATCCATACTATATTCCAAGAATGAGGTCCACTCATCCCAGTATTATTATCAGTTGCCTCGCCATTAACAACTATAGATTCAATTCCTATCCAACTAAGAACTAGCTTAACGGCCTTTGCAATACCACTACATTGACCTTTATTACTAGCAAGAACCGATGCGGCATTCTGATTATATTGATTATTAATTTCATAGGTTGTATGTTGAAGCACATAGTCACAAACGGTACACACCTTTTTATAGTCACTTACACCTTTGGGTATATATGTGATTATTTCTGATTTTACCCTGTCAATTTCCGTATTAATATTCCTAATTTGAAGTCGGTTATAAATATTATGTATGATTAACTCTGTGCAAAAACCTTGTAACCCGAAGTGTTGTGAGATTTGCGGATTGAAAGGTATATGATAAAGTTCAGGATGGTCATTGTTTATAGCGACATAGATTTCAGATATTTCATGCGGAGCAAGACCATTGCAAAATACGTGCTCTTTATATTTAGAGAATGCCTCACACATGTTCTCGTAATATTTCCTCTGATTGAGCGTTAATTTCATTTTCCAATATTCTTGCATATATTATTCTCCAATGCGCCAAACAAATTAATTTTTTAAGTAAAGGAATAATCCACCCAACTTGCTAATTGACTATATTTTCCTGCCCCACTTGTTTTTTAAATTAATTGATGCACTGGCTTTATCAATAACCCATAGAATTGGATCCTCAACACCTACTGGCTTAAATGGACTTCCATCAGCCACATGGCCTAACGCACTACAGGTGAAGAACTGCATGCTTTTAAATTTTGATTTTAAACCATTTAAAAAGTTTTCCTCTTCATAATTAATTAAGAATTGTTCACAAACTCTATTTGTTGCTTCATACGCAGAACTTATATGATTTAGTTGCATATAGTTTCGCACGGCAGTAGCACCAATTATTTCATCAAGTCCAGGTATATCGCATTTTGTAAATACTATAGCGACATCAGCCTTAACAATGTTTTTGGATGTTAGGCAATGCATATTTTCAAGAGTTGTTATAAGTATACTTAATATATCGTCTAATTCATTTTCACTTGCACCGTATTTAGAAAGATTTATTTTACGTTTTATTTCATTCCGATATTTGCGCACTGAAAGCGGATCAATAACTATTAAAAATGCATTCGCATATTTATATCCAATTTGTGAACCAATCTCTTTCAAGCTACCATAAGCTTCACCAGCTATATCGCATAACGAAATTAGATTATTTAACTTTTGCCCAGGTGGAGTTAAATAAAACTGATAATATTTTAATCTTAAATCTGCTGTTTTTATTGGCAATAAGCCTTTAGACATATTTAATTTAATATCATGAAAATCGTCATCGACTATTGTTGGATAACTAAAATCTAAACCATTAGGTTTTGAGGTTTTTTCAATTTGTGAAATAGCCATTCCAATAAAGCATGTCTTGCCAGCTTTTGCTCCTCCTATAATTGGAATTAAAATTTCTTTATGTTTACCTCCATCTTTGAGTTTGGTTGAGCATTCAGGACAAATTGCAGTTAATTTTTGACGTCCGTTAAAAAAAGTTGTTGGAATTTTAGTCCCACATTGACATTTTCTTAGCAAAACGCCATATTTACTCGGACTTAAATTGCTATGAATTACCCCACATTTAGGACACGAATATGCCGGAAGGTTTAGTTTGCGTTGGCAAATTGGGCAAAATGACTCAATACCTATAGCTTTGCAATAAATTAAATCAACTAAATGCAAGATTAGACTTGCTAAAATTGTGAATAGAGAGGCAACTGCTCCCCCTAATAAAGTAATTGAAAAAAAACTTATAAAGATTACTAGCAAAAATAGTGTTATTATAGAAAAAACTGGGATATCACAAATTATTGATAAAATTACAATAAACGCATTATCACTAAATGTATCCTTAAATCTATTTACTTCATTTACAAATGGTTTAAATATTTTTTCTAATGATAATTTAATTTTATTGTATGTATTAATGTAAAAATCACCAAGGAAATAATTATTATGCGCCGGTTGTATTTTCATATATCACCCACTAATACTTTTTCTTTACACTAATAATATAATTAATCACACCGTAAGCAATAAGGGATAGAACAATAGCCCCTAAAATAATCCATACCCAAATCATTGTATCGAAAATTTCTAAACTGCTAGAAAAATATGGTGTAGGATACCCATGTGATGTATCTTTCCAATTTGCAAAAGATTTTGGTAAATCAGTGCTAGTTACATTCTGCTCAGGCAAGGTATATATCCCTTCTACTTCGTTTGAATTATTGCCAATAATATTGCAACTGCTAGGCACTATATAGCAGTCGCTGAACTGAGCGGAATCAACAAAAGCAGTTAACTCCCCAACATACCTTAAACATTTGCCGTTTGATATTCCGGAGCATTCAGCATATACTAAACATGAATTAATAGTTGAATTTTTTACTCTACCAACCAAGCCTCCTATTACTTGAAATGGTGTTCCACAGAGAGATGTTTTGGTTAAATCTGATTGTACTCTGCTTCCATAGGTGACACAGTTCTCAATTATTCCATCCTCAGAATATCCAACAATACCACCACACAATGTTCCAAATGCACTTTTACCTGATACCCCATCCCCAAAAACGCTAAATCTATTTTTTAAGTAAATAGATTGATCTATTATCGAATTATCAATTCCATTGTAATATTCACAACCAGAAATTAAACCTCCTTTATTTAGCCCAACAAGTCCACCAATATAAATATTGCTAACTGACCTATTACCTCCCATTACTATATCTTCTCGGATACCGGCATTCCATGCTTGATAACAATTTATAATGCTACAATTTAAAATCTCATTATAGTTATAGCCAGCAATTATTCCAAAAGCGTTCGTTGAGCTGTTGGAAAAATTGAATTCACAAGATTCAAATCGCAAATTACAAATTTTTCCGTAATTGGAGCCAACCAAGCCAAAACCCGAACTAGAATCTTTAACATTTGAAATTTTAAGATTTTTTATTGTATGTCCGTTGCCATCAAAAGTCCCATAATAATTCTGCAATTGTCCTAACCACGTGGGATTTTGCCCTTCAAAATCAATGTCGCTTTCTAAACAGTAATCTAATTTATCAGCATACGGTAAATTGCAAATTACATTAAATTCTTGAGAAGACTTAATATAAATTGTCCGCTTAGGAATTGTAGTTAAGCATATTATCATCATTGCAATAGCTATTAGAGTCAAAACTATAGTTGAGATAAACATTATGATTTCTACTATGCCTTCACGGTCACTTGTATCCGGGAAAAAAGTAGCGGATAAATAAAATATAACCATACCAATAATCAATACAACACTTACTGGTATGAATATCCCTAAGATTCCACCAAAATGAATGCCTCCAAAAATTAGCGCAGGGCGAACCAAAGCAATTGCCATAACTATTATCATAGCAATAGGTGGAATTAAAAATAGTTCTTTAATAGTCTTGATCATATATTTTTCTTATGGATTGTTAGTTATATTTTTCTGCCCCACTTCTTTTTTAGATCAATAGAAGCACTTGCTTTATCAATAAGCCACAATGCTGGCTCTTCAACACCATCAGGATTAAATTGACTGCCATTTTCAACGTGACCTAGCGCACTGCATGTAAAAAATTGAATACTTTTAAATTTAGACTTTAAGCTATTTAAGAAGTTATCCTCCTCATATTCAATCAAAAACTGCTCACAAACTTTATTTATGGCCTCATACTTTGATTTCATATTATGAATTTGCATATACTTGCGTATAGCTTCATTACCGATTTTTTCATCAAGCCCAGGAATATCGCATTTTGTAAATACAACAGCAACATCTGTCTTAATCATGTTCTTTGGCGTTAGGCAATTCATATTTTCTAGCGTTTTAATAAGTACATCAAGTACTTCATCCATTCCGCGTTCGCTAGCGCCATATTTAGATAAACTAATTTTACTTTCAACTTCATCTCTATACCTTCTTAAAGAAAGCGGATCTACGACCATAAGGAAGGCATTTGCATATTTATAACCGATTTGTTTTCCAATCTCGCTATTGCTTTCATAGGCTTCACCTGCGACATCGCAAATAGATATTAAATTTTTTACCTTTTCTCCGTGGGGTGTAAGATAAAACTGATAATATCTCATTCTTGTATCGTTAGTTTTTTCAGGTAGTCTACCGTCACCCATATTACGTTTATTGTTCTCATAATCATCACCTAAAGCCAAATTAGGTTTATACTCAAAGTCCAACCCATTTTCGGAAGCATTTTTTTCGATTTGAGAAATTGCCATGCTAATATAACACGTTTTCCCGGCACTTGGTCCCCCAACAACAGGAATGGGAATATCTACTTGAAGCGGACCACCGAGCTCATATCCACACTTTGGACATACCCATTTACCAGATTGTTTGTGCCTGCCATTAAAAAATGTAGTTTTAAGTTTGCGACCACATTCACATTCACGCCTTAAAACTCCATATCTGCTAGGAGCAAGTAAAGAATGTTTTGCGCCACAAGTGCATATGTATGCTGGCAAAGCATATCTTTCTTGACAATTAGGACAACTTGTCGAAATTTTTTTAATACTTCTGTAAATCCAATCAAAAAACGCAATGATTAAGTATAAAATATAAAATATTGTCATGAAAATCAGCAACACAATAGCTTGTACAACAGAAATAATTGCACAAGGAACTGGTGTTAAGATAGTGCTTAACAATAGCCAACCGAAGGATAGCCCAAACATAAACATGGCCGCAACAGCTTTAAAAAAGCTAGCGAAAGGTTCATATAATGTGACAACATTTTTTACATTTCTTCCTAGTTTTCTTAGAGCTGATAAAACTGAATATGCACTTTTACTGATTATTCTGCCACACTGGATAAAAGTATTTGCAATTGTCTTTCCAAATTCTATATATCCATCTCTAAAGAAATAATTAATTTTTGCTGGCTGCTTTTCCATTATTAATTCCTCATATGTCTTATATGTACATTAAAACTAGTCTGTAAATTTCGTAAGCAACAGGGGCAATAATTGCCAAAACAACTAACCCTATCACAATAAATAAGGCTACTTTCATATAAATATTACTTACGCTATGATTAATTCCAACCACACTATTTTTAATGGCGGAAACTAATCCGACAAAAATGCTTATAAACAAACCTATTACAAGTGATCCAACAAAAACCACTACTACGGTTGCAATTAGTATTGCTAATATTTGCAACCCTAAGTACAGGAAGAATAATCCTCCTAGACAGCTACCTACTCCATCATCATCATCTGACATAATTTTTACTCCTTATTATTTTTATTAAATATTTTTTCAAAGAAACTCATATGTTCCTTTAAATATTTATCAATGAAATTTTTTACTTTAGGCAAATCCGGTTCTGATATTAGTTCACATATCTTTTTAAAAAGCTTCTTATAATCTCCTCTACTTAAAGTATCTACATATTTTGAAACAAAAAATATAAGATTACTTGCTAATCTATCGTTCACATTAAAGGCATACGCAAAAATATCAGCTAAAATTTCGTAATATTCTTTGTTGCTTAGCTTTTCAAGTGGATTTAATATTGCCGCTATTGAACCATTAAGATATGATATCGGCCTTTCAAAAGTAGCTCTTAATAGTGTGTTGCTCTTGTATCCTTTTTCCTTATATTCGCAATACAGTTGCAATATATCAATAAAATAATTTGAAATGAACTGTTCCAATTGAAAATCATTAAGCCAAGAATACAGAGTATTCTGTTTTATACAATTGGTTAACAGATCTTCACCCAATTTTCCTCTTACAAGTAATATTGTCCGTAAGATAGAATAATTGTCTGGAATCTTAAAATGTGCATCACGCAACCTTACGTTTAACTCATTTATGCTACGTAAATAAGTAGGAGCATAATTAATTAGCTCTTCCATTGATAATGAAAAAATCTCCTGATTTAAGTAATCTAAAATCAAAATCATATCAGCAAAAGAATTCTCAAAATCTTTTAATTGATCGTAGAATTTTATACTTTCGGCTATTTTATCTTTTCCTTTAAGATTACCAAGATATAATTTTATTTTTTGTATATATATGCCACTATCATATCCAGTTCGATAATATTTATTAAAGTAGCTATCTAATGAGCGGAAATTAACCTTTGTTGCGGTTTTAAAAACATAAGCTTCTTTCCGGAATAAGAAATCTCTAAAATCATTCTTTTCTTTATTAAGGTTCTCTACACTTTCAAATAAGCTCTTATATATGTCTGAATACTTTATATATAAATCCATGAAATTTGCATTTCGCATATTATTGCTGATAAATGTAGTTATCAAGTGTGTCTTTTCTTGTTCATTTTCTAGTGAACATATAACGCTGAAAGCAAATTCCATCGACTTTACATCTGAAATTTGGCATTTTACAAAATCGCCTAAAGCGTTCATAATTAACCAATTTAATGCTTTGTCGCCTAACTGTTTAGCGCAATTCAAATATAATTTGAATTCTTCCAAGGATCTATGAGTAATGGATTTTCGAATTATTTTATCCATTAACATATATGCTTTATTGTTTTCCGCTTCACTCAAATTTAATGCAATCGAATTTACCAATGCATCAAAGACATAATATAGTTCATTTGTGCCGTTTCGAGCCTCAATGTATCTTTCCCATTCAGAATTGTTTACAACCATTAAGGAATAATCATTCCAAGGGAACGGAGCCTTATTCTTAATTTCAGCTAAGCTTGATTGTGGAGTGCCCGAATATATATTTACGCCAAAAAGCGTCAACTCGGAAAAATAACGATTCATTATTGAATCTTTTATATATCGGTCGGAAAAATCGTAAGTAAATTTTATGAGCGAGAGAATTTCATTCCCTTTACCCCACTTCCCAGAAATGATTACTTCATTATAAAGATTAAAAGCAATTTCTTTTTCATTAATATAATGATATTTCAAAGCAATTTCTAAAGCTGATGAATATTCCGACGCACCTGTGAACCACCTGAAGTTTTTCTGATTTAAATAATAAACCGCCAATGCTATATCAATATGGCATTGTGTCATTGCTATTATATTGTTTACCGACTCTATTTTCTTTAAAATGGCAAATAAAGTCGATGACTCAAGTGACTGCATAACATCGTTTATATATCTACCTAATACTAATTTTGAACATATTTTCTTTTCAAAATTAAAAACAATGTTTCCTGCCGCAAGTTCATCTTGGTAGTTAAATGTTGAACCAATCATGCTTGCAAATATATTTCGAATTTTAATGGGCGGCATGCCTGTAGTTGTTAGGGTATAATCCAGCTGAGTAGAATACTGCGTACAAAAAGTTGCATCATTAAAATAACTTGCAGGCAAAAGTGTACCTATAATGGCATAGAGTAGTCTGATATTTTCTTCCGTGTCATTAAAAGTAATCCTATCTAATGAACCATGTGTATTTATCACCGCTTGCAATAAAGATGCTATATCTTGTTTATATCCACCAAAAGCAAGTTTTTTAATTGCTTCTTCACTTGCAATACTTTGTGTATTTAATTCAATAGGTGGAAGCGATGCGGGAGCAGGATCATCGTGCCATTCTTTATATGAGAGACTTGATTTAAATGCTTTATGTTCAAAAATGCAATAAGGATTAAACCCTTGTAATTCATCAAATATAAAAGCGTGAATGATGAAGTTTCCGTTACGGCTATCTTGATCGCTATAAACTTTGCCAATATAGCTTGATTGCGCGACACAACGTCTCCCAGACGAAAGAATAAAATAGGCATACTTCTTTGGGAAAAAGGCCTTAATTTCCTCATCTGTTGGTTCATATGGCGCATTTGGAGCCTTTTTATAGGACATAAGTTTGATAATTTCATCACATTCTGATTTTGTGACATTGTCAGATTTTGCCCATACACTAAATGCTCCGGATTTATCTTTTCCACAAGCCGTATAAATCATTTGATAGGCTAACATATCATCATACTCCTTAAATTAAGATTTAGATTAATTTTTATAATTAGTTTATTTTTTAACTGTCTGAATATAGTGATTTTCCGCTAATAACCATAAAAGCGGATCCAGAACGCGCCTAGGATTAATCTTGTTACCTGATAGCTTTGTCCCATTAGGAACACCTCCTAGTGCCGTCAAGCCAAAGAACGCATATTTTTCAAACTGCTTCATTTGCTGCACAAGCTCGGCATCCAGCCAGTTTTCCAAAAGATCTTGCATTTCAATATTGACGCTCTCGAAATCTGTTTCAACAAATACCCCACGCGCAAGATGTTCTGATTCCGAATGTAAACAACTATCTTCCTTTAAAAGATTGTACTGTTCCAACGCATCTATTTTTGTGAATGCCAAAGCAAGAGGAATCTTAATGGTTCCTCGTATATTCTTTACATCTCTGATATTTTGGACTATTCGACTCAGAACTTCAACAACATCTGTATTTTGTGGAGGAAGCGACATTTTACCCTGAAGCTTCTCTCTAATTGTTGATACTTGCAAAGGATCAAGCAACAAAATGATACCATCAGCATTAGGAATATAACGATTATTGACTAGCATATCATCGGTGGAGTCAAGATTTTCACCTGCAGTATCATAAAAGGACAATGCTGCCACTTTTTTAATATGATTATTTTTGTCCATAAAGCGCAAAGGAAAAATCAACGGAGGGACGTCATCTTGACTTGTGGCGTCAACTACAGAACCGTGTTTAAAAAGCGGCTCATAATAGTGGTCATTATAATACTGCCGAGACTCCTCACTACTAGCTAAACTTAAGGTACAATTAAAACTAGACGTCATCTTTCGCTTAATTTCGTTGATAAGTACGCCTATGTAATTGGACTTGCCGGAAGCCTTCGCACCAAGTAGCGCAACAGACAAGCTCTCTTCATTAAGAAAATCAGATGGAATTTCTTTATTAACAACACTGCAAAATACTGACTTTCGAGCATCTTTGCATTTCATGCATTTTTGCTTATCTTTATTTGGAATCCAGCCAGCTGCATCTTTGACTACGGTTGAAATACACTTATCGGGTTTCCCGGGAACATTATATGAGCATTTCAAACCACTGGAAATAATGTCATGCTTACCGTAACAATATGGACACGTAAATTTTTTCATTATGTAACCTGCCTATTATATATTATCGATTAACTGATTGGACCCATTGACGATCTCGCTTATTTTCTTCATCTTGTGCCTGAATTTCTTCTTCAGTAGCACCTCTTTCTCTCATACTTTCGATTTTTTTATCTCCCTGATATTTAATCAAGTCAATCTCATCTTGCTTCACTTGCTTTGTATATTTCTCTGAAGCAATTCTATCTTCATCACTGATACTTTTGCCTTTGGCTTCACGTTCCGCTAATTTTTCATTGATTTTATTTCGCATATCAATGTCATGCGATTGCAAATCAACTTTTTCTTGATGAACAGTATCTCGAAATTCAATCCCTTCTTCCTTCATCTGATAGCTTAGCTGCTCTTGTGATGCAATATTTTTTTCATATTGCGCTCTTAATGAGTCAAATGTCTTTGAATCACCACGTTCAACAGCTTTTGCCATATCTCTAGAAATAGCCTCATTTTTTGCATCAAGCTGCTCATAAGCCTGCTTTTTTTGTTCGCCGAAAAATTGAAGCCTTTGCTGATTATTCATATCCCACATCTTACTTTTTTGTTCATCAATCGCCATTTCAGCTTTTTCGTAATCGCGGGAATTGGGGTCTATTTTTTTTAGTTCCTCTTCCTGTGCCTCAATATTTTTTTTATAATCTTGAGTGGCCGCATATGCTTCCGGAGCATTACGGCTAGCCATGGCAGAGTTCCAACGTCTCTCATATATTTCGGAATATTTCTGATATTCTTTCATCTTATTTGTCATACAACAATCTCCTTAAAATACATTTAATCTAGTATGCTCGTTCGTCTTCTTTGAATAATAAATTGCCTGATTTTCCGGAAGTTGCGCAAATACATCGGGTAAATATACACGTTCCTTCTCAGTTGTAATCGATGTACTACTTTGCTTACTAGCACCACCTCTTCCATTTAAGCGATCCCAAAATGTTGGATTACTTACTCCTTTTGTTACAGTTTCTTTTTGTCTTTCATATGTACCAAAAAATTCTGAACAAAATTCCTTATTCTTGTTAGAGTTCTGTTTAAAGAAAAAATAACTGTCGGCATACTCGATCCACTCATTAGACTGTTCAATTAAGTTACTCAAATCTTGTATAGTATATAAAACATTGCAACTCTTTCCACCCTTTATAAGCTTCTGTATCCCAGAAGCAATTAATATATCATTAGGTGTTCCATCAACAAGCACATTAACACTAGACACACTTGACGTGGCAACATTAAAACGCCCTATTGCATCTATAATAGCTGACATAATAAGAATGGACTCCTCATGTTTTGCAGAAAAGTCTAAGCTTATTTCTATAATTGGTTTGCTCTTAAAAATCTGTTCTAAGCTCTTGTTTCCTGATAATACATAGCCAGAAACATTATTTGCAAAATCATAGAAATATGCCTCAAGTTCTCGAATTTCAGCCCTAATGCTATTTAAGAACCGATCATTTCTAGCCTGCTCAACACCAGTACTATATTTCATATTAAGATCTTCAATTTCTTCAATAGGAAAATCCAACAAATTATTTATTTTAACTGTTTTACCAGCTTTTTTAGCAAGATTTCTAAGAAGTGATATATAATTCTGAAAGCTCATTCTTTTGCTTTTATCAACTTCGTTATACATATCAAAAAGCTTGATAATATAAGCATTAATATCTGTATCAGTCATACCTGAGAAAATATCAATTTGCTCAGTTGTACTATTATCTGTGCAATCAACATCAAATATTAATCTGCTTGATGTTGTAATTGAAGGATATGATGAAAGCCCTGCTACTTGATCACGAAATATAATTACACCATATCCTCTGTTTATAGAGTCAATAGCATAATTTCTCATAATAACTTCTGCCCCTTGTTTTGAAGCGCCAGAAATTAATACATTTCCTAATGATGCATCAAGTGAAATTGTTCGACTACTTTTTGTAGCACCTCTAATAAAGTTTAATAATCCCATGCTTCCACCGTTTTGTACTTATTTACGTGATTTAAATTCGCTAAAACCAAATTTAAATGGTTCAGCACTATTAATTGAAATTATAGCTTCACCAAGTTTTAGGTTGGCAACATCCCAGTCTTCGACAACATGTGCTGTCGCAATAGTTTCTTGTACTGTTGTTGACTTATATGTAGTACATTTTCGATTTTCGCCTGACCGCTCTTTAATGTAATTGCGAGTCGAATAATCACTAACCTTAAAAGCAAATAAATTTAGAAATCCAGAGAAAATGTTTTTTGCCATGTTTTCTCCATAAATTTCAATTATTTGATCAACATTCTGGACACCTATCATGAATTTAATGCCTAAACTTCTACCAAAATTAACAGCATCATCAATATGTTGCAAGTTGGGTAGAAGTTTAAATTCATCACATACGAAAAACACATTGCCATCGCTTTTTGAGCGGCATAAGGCTTCTTTTATTGCCAAATCAAATAATAAACTGTAAATAGGTGTCAACATACCGCCAATGCCAATGTCATATTCAATAAATATTTTTTTACCACCCTTATTCCGTACTAATTCACGAATTGAAAGAGTCCCTCTTTTTGCAAAATTTCCCACAAAAACAGACCTAACCACTTGCTGAAGTTCTGCTAAAACGCCAAGTGCTTGCCCCATTGCATCCAATGGTATATAGCTCTTCATTGCAGCGAAATTATTGTACATACTAAGAATACTATGATACCACTGAATATTCTCTTTCTTCATAGCTTCAGAAATAGTATAATTATCGCTTTGTACTGTTCCTCTCCCTTTCATCAATACAAAATGATATAGTATAGCGGACATTATGTCTTTAGCTGCTTGAGGGAAAAAAGCATTATCGCCTGCTTTTTTCAATTTGTCGGCAAATAATGAATTTGATATCTCGATTACATCTTCTTTTAAACCAACAGAGCTATCCAGCTCATTAATGATGTTCCAATAATCAGTTCCAGTGCTACCACATGCAGAGGAATCGTTGCTAATCACTACGTCGCCTGGTCTATAGAACTCTTTATAAAAGTCTCCTTTAGTATCGAAAATAATCATTACATCACTAGATGACAATTGCGGTACTATATTTTGAAGTATTTGATTGAATGTATTAGTTTTACCTGAGCCTATCCCTCCAATAAGCATAAGATGTTGACTTAAAAGTTTTTCAGTCAAAACAAATCTATCATTAGCACCATTTCCATTCTTTCCATTAAAAACGATATTGATTGGATGTGGGCATTGCGGTGATGACTGTTGCATAGTTTGCGCCGCTAACGGGACATTCAAATTAAGTTCCTGTCCTTCACATACTCGCACTGTCGTCTGGGCCATCATGATCTTTTGATTCCCCCTGAATTGTTTTGTCCACTTAGTTCATTAGATTTTGACACACCATTCAATCCAATATCCTGCATATTGACATTGTTTCTATTTTGATTCTGTAATTTAGCATAATCTTCAGAAACTTGTTTATCAATGTCTTTTGATGGCGAAGCAGTATAATGAAATCTTTCATTAGCCTGTTTATCGTAAAGTTCTATGTATTTTACTTCTTCCTCAGAATTTACTATACCTTTGGCACCAACATATACTGATGTACACTCCATCACATTGCCTGTGTTGGGATTTTTAATTCCATTAAATTTTTCATAAAGTTCTGGACGATCCATTTTCTTTACTTCTTTAATTTCTGTATAGAACTCTCTTTTCAACTTTCTATCGTCCATATACATACTTCCGGGAATTCGGGTTCTTTCAGTTCCTGCCCTCATATTGTAATTTTCTCTTATAACGTTTGCACGCTTTTCCCGCAAGTCATCATGCGCTTGCGATAAAATATCATCATAAGATGTTCCCTTATATGAACAAGCATAATCTCCATGCTTGTCTTCAAAATCCATCCCTACAATCTGTCTGTTCTTGTTGTCATCATAAATCCATACTCTCGTAGCCGTGAGTACACCATCCTTGCCTGGACGAGGATCTCTAATTGTTGTATCAATATGACCATTAGCACTCTCTATGATATTTTCATGTGAAGAACCAATGCCATTATAACTATAACAACCCATTTCGGAATCGGATAATGGTGATTCATAATAATAAGCCATTGCTATCCCCCTTTTTTTAATTATAAATTATAAAGAACCTCTACAGTTTTACCACTTCTTTAAGATGAACTAAATTTGTTTCCTCATTTAGAAATAGAGCATATTTCATATTGGCAGCAGCTGGATTTACCATTATTGAGACTTTTGCTGTATATTTTTTTGATAATAATCCTTTTTTTAAAACTATTTTATCAATACGCTCACATAGCTTACCAGCATTTTTGTTCATAGGGCGTGGATAACCTTGCATAATAAGAAGTTTTGGAATCTCAGTTGCTTTATCAGATTCGAATGTGATATTAATCTTAAATGGTTTAATTGTTGATACTACATAATCAATGCTATATAATACCGTAATAGCCTCTCTATAATCAATTGGCGGTTCAAGCTTAATTGCAGGCGAATAAGAAATGTTCCCATCTTCTTTGAATGCAACGAAAATGGTTATATAATTTACGGTATCTGTTTTAAGCTTGATTTCAAATTTACCACTTTTAGAAAAATCTTCGACCTTATAAGAGAATTTCTCTCCACCCCCATCGATATTTTCTATGTATCGATCATGCCCAATTCTAACAATAATAGATTGTGCCTTGGGGTGTAGTGCGCCACTTACGGTAACTGTTCCATTATTAATGGAATGCGTTAGCTTTTTAATTCCCTCAATTGTGTTAATAAGGCGCGGTGGAGATACAACAAAAAGTTGCTCTGTACTTACAATAGGATAAACATAAAATATATTGCCAGCCGATAATGAAAAAATTATTTCGCCATTCGCATTAGCTGAAGATTCTATTTGAGCCAATCCCTTGCAAATTGAGTTGAAATCTAAATACTTGAGTGGTGTATTTGTAGGAATTGATAGTTTCTTGTTAGAAACATATAACTTCACTTTCCCAGCATAACCTGTAGCGCAGGTGAATACATATCTATTTGATTCAATTGGCTCTATCCTTACATCTTCAAGTGGAGTGGCTTTTTCGTAAGGCTTAAATACCGCGCAAATTCCGCGCGACTGGACAAGTTTACCCTTTAAATCATAATTACAAATAACAAGATATGCACTTTGTCCGTCGCATTTATTATCGGTAAAACCATTTAAAGAACATTCAACCCGAACACCTTCGCCTGAACGAGTAGGTGCTATTGTGCCGCTGTTTTTCCATACATCAATTGATTTTACATTTTGAGGAGCTTCCCAAATAACCTTAATACCACCGTCAACAACTTCCTGTTGCATGTTTGAAACATCAGCAAAAATAATCGCTGATTCGCTTGTGACTGCAATTGAAGATTTTACCCCGTACCGCTCAACAAAAACAGCATAATAATACGGTGTAGCAGATACAATATTTACATCTTCAAAAAATTTAACTGAAAGACCACAATCTACAAGGGCACCATCTTCAGCAGAGATTGGAGCAACACCTATTTTCTTGATTATAGTGTAAGAAATAAATTCCTGTTTTGCATTATCATCCCACTCTAAACGTACCTTTCCTTTTTCAGTAGTAATACGAAGGTTGGTTACTGCTTGGGGTGGGATCTTCTGCATTATTTGGCGAGCATCAGCATTATCATCACAGATATCAATTGCTTTTGCTGCAGTTGAAATTGCAAGCGATATATTACCTTGAGCCAAATACTGTTTTGCGGCATCAACTTGTCGTTGAGCATTTTGTACAACGGCAGAAATATCTGACACCAATTTGCGTGAATTATCAATATTGTAAGTGCTATATTTTACATTTAATGATTTAGCAATAGCTAGAGCTGATTGATAACAACGCTTAGCTATCATTTGTTGAATCTTTGAAACGTCTTCTTTATACTTAGCGCCTGTCGTTTCCTCTTGTCGTACTCTTGACTGAATAACACTCTCATATTCTGCAACTTTTTTTGCTACGGTTGAATCAGCATGAGTAGCGTAATTGGGAACAACGTTTTTTACCTCCAAAAATACCGATTGTAAATCGCTTATCTCTACCATCGGGCGACTTAAAAGTTTATCAATTTTTTCGCAACACTGATTAAACATATCGTGGGCACGATGTGTTGCACCACAAGTAGGGCAGCCTTTATCCTCTTTGGTAAAAGGTGTCTTCTGTTTGCAGTTCCAACAAATGACTTCCAAAGGTTTCCCACAATGAGGACAACTCTTTGCACCCTTTATATATAATTTTCCGCAATCCGGATAAGGACAAAATTCAAAGTTATTACCCTCCGTTTTCCCAACAATGGTGATTTGAAAGTATTTGCATCCTATGGCGAGAATTCTTTCCGCCTCATCAATTTGAACCTTTAAAAGTGCTATAACCGTGGAAGTATAATTTTTATACTCATCCATGGTCATTTCTTTAATGCCAAAAGACTTCCTTTTCTCAAAATCACTCCACACGTCGTTTTTGAGAACAAGATATTGATCATAAGTTCTGCGTGCCTCCTTGCTATCCAAAAGTAATTTTTTTGCTGTAGCGCAAAGTTGACTAATAGCCTGTTTCCGCTTAAGGTCATTCGTCTTACTGCTGTCGCTATACATTTTATCTGAGGCTGCTTGTATTTCAGAATTAGACGATGTGGATTGTACTCCTAAAAAATCATATAAATCTTTTTTCCCAAGAGTATCTAATCTCTTTTCTGTCTGTTGATAATCCGAGAATGGTATACTCGCATCAATATTATCTATAATCTTAACACCCAACCCACTTAAATAGGAAATTGCATTTAACAGTTCTGCCTCAGAAAAAAAGATTATAGGCTTATTCGCTGTATTGCAGATATCAATTACTTCACTTTTTAAAAGGGTTTTTCTTGTTTGACAAAGAATCTCAATTACACCAACGGCTTCTTTAAGTTTATATGCTTTGGCATCCGCAGCTTCTTTGGCGCGCCCGCCTCGCTCAGGAATGTATTTTCCTGTGGCGGCATCATAAACGGAATCATTGCACATGATTTCGATGGCGTCTGTTTTTAGCTCAATCAGCCTTCGAGTCAATATGTCCCCCTTGGGACTCCCGGTAACTGTTTTTATTTTTGCATCAATTTTATTCTTGTCTGTTTCAGACAGATCAATCTTAAAAGCAATGAAATAATTATATTCGGGATTTTTCAGCTCTTCTGCAGTTCTAAAGGGGCTAACCTGTGCCATAATATACTCCTGTTTTATTGATTAGATTTTACTTTAAAGAATTGCCAACGACTTCTGTCGCAATAGATGATGCCACTTCTTTAAATGTGGCAGAAAGTTGACTCAAATCAACTTTCTTCCCTTTCCCACTGGAAATGCGACTGAGAAATGCCTCATCTGCATCACCAATGCCAATACCATAAATAATAATCCCGTCAGCTTTAGCTCGATCTGCAGCGGTTTCCTCTGTTGATTGATCATTCCAATATCCATCAGTAAGAACGACAATGACTCTTGGACAATCGCGTGTAAATTTCTTGTAATTATTGTTTATTGGCGTTTCTGCATTGCAATATCCAACATCATTAACATCAACGTCATCAATTGCATGATATAAGCGTCTCTCATCATTCTCCCATTTGCATTTATATTGTGAACGATCGGCAAAACTGATAACAGAAATGAAGACTCTGTTTAAGTCAAACTCCTTCACAAAATCCTTTGCTGCGCGTCGCGCTTCTCTAATTCTATTACCACTCATACTGCCAGAAGTATCTATCATTAGCATAATCTCAATTCTGCTTTTACGTTTTGCCTCCTCCTCTGCTTCTTTCTTTTCGCGCTCTAAACGTGCTATAATCTCGCTCATAGTTTCATTAGTATTCTCACGAGTAGATGATAAAACTATGCCATTATCCAAGCAAGCATTAACTTCAACAACACCATTTGAGTTATATAAAAAATTAACTTTAATCTTGCTCTTATTGTCTTTTGGCATGCCAGTGATTGAATAAGCACCAATAATATCACACTCGTAAGGATCGCGAGCTTCTCCTTGCAAAACATACACTTGCAACTTCTCGCCTGAAAAAGTATATTCCCTACTAAACGGTTCATTGACCTTACTATTTTTTCTTATAATAATACTATTAATGTAGCTTTTTTCATCGCTTGCAAGCGCAAGCATGCCGAGACTATGTGCAGTAATATCTTGAATATCGCTATTGTGAATTGTAAGCGTAATCGGAGCCGTGGGCATAGAGGTACCGCTCGACTTGGCTGAATTGGCGGATGCAGAGCTTGCAACGGTTAACGTAATGGAATTACTCACGCAGAGTTCTGCTTGCATAGCTGCGCCTGTTGCTACTATCGTATCGACATTAATATCTTTTGTAATGGGCGGACGACCATATTCTTTGATTATCATGTCCTTGACTTGAGGCATTCTTGTTGAACCACCTACCAAAACGACTTCATCAATATTATTCCACCCAAATGGACGATTCTGGGCTTCACTAATTTCATCAAAGCAACTTTTTATCAACAGAATTGTTTCATATAGAAGACTATAGGTTTGATCATTAAAATCCTCTCGGGTAACAGTATATTTACCAAGATACCCATCGCATTGGATCGTAATAATAGTTGAAGCGACTGAGGAAAGTAACTTCTTGGCTTCCTCACACTTCACCTGTAATTCTTTAAGATCTTCTTCGTGGTCATCAATACTGACACCAAATTCAGAATAAAATTTCTCTTTAACTTGATTGATAAGCGTTTCGTCCCAGTCCTTTCCGCCCAATTGATGATTTCCGTTTGTTGCAAGAACATCAATTCGTGTTCCATTTACATTAGCAACTGTTACATCAAATGTGCCACCACCGAGATCGTAGACAAGAACATTCTTTTCCTTACCACCTGTCAAGCCATATGCGATGATTGCCGAAGTAGGTTCATTGATTATCTTTAAGACTTTTAACCCAGCCTTCTGACCGGCCCGAATTGTTGCTTCGCGTTGTTTATCATTAAAATAGGCAGGCACTGTAATAACCGCCCCATCAATATCAATGCTATTGGTACTCTTTATGTCTTGAATAAGGTGTGCAAGATAAAGTCCCGACAACTCCTCAGCAGAATACTCCTGCCCATTTATGAAAGCACTCCAATTAGAATCGCCCATCATACTTTTATAAAAGGCAGCTGTATTAACATTGCCTGATTTTTGTTCATTCTTTGCATCTTCACCGACCATAATGCTTCCATTATCTATACAAATAACAGATGGCGTACAGTCTTTTCCATAGCTATTTTTTAACACCTGAACACGGCCCAACTCTTTGGAAAAAGTTGCAACTGCAGAATATGTTGTTCCAAGGTCAATTCCTACATTTATTTTTTTCATTTTCAACCTCTCGTTTAACCTTTCCTAAATGTAATTTGTATCTGTGTGTTCCATCTCAAACAGACCCTTGCCTCATTTTCTATCCGTACTATCACCTTACGCTAACATTTATCCGCAACTATTGCCGCGCCAATAGCAATTATTTTATCAGGTTCATACGAACGAATGACTTTGTTGTATTCTGCATTGAGCCGTTTGGCTACTTGGGGCATCTTTGTCGATCCGCCAACAAGGATAATTTCATCAATATCCGACATCATACTCAATCCCTTTTTCTCCAACATATCGTTGACAAGCATGATGGTTTGATCGAGCAATGTTGAAGTTACATCTTCAAATTCTTCGACTTTGATTTCAACTCGCTCTTTACAAGGATTACCATCTATGGTGAAATCTGTGTGACAAATCGTTTTCTCCCTATATGAGAGATTTGATTTAACTCTTTCAATATTATTGATAGACCATGCATTAAATGCTATGTCTGAGCGTATTTCATCAACATCATATCCTGTCGCGGCGCAGATCTTTTCGCAGATAAGATTCGTCAGAGCCTTATCCCAATCCTTACCGCCCAACTGACGATCCCCGCCTATCGTAATAATCTTTGTATCCAGTTCATCACTATGTCGTATCAACCTCATAACACTACAGTCAAAAGTCGCACCGCCAAGATCATAAATGAGAACCGTCTTATCCATGTCGCCCTTTGACAAGTTGCAAACAGCAACCGCAGTAGCGATGGGTTCACTAATTATACGCAATAGTTGTAAATTTTCACCATTAGACAAACGAACAGCATCTGCCGCGCACTTAGTAGCGAACTTACCATCTGGCCCGAAATACGCTGGAATAGTAAGAACCACTCCCTCTATATTTTCCCTTAGCACTATTTCAGCATCTCTTATTAATTTTTGAAGAATCAACGCAGACACTTCTGCCGCTGAGTACTTTTGACCCTTGACAAAAATGGAATAGTTGGGATCCTCCATATACCTTTTAACACACTCAACAAAACATTCAGGTTGCTCCCAGCCCGCCGATTTTGCGGTACGACCAACTATTGCCTCCTCATCTAAATAGGGATCAAAATAGACAACTGAGGGCGTGGTATAATCGCCTTCGAGGTTATCGATAATTTGGGCTTTTCCATCTTGGTCTACATAACTTACACATAAGTACGTTGTTCCTAAGTCAATTCCGAGTTTTGCCATTCAATTCTCCTGTATGACATCATCTACGCCTAAATTGTTGGCTAACACTTTGTGTGTTTTCATCGCCGTCTGTTTGATGAGTTGAGTACTGCGACGGCATATCACTCTTTATCTCGACCTGATGTTTGCTTCGAAAGTATTCGGCGCTTTTACCTATGTTTGTCTTGTCGGCTTCGCAGAGCATCTCACATCGTTTTGAAAAATTTTGGCAATTTTGTGTGATGCCTAGCTTCTTTTCAACATTATGTATTTCTCCAAACCCCTTATGCATGCCCTTGGGTATTGCAACTGCTTGTCCGTCACCGCCTATATGGTGATGGACAAGGGTTTGTCTCTCATAGCCTTTGTATTGAGGAAAATGCTTGACGAATTGTGCATCTACTGTTGGCGATAAACCCATTTCAATAGCAATACTATTCTTCTTGCTAAAGTACTCCGGGTGGTTATCACGTAGTTGCTGAAAGAAACCTTTTGAATCCCTTTCCCAGCCTTGTGCATTTGATTTAGAGTCGTTTTTTCCAGTATACTTCATATCAACGACCAATTCATTTGGATGGTTAAGGTTATATTGAAGCCCTTCAGCGGTCGTCCTTTGCGCTCTGATTTCCCAATCGGGGACACCATCATATGCCGAAATTGCCACTACAGAATTGCCTCCATTCTCGCTATAATTTCAGTCAAGGTGTGGCTAAATGCTACTTTCTTTTTTGTATCTGACTCGTAGCAATAAACTTGACCTGTTATATTATCAAAGAAAATGAAGTATCCATCATCACTGTTTATACATGCATCTCCCAACAAGAAAGTCTGAGTTCCAGGGAAAACATATCTGCCATCTGATAAATTTTGCCTTACGGTACTTTCAATTGGCTTGCTTCCACCAACGGATTGAAAGTGCAAAGCAATTCCCTCATCTTTACCATCCAAGGACAAAAACAAGTATGTACCATAATAGGATTTAAGCTCTTCATTGATCTTAAACCCAAAAATCTCTTCTAACCGATTCCAATCAATTGCCTCTGATTGTAGTTTGGGACTCCATTCCACCTCTCCGTCTTCATTCGGCGATGAAATCAATAAATCTTTGTTTAGGTTCTCCGTATAACAAACTGTCGGCGACGTCCCAAAATATCGCCGATACAGTTCTTTTAGCTTTTTGAAATATGTTTCAAGGGCCTCCTTCATTTCACACCACCTAAACTCACCCTAACATAAAAAAGGGGTTGCCAAATAACATTCTTGTTTAATGACAACCCCGTTCTCGAAGTTTATACGATTGTCATCCCTTTAACCGCATCAAGCCCTTTCTGATTTGCCTCATCGCTGTTCCGCCTAGGCTGCATATGGTAGGTTTTCCCCGTGACTTTATCTGTCAGCGCAAGCGACAGAATGCCGTTTTCATCGATATCCATTTCCACCGACACTTCATTGTTGCCGGGAACGGCTCCATCGAATTTGATTGGTTCTTCAACATAAATGGAATTGCAGCAATCCAACTCTACAAGTTCATCCAGGCTGTCGCTTTCAAGCACAAGAATTTGTACTTCACTTACAAGATCCGGCTCACCCGTAATCGTAAGCGGGAAGTGATCAATAGAACTGCCATGGGCAGGCTTTGCAGTATCTTTTACGATAAGGTTGAGCACCTTATATTCACCACCACTCACAATTCTAAGACCGTAAGACTTAGTCACGGTAGGGATAGGCCTAATTTCACCACCAGGCATCGAAATTGCTCCTCCGGGCGAAACCTTTTTAGCTGTACGCTCTACTTTCTGCTCACCCGTTGTCTCGTCCGTGACAACCTCGGACGTGACGGTATAGCCGCTTGCAACAAGGGCAGCCCCCATAGCAACCGCTTTGTCGGGTTCATAAGTACTAATTGTTTTGTTATACTCAGCGTTAAGGCGCTTCGTTACTTGGGGCATCTTTGTCGATCCGCCAACAAGGATTATTTCATCAATATCCGACATCATACTCAATCCCTTTTTCTCCAACATATCGTTGACAAGCATGATGGTTTGATCAAGCAATGTTGATGTTACATCCTCGAACTCTTCGACTGAAACTTCAATCCTTTCCTTCTTGAAATCGTAGCTAGGGGTAAGAAAGGTCTTATCTCTGCTTGTGAGATTCTGCTTTGCTTTTTCGATATTCTCGCTGAACCACGCGTTAGAATCGGAATCGGCGCGCATTTCGTCAGCATCGCAACCTGTTACTGCGCAGAACTTGTCGCGGACGAGATTTGCAAGAGCTTCATCCCAGTCCTTACCGCCAAGTTGGTGGTTGCCGCCGGTCGTAATAACTCTCATTTCCTTTTTGTCCCCGTGGAGTGAAAGTTTCATAACAGTACAATCGAATGTTCCGCCACCAAGGTCGTAGATGAGTATTGTCTTATCCATATCCTCTTGGCGAGAATTGCCATACGCAATCGCCGCAGCCGTAGGCTCGTCGAGAATACTAAACACAACGAGACTATTACCATTGGAGAGTTTAACGTTTTCGCCTGCAAGTTTGGTCGCAGCACGCGCCTCCTCGCCGAAGTAAGCAGGACAAGTAATAACGGCACCTTCAATTTCCTCACCTAACATCTGTTCCGCATCATTGATAAGTTTTTGCAATATGAGCGTGGAGACCGCCGTTGCCGAATACTCTGTCCCATTGGCAAAATAGCTGTATTCGGGATTGCCCATGTAGTTCTTCACGCGCTCGACAATGCATTCGGGATGCTCCCCACCTGCCGATTTTGCGGTGCGACCAACGACTACTTCTCCCGCGTTATCGGGATCGAAGAACACCACAGATGGGGTTGTCTGATCGCCCTCAAGATTATTAATGATTTGGACGACCCCCATATTGTCAACATAACTCATACAGGAGTATGTCGTTCCTAAATCAATACCGATCTTCTTAGCCATAATTGTTTTTCTCCTTGTTTATTTTAATTTATAAACATCCACTTTTGATGGATAGATTACCTTGTCATTAAGCAAATAGCAATCAGTATATCTTTCAACTACCTTGCCCACTAATTCTGCATTCTCAGTATTAATCAGTTTCATGACTCGTTGTTTTTTAGGATCAAATGTATCTGAAACAAATCCATCGATAATGACACCACACAAAGAAAGTAATTCATCACTTTGCTCTATCATTGTGTTAAGTTCACTGATGTAAAATTCAGTTGCACTGTCATCAGTTATAATTTCTTGTAAATTTTTAACTTCTAGAGTTAACTTATGATATACTGAAATAATTTGTCGGATTATAGGATACAGAATAACTTGATGTACGCCATTCTCATATAATTTTGTTGCCGATATGTAATCAGCAACAATTGAATCAATAATTGCTGTATCTTGAATCGCCTTTAAAATAATGTTCTCGCACTTTTGGAGATATGAAACGAGGTCATCTGTGGTGTCAATCTTTTCAATAGGAAGTTTCTCAATCTCAAATTCGGGAACATCATGAAAAACTACTTCCTGATTTTCATCGCTCAAATCTTTGCCGTTATAAAGATATCTGCCATTATTATCTTCAATACCAACATTTTGTAATAAGTCTTCATATTCCTGAACCATAAAACCAAGGTATTTAACCCCTTCTTCTTTCGTAAGTTTGTGAGAGCCAAAATTACGAACTGTTCTACGGCATTCTTCACGATAAGAAATTAGATTTTGTGCGAAAGCTTTAAACAGCCCATATTCAAACCCATTCCTATACTGTTGTAATTCTTTTGTTAGTGCTAATATGTTTGAATCTTTATTCTTATAGTATTTGATAAACTCTACAAGCCGAATTAAATGACGCTCGATATCTTCTTTTGCAGTTACAAGATCAATCTTACCTTCAGATGAGATTGAAGCCCCATCACTAACAGAGCTTTCCTCGCTCACAGCATCTTGGGTATTGGTATTTTCTACATTTTTAATTTCATTTTCTGACATAAATTATTATCCACCTATAAACTAAATTTAAAATCTTTATAATTACTGCAAGCACTATATGTTCATTAATTTATATAATTCATGTATTTATTTGAACGAATCAAAACTTTATTTCAAATTTTCAAGTTAAAATAATCAAATAAGTAGAATAAATTAATTATAGACAATTGACAAATTATGTCGAATTTGATAAAATTATTACGAAATGTTCATCAACTATATAAATACATGAACAAAGATAAAATTTTTTGTCTTTGTTTTTTTATTTAATCCAACATTTTACCAAGCTTATTCATCATTAAACTTTTATAATCAAAAAGACTATGCGCATACCTTTTAAGTGTAATTGTAGGATTTTTATGCCCGAGTAGTTCTGCCAGCGTTCTCACATCCATTCCACATTCCAAGGCTCTAGTAGCAAAAGTATGTCTCAACGAATGAAATCCTCGGTGCCTTATTGATAATTTTTTTAACAAAAGTTCAAAAGACCGTTGATATGAACGGATTGATACCCCCGTAGTGCTATTACTAACAATGTAATTGCTTTTATTATTTAGTTTGATTTTTTTCAATATAGAGATAATTTGTTTGGGTATTGGTATGATTCTTTCGGAATTAATGGTTTTGGGTGTATCAAAACATTTTTTATATTCACCATTTTGCCAGGCATCTCTACACGATTTTGTTATGTAAAGTATCCCTTCATCCAAATCAATGTCATTCCAAGTTAACGCCAGCAATTCTCCTATACGTACACCGGAATATAAACTTAATATTATGCCAAATAATTTTGTTTTTCCACTTGATAAAATATAATGTTCTATCTTGCGTTGTTCATCCTTAGAAAAACATTCTACCTTTTTTTCTCTAATTTTAGGTTTTTGAATTCTGTCGGTAAAATGATAATCAATATAACCAATCTTTTCCGCTCTTTTCAGTGCGCTTATAAGGACGTTTACTATTCCATTAACCGTATTGGGAGCATAAGTTTCACATAGGGTTGCTATATATGATTGAATTACCTCTATTGTAATTTCATTAATTTCATAGTGTCCTAATTTAGGAATTAAATGTAATCGTGAGATATCACAATATTTAGAATATGTGCTTGTTTTAACTAAGGGTTTTACACTTGAATTTAACCATTCTTGTAACCATGTACTGAGTTTCATTTTCTTCTCCTTTGCAGAAAATATTAAGTATAATATAAGCCTCTCCTTTTTGTGAATTGGCATTATTAAGTGATTATACTTTATCAAAATTTATATAAAGATAAGCATTTTGGGGTAATGTTTTTTGCGTAAACTATATGCTCATAATAAAAACAAATGTAATTTAAATCGCATGTATAGATTTAGTATTAATTAAACGTAAACGATGAAATTAGATTTGTAAATTTGTATTTACTTAAAATCGTAAAAAGCCTGCTGAAAATTAATATTTCAACAGGCTTTTTATTTCAAATTTACTCTTGCAAAATCTTTACTTGTTTATTAAGGGGCAGCAGGTCAAACTCGAAGCTTCGAATTTCAGCATAGAGCCCACTTATAAAGTTGCCAAGGATTTTGACTGCCACTTCCTGTGGAGATATATGCTTCTCGACATATTCATCACCTAATTCAAAGACCCTTTTAATTTCTTCGAATTCTTCCTCAGTAATGCAATCGTATCCCCATGCATCGTGGGCCTCCTCGATACTACCGTATTCACGAGCTGCTTGAACTCTCGCTTTTCTCTTTTGATAGTTTGCATCGGCTTGCCGCCTTAAACGCTTATAAGCATTCTCAATCTTCTTTAAGACCTCTTTCCTTGCCCGGATTTCCAGTTTTATGGCACTGCGCTCTGTCTTTTCCCTATCAGTCATGATTGCTACTCCTTGTCGGTTCCTTTATTAAACGACTCATAGAAGTATGGATCTTCATCCTGCGAATGCCAAACACCTATGCAGAGTTCTTTGCCCGGTTCCCTTTCGTAATTATATTCGGCATAACATACTGATTTTTCCTCATCGTCATTGCCGGTCTGAAGATAAATACTTAAATTGGGCATTGCGTCGTCTTCCGCAGCTACTGCCCGCAAACGCGTTCCGTCAGGCAGTAGCATTACAAGAGACGGATTCTCCGTGCGAGTATATTCATCTGATAAAGTAAACCGACAGTACCCATTCATGGCACATTTAAATCGCCTATATGTGTTCTCAAGTTCAGTTTTGAGCTTTTGAAAAACCTTCTCGACTTGCTCTTCCGTATACTCGTATGTCCCCTTGAACGAGCAGTTGCCCAGTAGCTTTAACATGCTTAAAATTTTGTTTACCCGCGCTTCCGCCAAACGCTTGAAGCGCTCTTGTTTTGATTCTTTCATTTTGTACTCCTTAATGTTTTTTAATGTTTACTTCTATCTATCAAACAGATAAAGCAAAACCACTAGTAAACTAGTGGTTTGCACAGACCCTAGAAGGGATTAACACCTGCTAACCCCTGCCGGGGCA
>CANQXZ010000002.1 GCA_947627955.1 uncultured Clostridia bacterium
GGGAAGCCCTATGTTTCTCCCGAAGCGCACGGCGCGCCTTATTATCCTGCGCAGTATATAGCCCTGATCGGTGTTGGAGGGGGTGACCCCGTGCACGTCGCCGAGCATGAACGTAGCCGTGCGCACATGGTCGGCTATCACGCGGAAGGCGCGCGTGACTTCTCCGCCCTCGCCGTATTTTCTGCCCGTGAGCCTCTCCGTTTCGGCTATCACCGTTTCGAAAACGTCCGTCTCGTACACGGAATCCTTGCCGCCGAGTATGCAGAGGGTGCGCTCCAAGCCCATGCCCGTGTCCACGTTGCGCTGTTTCAGGGGTTCGTACGCCCCGTCCGCGTTCTTGTTGTACTGCATGAACACGTCGTTCCATATTTCGAGGAAGGTGCCCGCCGGCGCCTTGTCGAAGTCATAGGGTCCGAGCTTGTCCGCCTCGGCATGGTTGCGGATTATGTGCATTTCGGTGTCGGGTCCGCAGGGTCCCGTTGTGCCCGCGGGTCCCCACCAATTGCCCGATTTGGGCAGGAAAAATATGTGTTCCTTTTTTATGCCGCACTTTTCCCAGAGCGCCGCGCTCTCGCTGTCGCGGGGGCAGTCGCCGTCGCCCGCGAAGCAGGTCACCGCTATGTCGTCTGCGGGAATGCCGAGATATTCGGGCGAGGTGAGAAATTCGTACGACCAAGGTATCATCTGTTCTTTGAAGTAATCGCCGAGCGACCAATTGCCGAGCATCTCGAAAAAGGTGCAGTGCGCGCTGTCGCCCACTTCGTCGATGTCGCCCGTCCTGACGCACTTCTGCACGTCGCAGAGGCGGTTGCCCGCGGGGTGCTTTTCGCCCAGAAGATAGGGGACGAGGGGGTGCATGCCCGCCGTGGTGAACAGGACGGTCGGGTCGTTTTCGGGTATGAGCGACGCGGAGGGTATCACCGCGTGCCCCTTGTCTTTGAAGAAATCGAGGTAAGTTTGCCTCAGCGTTTCGCTTGTCAGAGTTTTCATTTATCTATGCCTTCCGTATTATTTTTTGGATATTGTGTAGCCCTCTTTGGAGTCCTTTACCTCGTAACCGAGTTCGTTTATGCGCGCGCGCAGCGCATCGGCTGCCGCCCAATTTCGCGCGAGCTTTGCCTGCCAGCGCTCTTCGGCGAGTTTTTGCACCTCCGCCGTAGCCCCGCCCGACGCGGGGTCCTTTGCCGCCGCCTCTTTTAAATATTCGTCCGCGTCCCGCTTGAAGAGCCCGAGCAGGGAGTAGGTCTTCCTTATCTGCGCCACGTCCGCCGCGCAGGACGCGTCGCCCGCGGCGAGCTTTTTGGCTATGCCCTTGAAGAGGGGGAACAGTTCCGAGAGGGCGAGCGCGGTGTTGAAGTCCTCGGACATGTCCTTGTCGAACTTCCCGTCTATGAGCGGGTTCCCGCCCGACTTGCCGAACTTGTCCTCCACCGCCTTTATCGTAGTATAGAATTCGGTGAGGTGCCTTTCGGCTTCGGGGAAGAGGTCGTCGGTGATGTTTATATCGTTCCTGTAATTGTTTTGCAGGAGGGCGAATTTTATCGCCTCCGCGGTGTACTTTTTGAGCAGGTCTTCCAGAAGATAGGAGTTGCCGAGGCTCTTGGACATCTTCTGCCCGTTGACCTTTATCAACCCGTTGTGCGTCCAATACTTCGCGAACTGCTTGCCCGTTAAGCTCTCGGTCTGCGCTATCTCGTTTTCGTGGTGGGGGAATATGAGGTCCCTGCCGCCGCCGTGGATATCTATGCAGTCGCCGAACGCCGCCATGTTCATAGCCGAGCACTCTATGTGCCAGCCCGGTCTGCCCTTGCCCCAAGGCGAATCCCAGCTTATCTCCCCCTCCTTCGCCGCCTTCCACAGCGCGAAGTCGGCGGGATTTTCCTTTTCTTCGCCGTTTTCCACGCGGACGCCGTCGAGCATATCCTCGACCGAGCGGTTGGAGAGCGCGCCGTAGCGCTTGAAGCTCGAAACGGAGAAGTACACGTCGCCGCAGGGCGTGGCGTAGGCGTGACCCTTTTCGATAAGTTTGGAGATGAACGTTATTATGTTCCCGATATTTTCCGTGGCTTTGAGCCATATCGTGGGGTCGTCTATCTCCATCTCGCGCATTACGGCGTTGATTTTCTCTATCATCATAGCCGCGTATTCGTCGGCGGGAATGCCCGTCTCGCGGCTCTTGGCTATTATCTTGTCGTCCACGTCGGTGTAGTTGCGCGCGTACGTCACCTCATAGCCCTGCTTTTCGAGGAACTTGCGCATTATGTCGTAGATCAGAGCCTGATAGCCGTGACCTATGTGCGCTTCGCCCGACACCGTTATGCCGCACGCATACATCTTGACTTTTCCCTCTTCGAGGGGCACGAACTCCTCTTTTCTGCGGGTAAGACTGTTATATATCCTCATTGTCATCCTCTTTTTTTGTTTCAGACAGACGTTTGACTTCCGCTTCGAGGGCGAACATGCGCTCCCTCAGCGAACACAATTCCTTTACTACGGGGTCCTCTTTTTCGGGGAGAAGGTCCGCTCCCTCCGCCGAGCCGTTTATCCGCACCACCTTGGCGGGGACCCCCACTACCGTGGCGTGCGCGGGAACGTCCTTCAACACCACCGCGCCCGCGCCGACCTTGGCGTAATCGCCGACGGTTATCCCACCTAAAACGCGCGCGCCAGCGGAGATCACGCAGTGCTCGCCTATCGTGGGGTGGCGCTTGCCCGTCTCCTTGCCCGTGCCGCCGAGGGTACAGTTCTGGTAGATAACCGTGCCCGTGCCCACTTCCGCGGTCTCGCCTATCACCACGCCCTGACCGTGGTCGATAAATACCCCGGGCGCGATCTTCGCGGCGGGGTGTATCTCCACGCCCGTCAGAAATTTAGCCCATTGCGACGTGACGCGGGCAAGGAGCTTTAAATGCATTCTGTAAAGCCTGTTTGCCCAGCGGTGCCACGAAAGGGCGTGCACCCCCGAATACGTGAGCCATATTTCGAACTTGCTGCGGGCGGCGGGGTCGTTCTCCTTCGCCGCGCGTATGTCCATGCGCAACCTTTTGAAAAACATGATTTACACTATTATATATATTTTATACGGCAAATGCAATTTATTTTAAGCGGTATTTTTGCCGCTGTTTATCCTAATTTTCGTCATTTGAAAAATTCTAACAGGATTTTGGATTTTTTGTGAAAACCGTCACGAGTTTTCTTGACTTTTCCGTGTTAAAAGTTTACAATGTTGGCAGATAAAAAAGTTTATGTTAATTTTTCACACGGGAGACCGATTATGAAACGGGAAAGAATAGAAGAGATAGCCGACATACTCGACAAGCGCGGCAAAATGACGCTCGAACAGCTCGAAGAAGTGTTCCCCACCGTATCGCAGATGACCTTGCGGCGCGATCTGTTCCAGCTCGAAGAGGACGGCAGGATAATAAGGATCCGCGGCGGCGCCATGTCCGTGAAGGAAGTTCAGAAAGTTTCGGGCGAGGCGTACACCAAAAAGACCACCATAAACACCGACGCCAAGATAGTCATAGCGCAGAAGGCGGCGGCGCTCATCGACGAGGGGACCTGCGTGTTCCTCGACGGCGGCACAACCGCGATGTATCTTTCCAAGGAGATGCCCGACCTCAAGTGCAACGTGTTTACTAACGGCATAGCCGTGGCAATGGAACTCGCGCAGAAGAAAAACGTGAACATAACGGTCGTGGGCGGACAGCTCATGAAGGATAACCTCTCCACCTCCTCCCCCGCCGCGAAGGAATATTTCGATCTGACGAACTTCGAGATAGCAATAGTTTCGGCGACGGCGTTCACCCCCGAACAGGGCTTTTCCTGCAACAGCCAGATAGAGAGCGACCTTCTGAAAAACGTGTTCAAGAAGGCGCGGCAGGTGTACATGATGCTCGACAGCTCCAAGATAGGCAAGATAAATCCCTACACGTTCGCAAAGATCGAGGATATAGACGTGCTGATAACGGACGACCACTTCCCCAAGGAGTACAAACAGCTCTTCGAAAACAGAAACATTGTGGTAATGTAAAAAATTCAGCCCCGCGCAGCTGCGCGGGGCTGTTTTTTTGTGCCTTTATGATTTGAGGGCGTTTTGCACGGCGAGGAGGAGCCTGCCCGAGCCCATAGTCGCGCCCGCTATCACGAGCGAGCTGTCCGAAACGGTCTGGGGAGCCTTGTCCCCGTCCACGGTCACCGTCGCGGCGAGCACGTCCTCCGTCCTCTTTCCGCGGTAGGCGGCGAGCAAGCCCGAAAGCCCGTCGTTCCAGAGAGCCTTGTCTTTCCAGCTGTCGGTGACTTCGATATATCCCGCCGAGGGGTCGTTTTTGACTGCGGCAATTACGCCGTCCTTTACCACGACTTTTACCCTTATCCCGTACTTTGTCGCGGGCGCGTAGGGGTTGGGATAGGAATATTCGCCCGTATGCACGGTGTATCCGAGCTCCGAAGCGGCGTCCGCAAGGGCGTCTTGCACGGCGAGAAGGAGCCTGCCCGAGCCCAAAGTCGCGCCCGTTATCATGAGCCCGCTGTCGGTAACCGATTGGGGAGCGGCGTTTTCGTCCACTGCCACCGTTTCGGCGAGCACGTCCGCGACGTATCTCGCGCGGTAACTCAGCAGCAGGTTATTGAGCCCGTCGTCCCAGATGGAGCGGTCGCCCCAGCTCTCGGTCACTTCGGTATAGTCGCTTTCCACGACCTGAACGCTCTTGATCCTGTCGCCCTTTTTGTCGCTCTGCACGCTCACTTTCACCTTTATGCCGTAATAGGGAGCCTGAGGGGCGTATGTGTTCACATGGCTGTACTCCCCCTCGTATTCCCGCACCTTCACGCCCGCGCAGGCGGCGAGCCATGCGGAACCTGCCGCAACCGCGCCCGCGAGAGCCGCCGCGGCAATGATTTTTATGCACTTTTTATTCATATACTTCACCCCTTTTTATCTTCGCTTAAAATATAGCATAAGACGGGCAAGCGTGTCAACACGTTGCCCGTCTTTATTTGCGATTTTATTCCGTCCTGAGCGCCACGACGGGGTCCTTTTTGGCTGCCGCCGCCGCGGGAATGAGCCCCGAGATAAGTGTGAGCAGAACGCTCACGCCTATCATGACGAGCGCCTGCCACCAAGGCAGGGCGGCGATGGTGTAGATGCCGAACGCCGCGCCTATCGCGAGGTTGAGTATCAGCGATATGAGATAGGTCACGGCTATGCCGACAAGCCCCGCCGCGAGCCCTATTATGAAGGTCTCGGCGTTGAACAGCCGCTTTATGTCCTTCTTCCTTGCGCCGACGGCGCGGAGAATGCCTATTTCCTTTACGCGCTCGACTACCGACACATAGGTTATTATGCCGACCATGACCGTGGAGACGACGAGCGCGAGGGCGGTGAACGCCACGAGCGCGATGGTTATCATCTGTATCATGGTGTTTACCATGGTTATTATCAGCCCAACGGTATCGGTGTAGGTTATCTTGCCGCCCTCGTCGAGCCCATCCACCGTCACTTCGCCGTCTTTGCCCGTGTAGGTCAGAACGCCCGAGCCCTTGCAGGCTTCGTTCCACGCGTCGAGATAGCCCGTGACGTTGTCCTTGGAGTCGAAGTCGAGGGGATAAATGTTTATCCGCGACGGCACTTCCGAGCCCGCGAGCATGCTCTTTGTCACGGCGAGGGTGTTTTCCGTCGCGGAATTGCCGCCCGCAGCGCCGAACATCGCCGACATGGCTCCGCCCGCGTCGAAGATAAAGCTCGCCCCGTCGCTATACTTTGTGTAGTCGGAACCGTCGAAATAGGTGTACGAATACCTATAGGGGAGACCGTCCAGCTCCTCTTTGCCGCTATCCGTCATGAACTTTATTATCTTGCTCTGCAAGCCGTCTTTTAGGGTGTGCTCTTTCAGAGCGGACGTATAGTAGAGCCCCGAGGAGAGACAGCCGTAGGATATCCCCTCCTTGCGTTGCAGTATGGCGCGCACTTTCAGGTCTATTTTGCCTTCGGGAGCGAAGTTCGCCGCCGAGGGGTTATACGTGAAGTCGTACGTATACCGCCCCGCCGTCTGGGGAACGGGCAATTTGGTGAACACCGTATCCGAGGGATACCACGTGAATTTCTGCGCCGAGTCGCCGAGGAAAAAGTCGTACGCCTTGCCGTTTTCGAGTATATCCTTTATCTTGCTCTCGTTGTAGTTCGCGTCTTCGGCGGCTTTGTACGCGAAGTTCATGAATTCCTCTTCGGTGAGATAGCCGTACTGCCCGAAGTTGAGGTCGGAAAAGCCGTTTTCGTCCACGACCATTATGAGGCTCTCCTTGTCCTCGAACACAGAGCGCAGTTCCGCCTCGGTGAATTTGTCAGTCTTGCCGAGGTCGGTGGCGAGGATGTCGTACTTCGAGAGAATGTAGTCGTAGCCGTTGCCCTCCGGGGCGCCGCTCTTATAGGGCATTTCCTTGAACGAGGTGACCGTGGAGATCATGCCCGCGTACTGCTTGTAATCCTCCACCTTGCCCAAAACGGAGGTATACATGGCGCGTATGCCCGTCACCGAGTACGTGCCCGACGAATCCTTGGAGGGGTCTATCTCGCCGTCGGTGACTTTGAAATCGGTATAGATATAGTTCGCCATGTCGAAATCGTAGCCGAACACGAGGGCGTTGTAGTATTCCTGCGGCATCGCCGCGACGTAATCCCTGTACTTTTCGGTTATCTCGTTGGTCGTCATCGCGCCGTCGAAATTCATGAGCGTATCGAGCAGGGAATCGACGTACACCCTGTCTCCCAGCCTGAACGGGTCTACCGCCTCACCCATTCCCGACTGCGCGAGGTCGGTGAGCGCCGTGAAGTCTATGGAGCGCTCCGTTATCTGCAGGGGATAGCCCGAAAGGAGGTCGTTTTCCATGCTCGCTATGTAGTTCTGCACGCCCGCCGAGATGGCGAGCACCATGGAAACGCCTATAATTCCTATGCTGCCCGCGACGGAGACCATTGCGGTGCGCCTGCGCTTGGAGAGCAGGTTTTTCAGGGAGAGCGAAAACGCCATCCCCACCGACATGGAAGTCTTTTTCTTCTTGCCCTTGTTCTTTGCCGCGGGCGCGGCGGGCTGCCCGCCATCCGCTCCCCCGCCGTTTGCGGGCGCTGGCTCATCCCCGCCCGCGTTCTCCTCTTCCGCGGGGACCTCCGAAGGCTTTTCCGCGCCTGCGGGCTCGCCCGCGTAGGGGTCGCTGTCGTCGGTTATTTCGCCGTCGAAGAGGCGGATTATGCGTGTGGAATACTTTTCGGCGAGCTCGGGGTTATGGGTGACCATTATGACGAGCCTGTCGTCCGAAATTTCCTTCAAAAGCTCCATTATCTGCACGCTCGTCTTGGAGTCGAGCGCGCCCGTGGGCTCGTCGGCGAGGACGATCTCGGGGTCGTTTATGAGCGCGCGGGCTATCGCCACCCTCTGCGCCTGACCGCCCGAAAGCTGGTTGGGGCGGTTGTTTATCTTGTCCTTCAAGCCGACTTTGTCGAGCGCCTCTATCGCCCTTGCGCGCCTCTCTTCCCTGTCCACGCCCGAGATGGTGAGGGCAAGCTCCACGTTCTGCAATATCGTCTGGTGGGGTATTAGGTGATAGCTCTGGAAAATAAAGCCTATCGAATGGTTGCGGTAAGTATCCCAATCCCTGTCCGTGTACTGCTTGGTGGAAACGCCCTGTATCAGAAGATCGCCCGACGTGTACTTGTCGAGCCCGCCTATTATGTTCAGAAGGGTGGTCTTGCCGCATCCCGAAGCCCCCAGAATGGAGACGAATTCGTTTTTGCGGAACCTGAGGTCGACGCCTTTCAAGGCGTGCACGACGCCGCCCGCCACCTGATAGTCCTTTGTTATACCTTTTAGTTCAAGCATTTGATCTCTCTTTCCCGTGATTTGATATAGTACCGAATATATATCGGTTATTTGAACGTATTAAAACAGAATTGTGACAAAACGCCGAAATTTAAGCCGTTTTGCCCTCTCCGCCGTCCTTTTTCGCCGCATTTTGCTCCTTTTCGGAGGCGTAGCTTTCAAGATGCTCCGATATGGAATGGGACGACTTGAAGGGGAACACGAAACTTGCGCGCTTTTTATCCGCCTTTTCGATCTTATCCTTAATGCTCTCCTTTAACTTTTCAAAGGAAACGACTATGCCGTGCTCGCCCGCAAACTTACGTATTTTAGCCGAAAGATTCAGCGAGTGCCCTAAGTCGACGAGGAACACGCCGAGGAACAGCCCCACTATGAACGAGAACTCTATGTATTCCACGAACCATATGACCGCGCCGAGCACATAGGGGCGGATGACGAAGTAGAATACCGCGCCCACGAGCGTCCACAAAAAGGAGAACAGCGGACAGATTATGCCCTGAATATTTCCCCACCTGTCGGAATAGTCCCAGAGCTTTATCTTCATGCCCTTTATGAACACGAGCCCGCCCAAATACTCAATGAGAGTCATGAATACGCCCATTATCAGAATTATCAAAATCGGGTCGAGCCACTTTATGCCCGTGTTTACGGGCAGATACGAGGCGGCGAAGAGCCCCACCACGCCGAAGCCGTAGATGGGCAGATAGGGTCCCGTCAGAAAGCCGGGGTTTATCCATTTTTTAGCCGTGAATATGCGTCTGAAAAAGACCTCCGTGACCCAGCCGAGCATACTGCCCGTTATAAAGAGGAACGCCGCCACCAGAACCGCAGTGTAAACTCTCATACGAAGCCTCCCTTACACGGCGCCCATGGCGCTTTTCAGACGGGCTATGCTCCTCTCCTTGCCCAAAATGGACATTATGGTGCAAAGGTCGGGCGAATTTGCGCTGCCCGTCACGGCTATCCTCAATATCTCCGCCGCGTCGGCTACGCTGCCGATATACGCCGAGGGGTCCTTTCTGTATTCCGAGGTCTCCGCCGCAAATCCCTCCGCCGCGGCTACCTCCTTTACCTTGGCGAACCACGCGGAGTTGTCGTCGGCGGGGTCGTATATTTCGGCGAACCGCCCGAGCACGCCCTTTACCGTGTCCGCGCCGTAGCGGAAGGAATATACGGGCGAGAACGAGTCGTCGAAGAAGTAATCTATGAGCCGCACGCCCTGCTCGGCGCGCTCGATGTCCTTCCTGCGCTTTTTGCCGTCCGCGCCCATGACGAGTTCCAAAATCTTTACAATATATGCCTCGGAGGCGAAATGTTGTCTATCCTTTTCCGTGCCGAACTCCTCCGTCCAGCCCTTCAAAAACGCATAGCACTCCCCGGGGGAGAGCATGGAAATTTCCGTGCGGGAGATATCGGAGAGCTTATCGAGGTCGAACAGCGCGCCGCTCTTGCCCATCTTGCTTACCTTGAACTTGAAATCCCGCCAATCGGCGAGGGGATTTTTGAGCTCCCACTCTTCGAAGCCCGAGTTGAGGAGGGTCATGAGATATTTGACCACAGCCACGGGATAATAGCCCGCCCGCCTGTAATAGTCGAGGGAGAGCTCGGGGTCCTTTCTCTTTGAGAGTTTGCGCTTGTTGCCGCCGTCCGACTTCATGAGCGAACAGGTGTGCGCATAGCGGGGCATTCTGAACCCGAGCGCGGAAAAGAGTTCTATGTGCACGGGCAGGCTTGACAGCCACTCCTCGCCGCGGATGACGAGGGTCGTACGCATGAAATGGTCGTCTATCGCGTGCGCGAAGTGATAGGTGGGAATGCCGTCCGACTTCAAAAGGACTATGTCCTGATCGTTTTCGGTGACGGAGATCTCCCCCTTTATCTCGTCGCGGAAGGTGAACCTGCGGGAGATATCGCCCGACGATCTGAGCCTTATGACGTACGGCTTGCCCGCGGCAAGATTTTCATATATCTGCTCCTCGGTGAGATTGCGGCACTTCGCAAAGGCGCCGTAATATCCCGTAGTGAGCTTCTTTTCAGACTGCGCCGCCCTTATCGCGGCGAGCTCTTCCTCCGTGCAAAAACAGGGATAAGCCTTGCCCTCTTCTATGAGCTTTTTGGCGAACGTGCGGTATATCTTGGCGCGCTGCCGCTGGTAATAGGGTCCGTAGTAGTTGAGCTTGGAGGAGATCTCCGCGCCCTCGTCGAACTTTATCCCGAAATATTTTAGGGAGCGGATGACGCTCTCCACCGCGCCATCCACCTTGCGCTTCAAGTCGGTGTCCTCTATCCTGAGATAGAACACCCCTCCCGTGGTGTGCGCGGCGCGCTCGTCCGCGAGCGCGGAATAGAGGTTGCCGAGGTGTATGAAGCCCGTGGGCGACGGCGCGAGGCGGGTGACCTCCGCGCCCTTTTCAAGCAGACGGGCAGGGTAGATCTCCTCATACTTTTCGGGGGAGATGAGGTCGTCGTCGGGAATGAGCGCGGCGGCAAGTTTTTTCAAGTCCATTTTATCAGTCCTTTTTCGATTGTGTTATATTTTCCGCCCGTGCGGGCGGGATATTTCACTTTTTGCGGGCGACGTACCAGCGATATACGAACCACAGGATTATCAGCACTTCGAACACGGCGGCGACGATGTACAGTATGCTTATCTGCACAAAGGCGCTCGCAAAGGTTATGGTGAATATGTGGAAGATGAGCACGCACGACCACAGCACGAGGGAGCTCGCGAGGGCGGTAGTGACCCTGTTCCCCCACTTTGCCGAAAACACGGTGAGAACTATCCCCGTGGGAAGGGGCGCGGCGACGAATGCGAGATAGGCGTACTTTGAGGTGGCGGGAATGAGGAAAAACGTGACGAAAACGCAGGTGGCGACAAACCAGACGAGTATGACGCTGAGCGCGGTCACGAAGGCGTGTTTGGAAATTATCCTCTTCCTCGGCTTGACCTCTTCGGCGGCGCCCTTGCCCCTTACGAGCCTGTCGAGGGAAACCCCGTAAATTTCGGAGAGCCTCATGAGGACGCGTATATCGGGGATAGCCTCCCCCCGTTCCCATTTGGAAACGGCTTTATCGGAATAGTTCAAAAGTTCTGCGAGCTGCACCTGCGTGAGCTTGGCTTTCGTCCTCAGCTCCACAAGATTTTCCGCAATAATCTCTTTCAGATCGTCCATAGGCATATTTTAACACGTTACGCCGAAAAAGACAAGTAAAAATATGAATTCTACGGATGGTAGAGTTGCTTTTTTTGCGGTAGAGTCGCCCGTTTTATAAATTTACCCGCGGAAGCGATAAGTGGAGAAAAAGCGCGTTGTTTTTCCGCGGAAATAGTATATACTGTAAACAGCGGCGGAAATCTGTGCGCCGCTACGGAGAAACAATGATCAAATTCGACATTTACTGCGATTCGGGCGCGAATATCCCCTACGACATCATAAAGGAGCGCGACATTAAGGTCATCCCCTATTACTTCACGGTGGACGGCGTTGAAAAGTGCTGCTATGAGGAGGGGCGCGGCTTCGAGAACATCGCAAAGGAATTTTACACAAAGGTGCGCGAGGGCGCGGAGGTCAAGACTTCCCTTCTCGGCGCGCAGAGATTCATAGAGGCGGTGATGCCCTCCCTCGACAGCGGGCGCGACGTGCTGATAACTGTGATCTCCTCGGGGATAAGCGGGACGTACAATCAGGCTCTCGAAGCCAAGAGGCAGCTCGAAAAGGCGTATCCCGAGAGGAAGATAGCCGTGTGCGACAGCGCAAACGCCTCCATGGGCGAGGGCTTGCAGGTCTTGAAAGCGTGCGATCTGCGCGACATGGGTGAGGACGTTTCGGCTTGCGCCGAGTGGATAGAGAACAACCGCTATAAGATAAACAGCTTCCTCACGGTGGGCGATCTGAAATACCTCAAAAAGAGCGGCAGGATCTCCGCCACTCTTGCCATCGCGGGCACCATACTCAACATAAAACCCGTGCTCACCGCCGACGGCGGAGCAAACGCGAAGATAGTGTTCTTCTCCAAGGAGAGGGGCAGGAAGCGGGCGTTGCAGGCGCTGGCGGAGAACTTCTCCCTGAACGCCGTCGAGCCCGAAAACCAGACGGTAGCCATCTGTCATGCGGACTGCGCGGAGGACGCCGAAACGCTCGCCCAAATGATAAGGGAGCGGGGCGCGCGCGACGTGATAACGGAGTACTACGACCTCTGCACAGGCTCGCACGTGGGACCGGGGACGGTTGCCCTCTTCTTCTACGGGAAGGACCGCCAGACGGGCGTAAAGCCCAAGACGGGCATCCTCGCCCATCTAAAAAAAACCGCAAAGCAGACGAACTGAAAGGCAGAAAAAGATTTAAATAGAGAGATAATCGGCAAACCTTACGGGTTTGCCGATTATCTCTCTTCAGTGGCGCGCGTCATAGCCGAGCGCCTCCTTTTTTTCTTTCAGGATATATTCCAGAAACGCCGCGCACCCCCGCTCTATGTCCGAATAGGCGCGTTCGAAGTCGCGGGTGTACCAAGGGTCGGAAACGTCGTTTGCCGAGGAGGCGAAAGAGAGCAATTTGAAGATCTTTTCGCCGAACCTGCCGCCAGTGAGCCGCAAAACGTCGAAGAGGTTAGAGGAGTCCATGACGAGAATATAGTCGCAATTTATCACGTCGGAGAGCGAGAGCTGTTTAGCCCTGTGCTCCCCCGCTATCCCGTGCGCCGCGAGCGTGCGCGCCGCGGGGGGATATATCGGGTTGCCCTCCTCGCAGTCGGAAGTGCCGCGCGACGATACGCGGAAGCTGAGGGAAAGCCCCCTCTCCGCCAACATCTTTTCAAAGAGCAGTTCAGCCGTCGGGGAACGGCAGATATTCCCGAGGCATACAAAGCATACGGAGATCATTCAGTCGCCTATCTTCAACTTCTGCCAAGGCGTGCCGTCGGGCTTATAGCTCTCGATATAGTCGAGTATCTCGTCCGCCGAGGAGAAATATGTGTACATTTCGTAGCACTTGAACGTTATGAACGCCCGCTCCGTGACCTCTTTCATGAACTTTTCGAGGTTGTCGTAGTAGCCGTCTATGTTGTAGATGGCTATCGCCTTTGTGTGGCGCCCGAGCTGCTTTAAGGTGAGCACCTCGAAGAATTCCTCAAAGGTGCCTATGCCGCCCGGCACGATTATAAAGGCGTCGGCGGCGTCCTCCATCTGCCGCTTGCGCTCGGACATGGTGTCGGTATAAGTGACCTCGTCGCACCCGCCGTAGAGCTGTTCCACTCCCTCCTCCTCGAAAAAAGTGGGGATAACGCCGTGGATATATCCGCCTCCCCTCTTCACGCCGCGCGCGGCGGCGCCCATGAGCCCCGTCGCCCCGCACCCGAACACGAGCGAGTGCCCGCGGCGGGCGAGCTTTTCGCCCAGATCCTCAACTGCCGCGATATATTTATTGTCGATATGTGCGCTCGAAGCGCCGAAAACGCAGATCTTCATGGTAACTCCGTCAATACATTCTTATATCATTATATCCTTTCAGCGCGGGATTGTCAATACGGCGCGGCAATCATTACCACCTTTCTGCCGCATAGACGTGGTAAAACCTCGTCCACCAGCAAGCCCTACGGGCTTCGGTACGACGGGACGCAAAGCCCCAATCGTAAATTCCCGTCCACCACAGAGCCCAGACTGCAACGCAGTCTGGGGAACCTAATAAAGTATTGCGCCGCATATGCTGCAAATAGTGGACGAGTAAGCCCTACGGGCTTCGGTACGACGGGACACAAAGCCCCAATCGTAAATTCCCGTCCACCAGCAAGCCCCCGACCGCGATGCGGTCGGGGGCTTGCTGGTGGACGAGTCGGGACTTGCACCCGAGTCTTACGGAAATAAAAAGAGCTTTCTACATACTTATTCCGCCTTTATGCTTGACCCGCGCCTCCCGACGGACGGGGATACGCGGGGGCATGCCCCGAAAAATTTCGCACGGGCGCCGCGTGGCAATACGGCGCATGCGCTATCCGTTTAAACGACGCCCGATCCCGCCAACGGAGAACGGATACGGACGGACCGCTTTAAGTTAAGCGGCGCAGGCGGCAAGGCTGACCCTCGAAGGGAAAGCCACTACCTTTTCAGATTTTTTATCTGCGTTTGAATTTAAGTTACGTTTTAACGAAGCCGTACCTTCGGTATGCTTTTCTCTCTCTCACGCCGCAATCGAATCTGAAACTCGCCCGCGGGCAGAAAGCGCGGATACCTCCGCACTCTTACATTATATATTGCCGCAGACAAAAAAATCAAGCGGTTTAATTTGATTTTTATTGACATTTTTTATCAAATGCTTACAATTGATTATATATGATCTACACTGTTACGTTTAATCCGTCATTGGATTATTATGTAAAAGTGAATAACATCAAGAGCGGCATCGTCAACCGCACCACAGCCGAAAGGCTTGCCGTGGGCGGCAAGGGGCTGAACGTTTCGCTCGCGCTAAAAGAACTGGGCGACGAGACGTACGCCCTCGGGTTCGTTGCGGGCTTTACGGGGAAGTATATCCGCGAAAAGGTGATACAGCTCGGGCTTGAGCACGACTTTATAGAGGTCTCGGGGCAGAGCCGCATAAACGTTAAGGTCAGAAGCAACACGGAAACGGACATAAACGGCACGGGCGCCGAAATTTACCAGAACGACATAAACAAGCTCGTAAAAAAGCTGAAAGCCCTCCTGAAAGAGGGAGATTGGCTCGTGGTGTGCGGGAGCGTTCCCTCCACACTCGGCTGTACGACGTACGCCGATATGTTCAAAAAGCTGAAACAGATAAAGGGCGTGAACCTCGTTGTGGACGCCTCGGGGAGGCTCCTCACCGAAACGCTGAAATACAAGCCCTTTTTTATAAAGCCGAACATATACGAGATGTGCGAGATATTCGGGCTGAACACAGTGCCCGATATGGAGGGCATCTTCGCCTGCGCGCGCGAATTGCAGGATATGGGCGCGCGGAACGTGATAGTTTCCATGGGCAGTTCGGGAGCGGCGATGGTGACCGAGACGAAGCAGTCCATGTATGTCCGCGCGGCGCGCGGGCAGGTGGTGAACTCCGTGGGCGCGGGCGATTCCATGGTGGCGGGGTTCATACACGAATATCTGCGTTCGGGCAACTATTTTTCCGCGCTCAACTTCGCCGCCGCGGCGGGGAGCGCGTGCGCGTTCACCAAAAACCTCGCGACGAAGGAACAGATAGAATACGTTGAGAGCCTGATGCTATGACGACGGTCTACATGCTCGCAGCGGACGGCGCGCACGAAGAACTTGAAAGACTGCTCTCGGAATATCTGCGCCGCCCCTTTTCCATCGAAAAAACCGCCGCGGGGAAGCCGTATATCGCCGGCGACCCCGTTTATTTTTCACTCGCGCACAGCGGCGGCAGGGCGGCGGCGGCGATCTCCGACAAGCCGTGCGGGATTGATCTCGAACTCTACGGGCGGGGGATATGCCGCGCCGTCATGGGGGCGTTCAGCGACAGAGAACGCGCGGAAATTTCGGGCGAAAGGGAATTTTTGAGGCACTGGACGGCGCGCGAGGCGTACGTCAAGATGCTCGGCGGAAACATATTCGGCGCGCTGAAACGCACCGAATTTTCAAAGGGAAAGCTCTACGACGGCGGAAAAGCCGCCGATGCCGAAATAGTGTTTTACGAATTGGGATACGGCGTAGCCGCCCTCTGCAAGGAGAAATGATTATGAAGTGCTTTGTCATAGCCTTAAAAAACGAGGCTGAGCCCGTGCTCTCCGCAATGGAAAACGTGACGGAGACCTCGGCGTACGGCAAAAAGATATATACGGGCAGGCTCTACGGCATGGAAACAGCCGTCGTGTTGTGCGGCGTGGGCAAGGCGAACGCGGCGAGCGCGGCGCAGCTTGCGATAGACCGCTTTTCGCCCGAAGCGATAATAAATGTAGGCAACGCGGGCGGGCTGTGCGGGGATATGCGTGCGGGAGATATCTACGCCGTATCCGCCGCCGTGCAGTACGACTTCGACCTGACCCAGCCGAACGGCGGCGCGCCCGGAACGCTCGACGAGTTCGAGGAGAACTATCTCCCCCTCTCCGTCGCCGCGGGCTTTATGACCGTGAAGTGCGGCACGGGGGACCGCTTCAACGACAGCCGCGAAGACTTTCTTCTGCTCACCGAAGTCCTCGGGGCGCAGGTGCGCGAGATGGAACTCGGGGCGATAGCGCAGGTTTGCGTCCACGCGGGCGTGAAGTGCTACGCCTTCAAGGCGGTTTCCGACGTGGCGGGGAGCGGCTCCACCACGGAACAGTACAGGGCAAACCTGCAAAAGTGCGCTTTGGCATTGAGCGGCGCGCTGGAAAAAATAGTAAAGGGCTCGGTGTGAAATGATACCTCTCGGCGGCGGATGGGACGAACTGCTCTCCCCTCTCTTTTCGGACGAAAAATACTCAAAGATCCGCGAATTTTTAAAGTACGAATATTCCCACTATACCGTATATCCCGACATGTACGACCTGTATAACTGTTTCAGGTTCACGCCGCTCGGCGGACTGAAAGCGGTCATACTCGGGCAGGACCCCTATCACGAACCGGGGCAGGCGCACGGGCTGTGTTTTTCGGTGCGGGCGGGCGTGCCTCTCCCTCCCTCCCTGCAAAATATTTTCAGGGAGATCGGGAACGAACTCGGCATTGACGAACCCGCCTCGGGAGATCTGACAAAGTGGGCGAAGGAGGGCGTACTCCTCTTAAACACCACCCTCACCGTGCGCGAACACCTCGCCAACAGCCACTCCAAGTGCGGCTGGGCATGGTTCACGGACGGGGTGATAAGGCTGATAAGCGAAAACACGCGCAATACCGTATTTCTGCTGTGGGGCGGAAACGCGAGGAGCAAAGCCCCCCTTATAGACTGCTCCAAACATCTCGTGCTGCAATGCGCGCACCCATCGCCCCTCTCGGCGTACAACGGATTTTTCGGGTGCGGACACTTTATAAAGACAAACGAATACCTTACGGCGCACGGCAAAGGCGCCATAGACTGGAATTTAAACTGAAAAGGTGAAATCATGAAATACCTCGTGGTACTCGGCGACGGAATGGCGGACAAAAAACTCAAAGAGCTGGGCGGAAAGACCTGCCTCGAAGCCGCCTCCACCCCCAATCTCGATAGACTTGCACCCCACTCGGAAGTGGGGCTGTGCAAGACCGTTCCCGACGGAATGAAACCCGGTTCGGACGTGGCTAACATGTCCGTTTTGGGCTTCGACCCCAAGAAGTTCTACACGGGCCGCTCCCCCCTCGAAGCCGTTTCGATGGGCATAGAGCTCTCCCCCACGGACGTGACGCTGAGGTGCAACCTCGTCACCCTCTCGGAGGACGAACCGTACGGGGAGAAGATAATGAAGGACTATTCCGCGGGGGAGATAACCACCGCGGAGGCGCGCGAGCTGATAGAATTTCTGAAAAAGAGCTTCGACGACGAAAAGTTCACCCTCTACCCCGGGATATCGTACAGACACTGCCTTGTGGTGAAAGACGGCGTCTGCGGGCACACGCTGACCCCTCCCCACGACATTTCGGACAGACCCGTGACGGGGCACCTTCCCAAGGGGGAATGCGGGGAGATATATCTTGACATGATGAAGAAAAGCTATGAGCTCTTAAAGGACCACCCCGTGAACATAAAGCGGATAAAAGAGGGCAAAAATCCCGCCAACTCCATATGGCTGTGGGGCGAGGGCACAAAGCCCGCGATAGACGGCTTTTACGAAACGCGCAGGCTGAAAGGCGGGATAATCTCCGCGGTCGACCTCGTGAGGGGCATAGGCATGCTCGCGGGAATGGAGCTCATCGACGTGCCCGGGGCGACGGGCGATTACAGGACGGATTTTGCGGCGAAAGCCAACGCCGCATGCGACAAGCTCCTTTCGGGCGGGCTCGACTACGTGTATATCCACATGGAAGCCGCCGACGAATGCGGGCACCACGGCGATCACGTGCACAAGGTGTATTCGGTGGAGAAGATAGACAAAGACGTAGTGGGCACGATATTGAAGCGCATGGAGGGCACCCCCTTCGCGATGCTCGTGTGCCCCGACCACCCCACTCCCTGCGCCTTAAAGACGCACACCTCCGACCCCATCCCCTATCTGATCTATACCAATACGGCGGACCTCAGCAACGGGGCGGCGCGCTACACCGAGGACGAGGCGGCGGCGACGGGCGAATATCTGCCCGAGGGCAGGCTGCTCACGGACAGACTTTTAAAAATATGCTGAAAGCGGCGCTGACATGATAAGAAATATCCCTCTCGGCGAAAGTTTTACCGCCCTCCCGATAGCGCACCGCGGGCTGCATTCCGCCGGCGTTTTTGAAAATACGGCGGAGGCATACCGCCTCGCCGCCGAAAAGGGCTACGGGATAGAGCTCGACGTGCGGCTTTTAAAGGACGGTAAGCTCGCATGCGTGCACGACGGCTCTTTAAAAAGGCTGACGGGGCTGGACGTCGCCGCGGAGAGCCTCACGTCTGAAGAGATAGGCGCGCTGACCCTCCCCGACGGCAGCCATATCCCGCTGTTCGAGGACGTTTTGCGGCTCGTGGACGGGCGGGCTCCCATACTCGCGGAGCTGAAAACGGGCGAGAAGTTCGAAAGGGCTTCCGCCGACGCGCTGCTCTCGGCGCTTGAAAACTATCCCCGCAAGGACTTGATAGCCCTGCAATCCTTTCACCCGTTCGCGGTGAAATATCTCAAAGAGCACACCGCGGACTTCCCGTGCGGCATACTCTCCTCCTGCGAGCTTGGCAAACGCCCCAAATGGGAGACATATCTCCTCAAAAGCCTGTCCCTCTACGGCTTTATCCACGCGGACTTCATCTCCTACGACGTAAACTTCCTGCCAAACCCGTATGTGCTGAAAAAGAGAAAAAAGGGCGCGGCGGTGCTCGCGTGGACGGTGGATTCGGGCGAAAAAATGCGCACGGCAAGAAGCTGTGCGGACAACATCATATTCGAAGGCGTTACGCCTTGAAAAAACGCAAAAAAGGGGCGCGGCGGCAATTTTATTTGCCGCCGCGCCTTTAATTTTAAAGCCGTTCCCCGTTATGCAACTCTATCACCTTTCCGAAAAGGCTAAAAAGCTCTTCCCTGCCCATGCGCTTTTCCGACGATGTGACTATTACGTCGTCGCGCCCGCATTTGAGCGCCGCGGCGATCTTTACCACCGCCGCCCCCCTCTGCGCGCCCGAGAGCTTATCGCCCTTGGTGGCGGCTATCGTGAACGGGATCGTGCGCGAGGTGAGAAGATCGACCATCGCGACGTCGTCCGCGGTGGGCTCGCGGCGGATATCCACGAGGATGAGCGCGTGGGAAACCGTTCCCTCCGTGCCGAAAAAATCCTCCATGAGGCGCGCCCAGCGCGCCTTTTCCGCATAGGACACCCTCGCAAAGCCGTAGCCCGGCAGATCCGCCAGCACAAACCCGCCCATGTCGAAATAGTTGACAAGGCGCGTTCTGCCCGGCTCCTTTGAGACCTTTGCGAGCTTTTTTACGCCCGCAAGCATATTTATGAGGCTCGATTTCCCCACATTGGACTTGCCGCACACGGCTATGACGGGCTTCTCCGTCTTTATGAATTGGGAAGCGGAGGCGGCGCTCGTCAGAAATTCTGCTTTTACCGTCAACATATCACATTCCGACGATGGCGTTCCTGAACACCGTATCCACGTCCGAGACGGGAATGAAGTTCAGTTTTCCGCGCACGTTTTCGGGTATTTCTTCGAGGTCTTTTTTGTTGTCTGCGGGGATTATCACATCCTTTACCCCCACGCGGTAGGCGGCGAGCGCCTTTTCCTTTAACCCGCCTATGGGCAGCACTTTGCCGCGGAGCGTAATCTCGCCCGTCATGGCGACGGAGCTCTTCACGGGCTTTTTGGTGAACGCGGAGAGTATCGCGCACGCCATGGTTATCCCCGCGCTCGGTCCGTCCTTGGGCGTCGCGCCCTCGGGCACGTGAATGTGTATGTCGGTCGTCTCGAACGCCGACTCGTCTATGCCGTACGCCTCCGAATTGGAGCGGATATAGCTTATCGCCGCGCGTGCGCTCTCTTTCATGACGTCGCCGAGCTTGCCTGTGAGGAGTATATCCCCCTTGCCGTGCATGGCTGAGACCTCTATCGTGAGGGTGGTGCCGCCGACCGCCGTCCACGCGAGCCCCGTTGCGGCGCCTATTTCGTCCGCCTGCATGCCCGCGTCCCGCTCGTAGCGGCGTGCGCCGAGATATTTGCACACGTTGCCCTGAGTTACGCGGAGTTTAGACGCCTTGCCCGAAGCCAGCTTCACGGCGGCTTTGCGGCAGATTGCGTCTATATTCCTTTCGAGGTTGCGCACGCCCGCCTCCATGGTGTAGCCCTCTATCACCTCGTCTATCGCGCCGTCTGTAATTTTGAGGCTTCCGCTCTCCACGCCGTTGGACTTCTTGTGCTTTTCCACGAGATAGCGCTTGGCTATCTCCCGCTTTTCATCCTGCGTGTAGCCGTTGAGCTCTATCACCTCCATTCTGTCGAGAAGGGGGCGGGGGATAGTGTCGAGGGAGTTCGCCGTGGTTATGAAGAGCACCTTGCTCAGATCGTACGGCACTTCGAGATACCTGTCGCGGAACGTGGAGTTCTGCGCGGGGTCGAGCACTTCCAGAAGGGCGCTCGCGGGGTCGCCGCGCATATCGGAGGAGATCTTGTCTATCTCGTCGAGCAGGAACACGGGGTTGACCGTGCCCGCGTTCTTCATGGCGGCTATTATCCTGCCCGGGAGGGCGCCGACGTACGTCTTTCTGTGCCCGCGGATCTCAGACTCGTCCTTGACGCCGCCCAGCGACATCCTGACGAACTTTCTGCCGAGGGCGCGCGCGACGGAGCTTGCCACGGAGGTCTTGCCCACTCCCGGGGGACCCACGAGGCAGAGTATGGGGGCGTTCATTCCCCCCGTAAGTTTGAGCACGGCGAGGTATTCGGTTATCCTCTCCTTTATCTTTTCCAGACCGTAGTGGTCGTCGTTTAATATTTTGACCGCGTCGGAGAGCTTTTCGGTGTCCTCCGTTTTCTCCGTCCACGGGATATCTATCAGCCAATCGAGATACATTCTCAGCACGTTGTAGTCGGGCGAGGACGTCTGCATCTTGTCCATGCGGGACAGCTCTTTTAGAGCCTTTTGGAGCACCTCTTCGGGCATTCCGCGGGAACGTATCTTGTTTTCGAGCTCGGTCTTTTCCTCCTCGTCGTCGCCGAGTTCGGAGTGTATCGCCCTCAGCTGCTCGCGGAGATAGAATTCCTTCTGGTTTTTGTCTATGTTCTGCCGCACTATGGCGTTTATCTTGCGTTCGAGGCGGATGACCTCTATCTCGTCGTTGAGCGCCTTGTCGAGGAGTTTGAGCCGCTCGACGAGCTTGTCCGATTCGAGTATCTCCTGCTTCTTTTCCACGGGCAGCTTTAAGTTGTACGCCGCGATATTCACGAATTCCTCGGGGTCGGTGCACGCTTCGAGATTTGACGCTGCCTCCTTGGGGATCCTGTTTTCCGTGCGGCATATCTCGCCCATTATGTCCTTCCCCGTGCGGAAATACGCCTCGGAGAGGTCGCTGTTCGGGTTGGCGGAGACTATCTCCGCGACGTCGGCGGAATATGCGCCCTCCGACTTGTCGCCGCGGACCATAACGGCGCGGAAGAGCCCCTCCACCGTTATGCGCACCGTAGCTCCCGGGAGGCGGGTTATCTGGCGCAGGCGGCACACGGTGCCCGCAGGATACAGCTCGTCGAGGGAATCCACCGTCTCCTTGTCGGCGTCCCTCTGCGCTATCAGCAGGATATAGGCGTCCCCGTCCGAGGCGCGCTTGACGGCGGCGAGGGATTCGAGCCTGCCCACGTCGAACGAAGCCGAGTTGTCGGGGAACATAACTCTGCCGCGGAGGGGCAGAACGGGTATGTCGTTTATCGTCCTTTTTGCCATTTTGTCTCCTTTGAATAAAGCGCAATTTCCCCTGTGAAGAAATTGCGCGTTTAAAAGCCTGTCATGCGAAACCCAAAGTGGGTCAAGCCGACTTTTTGTATACGATTTTCGGCTCCGCTTTGTCGGTCACGCACTCCTTTGTGACGATGACCTCCTCCACGTTCTCTTCCGAGGGTATTTTGTACATGACCGAGGTCATAAAGCTCTCGATTATGGTCCTCAGTCCCCGCGCGCCCGTCTTTAAACGGATGGCGGTGTTGGCTATTTCGCGCACGGCGGAATCCTCCACCGTAAGTTTTACCCCGTCCATGGCTATGAGCTTCTGGTACTGCTTTATTATGGCGTTCTTGGGCTGGGTGAGAATGTTGACGAGGGCGTCCTCGTTTAAAGGATGCAGGCTCACGACAATGGGCATCCTGCCCACGAACTCGGGTATGAGCCCGAATTGGGTGAGGTCCTGCGGCTTTACGTCCTCCAACATGGCGTATACGTTCTCCTCGGTATCCTTTACGGTGCCGCCGAAGCCCAGAGAGGTGTTGTCCTTGCGTTTTTGCACTATCTTGTCGAGCCCGACGAACGCGCCGCCGCAGATAAAGAGAATGTTGCTCGTATCTATCCTGAGGCACTCCTGCTGGGGGTGCTTTCTGCCGCCCTGAGGGGGAACGTTGGCTACGGTGCTCTCTATTATTTTGAGCAGCGCCTGCTGCACGCCCTCGCCCGAGACGTCGCGGGTTATGGATACGTTTTCGCCCTTGCGGGCTATCTTGTCTATCTCGTCGATATAGATTATGCCCCTTTCCGCGCGGGCTATGTCGTAGTCGGCGTTCTGGATGAGTTTGAGGAGGATATTCTCCACGTCCTCGCCCACATACCCCGCCTCCGTGAGCGTGGTCGCGTCGGCTGAGGCAAAGGGCACGTCGAGTATCTTGGCGAGCGTGCGCGCGAGCAACGTCTTGCCGCAGCCCGTGGGTCCGAGGAGAAGGATATTGCTCTTTTCTATCTCCACGTCGCTGTCTGGGTCGCAGGAAAGATGGTTGATGCGCTTGTAGTGGTTGTACACCGCCACGGAGAGAACGCGTTTCGCCTCGTTCTGCCCGACGATGTATTTGTCCAATTCGGCTTTTATCTCCGCGGGCGCTTTAAGGGGAACGGGCGCAACGACATCCACGCCGAGGTCCTTGACCATGTCGCGGCAGATCTCTATGCACTCGTCGCATATGCACGCCCCGTTTCTTCCCGAGATGAGCTTTTGCACCAGATCTTCGGGTTTTCCGCAGAATGAACAGCTTTTTTGATCTTTCATAATAAATTCCCGCGCGCGCCGCGTCCGCAGCGCGCATCTGTCAGACGGGCGGAACCTTTGCCCGCCCCCTTTTGCCGGCTTTGTTACCTCTTGTAGAATACCCTGTCTATAAGCCCGTATTCCAGCGCTTCCTGCGCGGAGAGGTAGTTGTCGCGGTCGGTGTCGCGCTCGATGACCTCGAGAGGTTTGCCCGAATTGCGGGCGAGTATGTCGTTGAGCTTCTGCCTCGTTTTAAGGATATGGTCGGCGGCGATCTTTATGTCGCTCGCCTGACCCTGAGCCCCGCCGAGAGGCTGGTGGATCATTATCTCGCTGTTGGGGAGGGCGTATCTCTTGCCCTTCTGCCCGCTCGAGAGCAAAAACGCACCCATGCTCGCCGCCATGCCTATGCAGATGGTGGATACGTCGCACTTGATATAGTTCATCGTGTCGTAGATGGCGAGCCCTGCGGACACCGAGCCGCCCGGGCTGTTGATGTAGAGAGAAATATCCTTGGAGGGGTCCTTTGCTTCGAGATATATGAGCTGGGCTACCACCGTATCGGCGACCGCGTCGTCTATCTCGCCCGTGAGGAATATTATCCTGTCTTCGAGGAGCCTCGAATAGATGTCGTAAGAGCGCTCGCCGCGCGAGGTCTGCTCTACGATATAGGGAATAAGCGCGTTTGTCTCTTTCATTTCAACTCCTTACTCCGCGGCGCCGACGTACATCTCGTTGTTCGCCTGCAAAAAGTCGAACAGCTTGGTCACGACTATGTCGTTGGCGATGTATTCGAGCTGCCTCGGGTCCATATTCTTTTTGTATTCTTCGGCGGACTTTTCCACCGACTTTGCCTGCTCTTCCACCTTGGCGTCTATTTCGGCGGGTTCGGCTTTGATGTTTTCCGCCTTGACTATCTTTTCGACTATGAGCTGGCAGAGCACTCTCCTGTGGGCTTCCGTCGCGTATTGCTTGCGGAACTCCTCCATGGTGCTGCCGATGTATTTGAGGTAGTCGTCCATCTTGATGCCCTGATACATGAGCCTGTACGAGAAGTCGTTGACTATGCGGTCCGTCTCGGAGGAGATCATCGCGTCGGGGATCTCCACGGTGGTGTACTTGGAGATCTCGGCGAGGATGCTGCCCTCCGTCTCGTCCCTGCCGCGGCTTGCGGCGTTGCGCTCCAGCCTCTCGCGGACGTTCTTTTTATACTGCTCTGCGGTCTCCACGCCCGCATGCGCCTTGACGTATTCGTCGGTGAGCTCGGGATACTGCCTTTCGGTGAGTTTGTTGAGCTTTACGGTGAACACCGCCGCCTTGCCGCGCAGATTGTCCGCCTGATAATTTTCGGGGAAAGTGACGTCTATGTCCTTGCTCTCGCCCGTCTTCATTCCCACTACGCCCTCTTCGAACCCGGGGATAAAGCTGCCGCTTCCGAGTTCGAGGTCGTAATCCTCGGCGGTGCCGCCCGCGAATTTTTCGCCGTCTGCCACGCCGCTGAAATCTATGTTGGCTATATCGCCGAGTTTTGCCGCCCTGTCGGTGACTTCCACCGTCTTCACGTCGGACGAGGCGAGCTTCAACGCTTCCTTTTCAACGTCCTCGTCGGATACATTATACTCAAACTTGCGGATTTTTAAACCCGTATATTTTTCGATTGTCACTTCGGGCTTTACGGGCACTATCGCGGAGAGCACTACGCCCTTGCCCTCTTCCATGGATTCCACGCTGAGTTCGGGCTCGCCGACGGCGGTGAAATTCTCCTTTTCCTTTTCCAGCACGGCGAAATAGTGCTCGCTGTAAAGGGCGTTGAACGCCTCTTCATAGAAAACGCCCTTGCCGTAATAGTTTTCGAGTACGGGCTGGGGAGCCTTGCCCTTCCTGAACCCCGGAACGGTGTATTTGCCGCGGGTCTTTTTATATGCCTGCGCTATCGCGTTTTTCCACTCTTCTTCGGTGAAGCTCAGCGTGAGTTTTACCGTGCTCTTTTCATTTGCGGTCTGGGTGTATTCCATAAATAACTCCTGAAATTTATTAAATAATGTCGTGTAGAAAATATTCTAACACAATACTTTTATTTTGAAAAGCGTTTTCGGGCGGGTAATCGATTTACTTTTGATTTTTTTTGCGTTATAATTGTCAAAAATACGGGTGGAAGCTATGCCGCAGGACGCATTTACAATCAAATACGTGGTAAAAGAACTGTCCGGGCTGCTGACGGGCGGCAAAATTTCGAAGATAACCCAATACGGCAAAGACAGCCTTACGTTTATTATATACACCTCTTCGGGGACGGTTAAACTCGACATGTGCTTTTCCGCGCGGGACGCGAGGATAAGCCTCACCGATGCCGACCGCCCCGCGCCCGCGCAGGCTCCCGCCTTCTGCATGCTGCTGAGAAAGAGGCTGCAAAACGCGCAGATAACCTACGTGCGGCAGATACCCTCCGAGAGGATAGCCGTGTTCGGCTTTCTTTGCACCTCGGAATTCGAGCGGGAAGAGCTGACGCTCTACGCCGAGCTCATGGGCAAATACTCCAACGCCGTGCTCGTAAAAGACGGCGTTATAGCGGGCGCGCTGAAGACCACGGCGATAGGCGAGACCACCCGCCGCGTGCTCCTGACGGGGGCGCCGTACGTTCTGCCCGCCCCGCAGGAAAAGACCGACCCCGAGGATCTGCCCGCCCTTAAAAAGCTGTTCGAAACCGCCTGCGGCGACGCGGCGGACTTTATCGCCGCCAACGTGAAGGGGATAGCCTACGTCACGGCGGCTGACATAGCGGAAACGTTCGGGGGCGAGGTCACGGCGGAGAGGCTGTACGGTTACGTCACGGACGGCAAAACCGACCCCTGCGTCGTCGCGGAAGGGGGCGTATATACCGATTTCAAGGCGAAATATTCGGGCGCGGGGAGGATAAGTTTTCCCACCCTCTTGGAGGCGCAGAAAGCCTATTACGACCGCATACTCGCCGACCGCAGCTTTTCGGACGCGGTGAAAAAACTCGGCTCCGCCCTCCGCTCGGCTCTCAAAAAACAGGAAAAGCGGCTGCAACTCTCCCTCGACAAGCTGATAGAGTGCCGCGACGCGGAGAGCGCGAGGCTGAAAGGGGAACTTCTGACCGCCAACATATACGCCGTGCCGCGGGGCGCGGACAGCTTCGAGGCGGTAAACTACTACGACCCTGAGCAGGGAACCGTCAAAATAGCGCTGGATAAGACCTTATCCCCCTCGCAGAACGCCCAGAAGTATTTCAGGCGGTACGCCAAACTGAAAAGAACGCGGGAAACCGCCGAGGCGATGAAGGGCGAAACCGAGGGCAGGATAGCCTATCTGAACAGCATAGAGGCGCACCTCAACGCCGCGGAGAACTTTGCCGACCTCGAAGAGATAGCCGAAGAGCTGAAAGAGGCGCATCTGTTGCGCGACGAGGGCAAAAAGCGCGCCAAAAAGGCGCAGCCCGTGCCCTTCCGCACCTTCTCGGTGGACGGCTTCACCATTTATGCGGGGCGGAACAATATCCAGAACGACAGACTTTTGAAGAGCGTCTCCCCAAACGACATATGGCTGCACACGCAGGGCTACCACTCCTCCCACACCGTCATAGCGAGCGGTGGAAAGAGCGTGCCCGACAGAGTTTTGCAGGCGGCGGCGGAGATATGCGCATACTATTCGGACGGCAGGGGCGGCGCAAAGATACCCGTGGACTATACGGAAAGAAAGCACGTGAAAAAGCCGCCCGCTTCCCCCGCGGGGTTTGTGACGTACACCGACTATAAGACGGCGCTCGTAGACCCGCACGACCACAAAGAGGAGAGAACGGATCGATGAAAAACAGCGAAAACGGACGGACGTTCTTCATATTGGGCGTTGCGGCTGCGGCGGCGGGCGCATGCCTTTTGGGGCTCTCTTTTCTGAGGGGCGTGGGCGTGTATATGCTGATAAGCTCCGTGATCGCCTGTCTCGGCGCGCTCGCCTTCTTTTCGGCGCAGAAAAAGCGGGAAAATTTCAGGCTGCTCAAAGCGTTCACGGCAGTAACTTACGTCATAACGGCGGCGGCGCTGCTCCTCTTTTTGGGCGGGCTTATCTATTCCGCCGCGGGTTAAAGGTATAAATAAGGCGCAAATCCGCAATATTCTATATATGGACGGAATTTGCAGCGCGGTTTTGAATAAGATCTATGCGCTCGGCGGGACCGGGCGCTATTTTATTGTGTCCGCGGACGAATTTTTCGAGACCTTCCCCGAGGACGGGGAAAGGAGCCCCGCAGAGCTGAACAGGGCGCTCAAATACTTAAAAGAAGCGGGATATCTCGACATAAAGTACTCGGGCGGGGACCTTTACTGCGTGGCGCTCTTAAAGGAATACGCTCCCGCCGCCGAAACGCCCGCTCCACCTCCGCCGCCTCCCGCTCCGAAAACTCTGCCCACGTTCGCCGCCGCCCTCCTCGGCGGGGCGCTCGGGGGGATAGTCACCTCCCTCTTTTCCCTGTTATTTTTGCTATGCTGAACAAGACCGAAACAAACGTAATGTCTGCCGTGTACAGCCTCTGCGACGGCACGGACAGCTGCCTCGTATCGCAGGCGGACATACTCTCCGTGCTGCCCGCGCGCAGGCGGATGACGCCCGACGAGCTCGACGCCGTACTGTACGGGCTGCACTGCGACGGCTATTTCGACCTGATAAATTCCGAGCGCAAGGGCGAGAAGATGTACGTGATAAACCTGCGCGAGAACGGCTTTGCATGGAAGCGGGCTTCGAAACAGCGGCAGCGGGACATATCTTTCAGGATATTTCTCGCCTTTTTGGGCGCGCTCGCGACGTTCGTGTTCGGGCTCATTCTCAAAGCTCTGGCATAAAAAGGCGCCCCGAAGACCTTTCGGGGCGCCTTTTTATGCCATTTTTTCGCGTTGAACACCCTAAATTCAAATAACCGCCCCGTAAAATTTGCTTTTTTTATCGGCTTTTGCTAAAATGAAAGGGCAAAGGGCGCAAGCCGCCCGCGTTCAATGCGCCCGAGGCGCGCGCGGGAACGGAGTTTTTTATGAAACACAAGAAACTTTTGATAACGTTCACTGTTATATTCAGCGTGATAGTCGTGCTCGCCACCTTCATTTTGATCTGGTTCTGGGGGGACGAATATCCCGACTTTAACGACTTCAAGCAGAGCGCGGTCATCCCCGGGCTCGATGAAAAAGCCGTGCCGCAGGGCGTAGCCAATTACAGGACCGCCGTCTACGGCGAGGACGGCGAGCCCACGACGGAAGAACAGGACTATCTGTTCATAAGCGCATACATGAAGTCGGGACCTTCGAGGATATACGTGACGGGGCTTAAGACGGGATACGTGGGTTACGTCTCCCTGAAAATACCCGCAGAGGGCGAAGGCGCGGACGCCGACGGATACGCCGACTACTTCGGTCATGCGGGCGGGATCGCGACCAACTGCAAGCGCAACGATAAAAACGGCACGGTGTGGATGACCTCCGACTCGAAGGTCTACTGCATGAAGGGCGCCTCTTCGGGCTATAACAACGCCGCCGAGGAGATAGTGGCGCGCGCCGCAAAAAACAGCGACGGCACGGAGAGCGTGAAGTTCACCGCCTCTTTCGAGGCGAACTGCAACGCCTCGTTCTGTTTCTTCTACGACGACGGCACGACTTCCACCATGAACGACAAGCTCTATGTGGGGGAATTCTACCTCAAAGACAACTCCGAGTACTCCACTGACCCCGACCACTGCGTGACCAGCCCCAAGACGGGTGCGACCACCCACGCGTTCATGTACGAATACACCTCGAACATAGACGTCAACAACAAGTACGGGCTCGCCCTGCTCTCCTCTTCGAGCGGCGTTAAAGAAGCCGACAGAGTGCCCAAAGTGGACGCCGTTTACGCCATTCCCGACAAGGTTCAGGGTGCGGCGCGCATTCTCAAAAGCGGGGCTTCCGCTTCCTCAGCAGAGGGCGATCTCGTGCTCTCTTCGAGCTGGGCGCTCTCCAATTCCGATATAAGATACTACGACTTTTCCGCCGTGCGGGCGACATCGAGCCGCAAATATTCGAACTACGTGAAGTTCACCGATTCCAAGGGCGAGACCCACGGAAAGGAATTCTTCTATAAGGGCGTGAAGAAGTCGACGGGCGCGGATTACAGCGAAGATCCCATCCTGTACTTTGCGGACGACAGCGCGCTGGCAAGGACATACTCCGTGCCCTCCATGGCGGAGGGGATGTGCGTGGTGAACAGAAGCGTCTACGTGCTGTTCGAATCGGGCTGCTACAAATACAGCCCCTTTGTGCGCCAGCAGCTGAGGAACCTCTACTACTTCATTCCGAGAAAATAACGTGAAAAATTCAAGGCGGGGCGGACTTTCGGGTCCGCCCCGCCTCTTATTATTTTCCGAATTATTTCCCGTAGCCGTCCGGGTTTTTACGCTGCCAATTCCATACGGACGCACACATCTCGTCCAACCCGAGTTGCGCTTTCCACCCGAGCTCCCTCTCCGCCTTGGAGGGGTCCGCATAGCACTCGGCTATATCCCCCTCCCGCCTCGGGACTATCCTGTACGGCAATTCCTTGCCGCACGCCCTGCCGAACGCCGCTATCACTTCGAGCACGCTGTAACCCCTGCCCGTGCCGAGGTTATACACGTATACGCCGCTCTTTTCTATCCTGCCGAGGGCGGCGGTATGCCCCTTTGCGAGGTCGGTGACGTGGATGTAGTCCCTCACGCCCGTGCCGTCCGCCGTGGGATAGTCGTTGCCGAAAACTCTTATCTCGCCGAGCCCGCCCGCCGCGACGCGCGCTATATAGGGCACGAGATTGTTAGGAACGCCGCGGGGGTCTTCCCCGAGAAGCCCGCTCTCATGCGCGCCGACGGGATTGAAATACCTCAACAGCACCACCGTCCAGCTTCCGTCCGCCGCGTATACGTCCTCAAGTATGCGCTCCTGAAAGAGCTTGCCCGTGCCGTAGGGGTTGGTGGTGCCGCCCGTGCGGCAGGTCTCGTCGAGGGGGAGCCGTTCGGGAACGCCGTAAACGGTAGCCGACGAGGAGAAAATTATCCTCTTGCAGCCGTGCCTCTGCATCGCCCTGACGAGGGATATAGTGCCGCAGACGTTGTTGTCGTAGTACTCTATGGGCTTTTTGCACGACTCGCCCACGGCTTTAAGCCCCGCGAAGTGTATCACCCAATCTATCCTGTGCGAGGAAAAGATACTGTCGAGCGTTGCGCCGTCGCGCACGTCGCCCGCATAGGATACAGGCTCCTTGCCCGCTACGCGCGCTATGCGCCCGATACATGCGGGGGAAGAATTGCAGTAATTGTCGAGAATTATAACGTCGTGCCCCTCTTTCAGGAGCTCCACGCAGGTGTGCGAGCCTATATATCCCGCGCCGCCCGTAACGAGAATAGTCATATCCACCAGACTTATGTATGAGATAGCCCTTACGGGCTTTTGAAAATTGTAGCAGATTGCGGCGGCTCTGTCAAGCGCAAAAACAGGGCGCGGGTCGCCCCGCGCCCTGTTTTTGCACTTACGCCTTTAAGCGGTTCTTTTCCTTTTTGTAGTTCTCGTTGGCGGTGTCTATCATGTTCTTGTTTGCGGGCTGGGGCTTGTAATATCCCCTCGCCGACATCTGCGAAAAGAGGCAGTATTGGTTTTCCGCCACGCCCAGAAGGTTGGCGGAAAAATTTTTCCTCATCGCCTTTGTGCTGCCCTCGAAGAGCGCGGTGGTGTAGATAGTCATCAGCTGTTTTTCCGATTCGAGCATGTCCTGCAAAGCGTCCTTTTCGTTGAGCGTGACGTCGCTTTTTGTGAGTTTCATGGTTTCAGCCTCCTATGATGTTCAGCAGCGCGTTGAAGCGCTGTTCGTGTTCGTCCGCTATCCCCGCCATGCACGCGGCAAGGTCGGCGTCTGTGAGCGTTTTGGAATACGCGCGCGCCTTTTTGCAGATAAGTCCTTCCGCCGTGAGTGCGTCGGAAATGAGTTCGAGTTCCTTTGAAGTTATGTCTTGCATACAAAATTACCTCCGCCCCGTTTATTGCCCTTTGCGCCCCGAAAAATACAGCCGCGGCATATTTTCAGGCAAGATTTTCATTCCCCGCCGCCGCGAGGATATAGCGCGCCACGGCAGGGGCGTTTTTACTGCCCACGGTGACCGCGCCCATGTTCACGGCGTTGGAGAGCTCGCTAACCGACGATACGCCCTCCGCCTTTATGGTGCACCTGTCCTTTACTGCGCCCCGTATTTTGGCGACAGCCCCGTCGCCGAACGACGAGGTCTTGACCGAATCTATCTTGCAGTCCGCCGCGAGGGAGCAGAGCTTTGTGACGTCGTGCGGGGTGAGGAGCGCGCACTCCGCCGAGATGCGTATCGCGCGGTTTTTTACGGCTTTGCGGAGCTTTTTGAACTCCCTTTTGACGTATTGGAAGTTGCCGTCGCGCACCTGCGCTATTGGCGCGGTGACCTCCACCTCGTCCGCGCCGTCCTTTATGGCTTGCTTCACGGCTTTCACCTTTATCTCCGTGGTGTCGCCGCCGTCGGGATAGCTTATGCAGGCTATCAGAAGGCTCTTCCGCTTGGGCGCGGGTCCCAAAAACGCCGAACACGGCTTGACGAAGCCGGGCGCAACGCACACGCCCCCGAGTTCAAGAACGGTGGCGTCGGTGCACCCCGCCTTGACCGCGGCGAGCCCGCACGTCACGTCCGAGAGGTTGTACTCTATCTTCCTTATCTGCGCGCGGGCGGCTTCGAGATTTATCTTCCTCTTGAAGTCCTCGAACATCGCCTGTTCCGCCGCCTTGCGCTCCTTCAGCTCGTCCATAATCCCTTATATCTCCCAAAAAATTACGTTATGTATCAATATCCGCCCGCCCATTCACGGTAAAATACGGCTGCATATGGGATTTTTGTATTTGTTGTTGACTTTTTTAGCCTGTTTTATTCTCGTACATTTCGTAAAACTCGCCTTTTTGGGCTGGCAGTACATAAAAAAGCCCGCCGAGCCCGAAAAAAAGCCCGAGCCTAAGCCCGAGCCCGTATATTACATCGTGGAAAAAAAGCGCACGCGGAAAAGCTATACCGCGCCGAAGGAGATACAGTTCAAAAAATAGCCGTCAGTCCTCGTATCTGACAAGATTTTCGCCGTCTTCCCACAGCCTTTCGAGGTTGTAGAAGTCGCGCTCCTCGTCGCCGAACACGTGCACTATCACGTCGGCATAGTCGATGACCGCCCAGCGCCCTTCGCGGACGCCCTCGAAGCGGCGGGGCACTTCTCCGTGCTCCTTTTCGAGCTTTTCCGAGAGATGCTCCGCAAGCGCCTTGACCTGCGTCTTGGAAGAGCCGCCGCAGATGACGAAGTAGTCGCAGAGCGACGTCTTGTCGGTCACTTTGAGGTAAACTATCCCTTTCGCCTTGCGGGAAGAGAGTATCTTGCAGATGAGGAGCGTTTTTTCAAGACTTGTCATTATCCAACCTTTCCTTTATGTATTCGTAAGCCCGCGCCGTCAGAGGATAGACGGGCTTTTTCGTGCTTCTGAGATATTCGAGCTGGCGGCGGAGCGCTTCCGCAAGGCACAGGTCTATGTCCTTTGCAAAGAGCGCGCGGAGGCTTTCCACCCCGTCGAAATCCCTGCCGTCCTCCAGCATGTCCGCCAAAAATATCAGCTTGCCGAGAGGGCTCATGTTCTCCCTGCCGCTCGTGTGGTAGCGGATGGCGTCGAGCACGTTTTTGTCCTTCACGCCGAAGGTGTGCTCGGCGACGTACGCCCCCGAGTATTGGTGCAAGACGGGCGGGGGAACGTTCGCGGGGGGCTTGAAGCCCCTGAGTTCGGGCGCGTCCTCCCCTAAATATTTGGCGCAGTCGTGCAGAGCCGCCGCGAGCAGGGCGTCGTATTCCGCAACCCCTGCGGCGGGCGCTCTCCGCGCCGCCGCGACGGCAACGCCGACGGTGTGAGCCCACCGCTCGTCGGTGAGATACTTTTTCACGGCGCGCGCCTCGGGAATGGCGTACAGCTCCCGCGAGCGAATAGTCCTTTTCACCTCTTCCGGGACGTAAGGGGAGATATCGCAGCCGAGGGCGGCGAGCGCCCTGACCTTTGTGGAGCTGACGGCTTTGCCTACATAGCCGAACGCCCTTATATCCCCGCCGAACTCCTCCGAAAACCGCCTGACGAGCGGCATCAGGTCTTCGGCGTTTTCGCGCGCGCACACGGCGGGAGTTACGCATTTCAATATCTCGCGCGGCTCCTTCCAGCGGGAAAAGCCCGCGAGCATGTCCGCGCCCATGACGAAGTACAGCTCGTCATTGGGATACAGCTTTTTAAAGCGGCGGCAGGTGACGTATGAATAGCTCACCCCGCCCCTTGCGATCTCGCAGTCGGACACCTCGAAGCCCTCTAATCTCCCGAACGCGGCGCGGCACATTTCAAGGCGGACGCGCGGCGGAGCCGCGAGCCTGCCGCTCTTGTGCGGGGAGACGTTGGTGGGCACTATTATCACCTTGTCTGCGCCCAGCTCCCTCTGCGCGGCGAGCGCGCAGTTGATGTGTTCGTTGTGCACGGGGTTGAAAGCCCCGCCCATTATCGCTATTTTCATACGTTATATTTTTACGGTTCCTGTCAATAACAAGTTATATGAAAAGATTGAATCTCCCGCTCGTGCTCGACACGCTTTTTGCGGGAACGTGTGCGTTTTTACTCTTCTTTACAGCCGTGCGGTTCTACACGAAAAGCGCGGCGTGGGGGCTGGTCTTCGGAATTGCCGCGCTCTTTTTGTTCGGCGCGCTCGCCTGCGTTTACATAAGCGGCAGGCAGAATAAAAAGCTGATACTCACGCGGGACGACAGGGACAGAAAACTGCTCGCCCTGCACCTCTCGCTCTCCTCCGACGGCTATATAAAGAGGCTCTTTTTAAAGCTCTTCGGCGAAAACGCCAAGCCGAGCGGGCAGAAGATAGTCTGCGGGAACGAGGCGCGCTTTTTCGCATTCAGGATGCAGCCCCTCACCGAGGACGACGTGGCGAGGGTGATAAAGTACCGCTTCGAGGGCGAAAAGCGCATTTACTGCGTGAAGTCCTCCCCCGAAGCCCGCGCCCTCGCGGACGGCTTTTCGGTGAAGATCGCCGAAATAGGCGAAATTTACGCCGCGTTGAAGGAAAAGGGGCTGCTGCCCGAAAAGTACAACTACTACGGCGAGGGGAAGAAGAGCTTTTTGCAGCTCATAAAATCGGGGTTCACGAGGAAGCTGTGCGCGCCGCTCTTCTGGTCGGGCGCGGGGCTGCTCGCCCTCAGCTATTTCACCTTTTTCCCCATATACTATATTGTGAGCGGCTCCCTTTTGCTTATACTCTCTGCGGTCGCGCTCGTGGCAAATCAGAAATAGATGTGCTCGACGTCCTTTCTCTGCGATCTGCGGTAGAGCACGGCTTTTCTGCCAATGACTATCACACATTCCGCGCCGAGGTGGGAGGCGAGTTCGCGCCCGAGCTCCTGCGGGTCTCCGTCGGCGTTTTCGAGAACGGCTACTTTTATGAGCTCCCGCTTTTCGAGACAGTCCGAAAAACTTCTGAGCATATTTTCGCCTATGCCCTCTTTGCCTATCTGCCCTATCGGCGCCAGATTGGCGGCGAGGGCTTTTAACTTGCTTCTCTGCTTGGAAGTCAACATTTTTTCTCCTTTACGGCGGGTTACGGGACGAAATCGAATTCCACTTCGCCTATTTCCACCGTATCCCCCTCTTTTACGCCCATTGAGAGCAGTTTCGCTATGACGCCCTTTTCCCTGAGCACCTTCTGGAAGTACGCCATGGATTCGGGGTCTGAGAGCACCACGTTGCGGCAAAGCATGTCCACGAGAGTGCCCTCCACTACATATGTTCCGCCGTCCTCGAATATCTCGAAATCGAGGTCGCCGCTCTTTTTGTAGGTGAAAGTTTCGTCCGCCTCCGTCCTCTGCACGGGCGGCAGTTTTTCAAGCTCTTCGCATATCCCGCCGAGCAGCTCTTCAAGCCCCTTGCCCGTGAGCGCGCTGACCTCGAATATCCTGTACTTTCCGCCGTATTCCGCCTCGAATTTTGCGCAATTTTCCTCCGCGCCGTACATGTCGCACTTGTTGAGCGCGATCACCTGCGGGCGGGAGGCGAGCTCCGCGGAATAACTTTTGAGCTCGGCGCATATCTTGCGGAAATCGTCGGCGGGGTCCCTGCCCTCCACTCCCGAGATATCCACGACGTGCAAGAGCATGCGGGTGCGCTCTATGTGCCTCAGAAAGTCGTGCCCGAGCCCAGCGCCCTCAGCCGCGCCCTCGATGAGCCCCGGAATGTCCGCCGCCACAAAGGACGAGCCGTGATATTCCGCCACTCCGAGATTGGGCGAAAGGGTGGTGAAATGGTAGTCCGCTATCTTGGGTCTCGCCGCCGAAATGCGGGAGAGCACGGTGGACTTGCCCACGTTGGGGAAGCCTATTATGCCCACGTCGGCTATGACTTTGAGTTCGAGAACGAGGGCGTGCGCCTCCGTCTTTTCCCCCTTTTGGGCGAAGTTGGGGGCGTGCCGCCGCGACGTGGTGAAGCGCACGTTGCCCTTGCCGCCCCGTCCGCCCTCCGCGACGAGCTTTTTTTCGCCGTCGGAGAACATGTCGGCTATGACGGCGCCCGTTTCGAAGTCGCGCACGAGCGTGCCCACGGGGACCTTTATTATAACGTCTGCGCCCGTTTTGCCCGAGCACCTGTTCGTCCCCCCTCTCTCGCCGTTCTCCGCAAAGTACTTTGAGACATATCGGAAAGAGAGCAGGTCGTTTACCGAGCCGTCCGCCTGCACGTACACGCTGCCGCCGTTCCCGCCGTCGCCGCCGTCGGGTCCGCACGCGGGCTTGCCCTTGTACGACTTGAAGGAATTCATTCCGTCGCCGCCGTCGCCCGCCTTTATCGTTATCTTAACTATATCGCAAAACTGTCTGTCAGCCATTTTTCAAGGAATCCACGAGCCGCCGATTGTCGCCGCTCTCACAAAACATCTCTCTCACGTGTTCGCCGCCGTCCGCGGCAAGCCCCCTCAGATACGCCGCCGCGGAAAGCTCCGCGGGGGTCTGCAAAAGGGCGCATTCGTCCGTATACGAAGCCGCAATGTCTATACCGCCGCCCGCCGCGCCGCGCTCTTTGAGCCTCAGGCGCATATTCGCCGCCGCGGCAAATCCCGCCGCCTCCTCTTCGGGGCAGGTAGCCAGAACGGTCACCGAGCCGCCCTCCTCGGCGTTTATCGCCGCGGTGAACAGCTTTTTGAGATTTTCGCCCCGCGCGCCGTCCGCGAGCACGGCTATGTCCTTACCGCACTCCGCGCACGAACGGGCGTAGGCGGCTATCATATCCACAGTCGCGGCGTGGGCGCGCTCGTCCATTCCGAACGTGGTGTAGCACAGCCGCGCGGACGGAGCCCCGCGCTTTATCGCCGTGACGTCCTCGGGACGTGCGGAGAGCAGAATCACCACCGTTTCGGGACCGCCTTCCGCCGATATCCCGCGGGCGAGCTCCTGCATATAGGGCAGCCCGCGCACGCCTGCGGGTGTGAGGACGAGCCCCCTCTGCCCCCTGCCTATCGGTGCGAAGAGGTCGGTCTCCCGCACGGCGACGGCGTTATCCGCGCCCCCCAACTCTATCTTCCTGTCGGGATACGCGGGGGTCAAGGAGGAAAAAGCCCGCCTTTTGAGCGCGTCGGGATTGGAGCCGTTTACGCTGAGAACGCGGCACAGCCCCGCTTCGCCGTCCGCGGAGATACAGTATTCCCCGACGACCCTGTCGCCCTCGGAGAGGTTGAACCGCTGCATGAACGAATCGTGCACGTTCACGACGCCCGCCGTTGCCACGCACTCGCCGCAGAGGAGAAAATGCTTTTTGCCGTCCGCGCACACGAGCCCCGCGCAGCTGCTGTCGCCGTTCCCGTCCGAGACGAGCCACGGCATGCCGCGCGCGTCCTTTTTGCCCGCGCCGTAACACCTCATGCACTTCTCTATGTCGGCGACGAGGTTCCTGTCGTACTCCGAGGACTTGGGAGGCGCGCCCCGCGCCGAACGGGGCGACGGGGACGTTTTGCAGGTCGCTATGCTCAGTATATCGTTTATGAGGCGCTCTTTCTTGCCGTCCGCAGGGCGCACTACGCCCACCGCGCGCGCTATCTGCCGCAGTTCGTGAATGGTCTTCTTTTCAATGCGCCCCGTGATGTCGGAGAGTATGTCGCCGGCTTCCAATATCACGCCCTCCTGAGCACTATTACGCGCGTTCTCTCGCCCGTGAGGTCGCTGCGGGAGAGCTCTATTTCCGACGAATCGCTTATCTCCACCGAGTCGTCGTCGAATTCGTCCAAAAATTCGTCTACTTTTTCTATGTCTATCCTGCAATCCTTCGTGCGGTAATGCATGGGGATAACTATTTCGGGCATCAGCCTGTCCACATATTCCTTAGCCGTTTCGGCGTCTATCGTATAGTTGCCGCCGACGGGGATCAAAAGGACGTCCACGGGCAGGATGAGCTCTATCAGCTCCGCGCTGCACGCCTCGCCGAGGTCGCCCAGATGGCAGATATCGAGCCCGTCCATCCTGAACTTGAATATCACGTTTTCGCCCCGCTTTTTGCCGCGCGAACCGTCGTGGAAACTCTTCACGGCGTTTATCTCCACGCCGGGCAAATCGTAGCTCGCCTCCTTGTCGATTATGCGGGGATTGCCGCCCACCGCTGCGACGTTGTCGTGGTCAAAATGGTGATGGGAAACGGTGACCGCGTCCGCGCTCACCTTTTTCATGGCAAAGCCCACTTCGGGGGAATACGGGTCGCACACAACGGATGTGCCCGTGCTCTCCGTCAGTTTGAATGACGAGTGACCGAGATATTGTATCTTCATATATTCTCCTTGCGTATGACGGCGGACAGCTTTAAATTTATCTTAGCCCCGCCCAGATAGTAGACTATGTCCGCGGACACTCCCTCTTCACCGCAAACTATATCGAGGGAAACCGTTTTGACGGGGATACTGCCCGTGAGCTCGCCCGTCAGAAGTATGCACGCCGTCTCCCTGTCGCGGCGGAAACTGAGTTCCGTGTTGACGTTGCCGCGGCGGCTCTGCGAGACGGAGTCGCCCCGCACCGAAAAGCGGCAGTTGTCGCCGCCCATAGTATAATCGAGGTCGAAACCCGAGGCTGTGTATACGAGCTCGCCGACGGAGCGGATATCGCCGCCGTCCGCGCCCCAAACAGTTACGTCGCAAACCATAATCCACCGTTATAATTTTATTGCGCGGGGCAGCGCACGGCTCCCCGCGTTTATATTATACCATACTCTTTTGCAAAATTCAAAATTTATTTCAATTTTTTTACAGAAATATCTTCCGAAGAAGCTCTTTCCGCGCGGCGCGCCTCGAAGAGCTCCCTCCCCGCCCTCAATATCCGCTGTAAAGCCAGCCCGTCGCCCGCGGCGAGCGCGTCGCGGATCTCGGCGAGAGAGCCTATAAGCGAATCTATCTCGGCGGTGAGGTTGGCGGCGTTTTTCAGATAGAGGGCGGTCCACACCCGCTCGTCTACGCCCGCTATCCTCGTCATGTCCTGAAAACTGCCGCCCGTGAAGCCGATGCAGCCGTCGAGCTGCGCGCCCTTGACATAGGCGTTGGAGACTACGTGCGCGAGCTGGGAGGTGTAGGCTATCTTCCTGTCGTGGACGGCGGCGGAGCACTCCACTATCGCCGCGAAGCCCATCATGCGCGTGAGATTGCGCACCGTTTCGAGCGCGTCCCCGTCCGTCCTGCCGTCCGAGGTTATTATCATGCTCGCGTTGTCGAAGAGGTCGGCGCAGGCGTTGTATATCGTGGAAACCTCCTTGCCCGCCATGGGATGGCAGCCGACATAGCGGAAATTGCGCTTTTTGGAGTAGATCTTCTTCTCCATCCACTCCTTAACGCCGCAGATATCGGCGACGACCGCGCCATCGCGGAAGTGGTGCGAGTTTATGAAGTCGACGCACGCCTGCGGCGGGAGCGCAACGAAAATCACGTCGAACTCCCCGAAGTCCTTTGCCGCGCCGTCGATAAGCCCGTTCAAAAGGGCGTAGTCGAGAGGCTTAGGCGAGCGGTTCCAGCCCCACACGTGGAGCCCAGCCCTCTTCAAAGCCATGCAGATGGAGCCGCCGATTATCCCCAATCCCGCAACGCAGATATTCATAAAGACACCCCCGAGGATAGTATACGCGTTGAATTATAGCACATACGCGGCGGCAGTTCAACCGATTTTGCCCCGCGGGCAAAAATTAAACTTTATCCCGCCCCGCGGCGCAGCCTATTACCCCCTAATTTTATTGACATTCGCCCCGCGTTTATCTATAATGTTATCGAACAAATTTTTGAAGGAGTTTACTGTTATGAACAAGATGTCCGTCAAGGATCTCAAAAACCTTAAAGGCAAAAACGTGCTGGTGCGCTGCGATTTCAACGTACCCATGAAAGACGGCGTTATCACCGACGAAAACAGGATAATCGGAGCGCTTCCCACGATAAAGTACCTGCTCGACGCGGGCGCAAAGGTCACCCTCTGCTCCCATATGGGCAAACCCCACTCCATCTTCTCCGCGGAAGTAAAGCTGAATAAAAAGGATAAACAGAAAGTAGAGGCGGGCGAGACCACCGCCGAAGCCGTGATAGAAAAAGCTAAAAAGGACGAGCCCAAAAAGCTCACCCTCGCACCCGTCGCAAAGCGGCTCAACGAGCTTTTGGGCGGCAAAGTGACATTCGCAAAGGACGTAATAGGTCCCGACGCGACCGCAAAGCGCGACGCGCTCAAAGAGGGCGAAGCCGTGCTGCTTGAAAATCTCCGCTTCCATTGGGAAGAGGAAAAGCGCGACGAGGGCTTCTGCAAGGCGCTCGCGCACAACGCCGACATATACGTCAACGACGCTTTCGGCACGGCGCACCGCTCCCACGCCTCCACCGCCGCGATAGTGGAATACGGCATAATCAAGACCGCCGTGTGCGGCTTCCTCATCGAAAAGGAGCTCACCGTCATGGCGGACACCCTCGAAAATCCCAAACGCCCCTTTGTGGCTATACTCGGCGGCGCGAAAGTCGCGGATAAGCTGAACGTTATCTCCAACCTCCTCGAAAAGTGCGATACCCTCATAATCGGCGGCGGAATGGCGTATACCTTCCTCAAAGCAAAGGGCTATGAAGTCGGCTCATCCCTCCTCGACGAGGAAAAGATAAGCTATTGCAAGGACATGATGGAAAAAGCGGAAAAGCTCGGCAAGGAGCTTCTGCTCCCCATAGACACCGTGGTCACCTCCTCCTTCCCCGAGCCCATTGACGCTCCCATAGAAGTCGAGACGGTGGACAGCGACAAGATCCCCGCCGACAAGATGGGCATGGATATCGGCGAAAAGACCCGCGCGCTGTACGCGAGCAGGGTAAAGAATGCAAAGTCGGTAATATGGAACGGTCCCATGGGCGTATTTGAAAATCCCGTCCTCGCAAAGGGCACGATCGCCGTGGCGCAGGCGCTCGCCGACGTATACGGCAAGTGCACCACGATAATCGGCGGAGGAGACTCCGCGGCGGCTGTACAGCAGCTCGGGTTCGCCGACAAGGTCACCCATATCTCCACGGGCGGCGGGGCTTCTCTCGAACTCTTCGAGGGCAAGGTGCTCCCCGGCATCGCCTGCCTGAATGAGAAAAAATAAAACAAGTTCACAAAAATACCAAGCAAGCCGTGCTTGGTATTTTTCGTGATTTTAGCGGCTCTGCCGCTCTTGCCGCCATAATTAAGGGCGCACCATAATATAATGGCGCAAATTCCCTCTACTCAGGCGCAAGTATGCGCAAATGCTGTCTTGCGGCGCAGGGGAACCCTGCTTGCAACGTTATAATTTTATGTGTTCACAAAAATACCAAGCAAGCCGTGCTTGGTATTTTTTCGTGATCTGAGGGCTTCGTCTCGGCGGGCGCGGAATTCGCGCCCGCCGCAGTTTTTTATTGCAACTTATTTTAGCGGAGCGGTTGCATTCGGCGATTTGTTGTGATATAATATTCGGGAAAAAACTTAAGGAGAGAACTATGGGCAGGAGACCTTTTATTGCCGGCAACTGGAAAATGAATATGACGGCGGCGAGCGGCGCCAAACTCATAGGGGAACTTAAACCCCTCGTCAAGGACGCGAACTGCGACGTTGCGCTGTGCGTTCCCGCCATTCTGATACCCGAAATGGTGAAAGCTGCCGCTGGCAGCAACATCAAAATAGGCGCGGAAAACGTGCACTGGGCGCCCTCGGGCGCATATACGGGCGAAATTTCCGCCGAAATGCTGAAAGAGTACGGCGTGGAATACGTCATAATAGGTCACAGCGAAAGGCGGCAATACTTCGGGGAGACGGACGAGAGCGTCAACATGAGGCTGCACGCCGCGCTGAAAGCGGGGCTCACCCCCATCGTGTGCGTGGGCGAAATGCTCGCCGAGCGCGAGGCGGGCAAGACCGACAAGGTGCTCGACAGACAGCTCACGGTAGGCTTGGGCGGCGTGGACGACATAACAAAGGTGGTTATCGCCTATGAACCCGTCTGGGCGATAGGCACGGGCAAGACGGCTACCGACGAACAGGCGCAGGAGACGATAGCCCATATAAGAAAGAAGATAGGCGAACTTTTCTGCCCCATGTGCGCCCAAAAGGTGATAATCCAATACGGCGGCTCCATGAACGCGGGCAACTGCAAGGGGCTTATGGCTCAGCCCGATATAGACGGCGGGCTGATAGGCGGCGCCTCGCTCAAACTCGATTTCGCCACGATAGTAAATTACGACAAGGAGTAGTTTCACGAAAAAACAGACATTCGACGATGTCTGTTTTTTACGTGATTTTGGAGGCGTTGCCTCCTTTTGCGCCATTTTTAGGGCGCACCATAATATAATGGCGCAAATTCCCTCTACTCAGGCGCAGGTATGCGCAAATGCTGTCTTGCTGCGCAAAAACGTGGTTTTGCTTGCAACGTCAATAATTTAAGAACTTCACGAAAAAACAGACATTCGACGATGTCTGTTTTTTACGTGATTTGAGCGGCTCTGTCTCGGCGGGCGCAAGGACAGTCGCCCGCCTCGGGCACCGTTCGCGCCTTGCGAATGCGCTCACTCCTCTCGCTCCCATATCAAAGTATTGCGCCGCCGCGGATTTCCGCGGCGGCGCTGATTTTTTTTATCGGTTTAAGTTATTGTAAGGCACAGTGTGCCTAATGTCAAACAAATTAAGGCACAATGTGCTATTTGTTAGGTATGATAGAATTGCAAGATATTCAAAAAAGATTGCGTGAAGCCATCACCGAAAGCAAGCTCTCCCAGACGGAGATTGCGCGCAGGTTGGGCGTCAGCCAATCTACGGTGAGCAAGTATATGCGCCTCGATAAATTCCCGTCGCTCGATACCTTTGCAAACCTATGCGAGATAATAGACGTTTCGGCAGACGAAATTTTGGGATTGCGGTAAAAGAATCGATTCAATCGCTTGCTAAACATTGCGCTTACTGATATAATAAAACAAAAAAATAAAGGCGATAAACATGAAAAAGATCCCCTATGCGATAATCATTATGGACGGCTACGGGCTGGCGCCCGCGGGTCTGGGCAACGCGGTGTGCCTCAACGGCAGCAAAAACGTGTGCAGGCTCATGGAGGAATATCCCTCCTCCACGCTCGGCGCGAGCGGAATGAGCGTGGGGCTCCCCGATGGGCAGATGGGCAATTCCGAAGTGGGGCACCTGAACATGGGCGCGGGCAGGATAGTCTATCAGGATCTGACCAAGATAACAAAGGCGATAGCCGACGGCGATTTTTTTGAAAATCCCGTCCTGATACACGCGATGGATTCGGCTAAAAAGAATGGCAAAAAACTGCACCTCTACGGGCTGTTGGGTCCCGGCGGCGTGCACAGCCACTCCACCCACCTCTACGCCCTGCTGAAGATGGCGAAAGAGCGCGGGCTGGAAACGGCGTACGTTCACTGCTTTATGGACGGAAGGGACACCTCCCCCACCTCGGGCGCGGGATACATGCGGGAGCTGCAAGCCGAGATAGATAAGCTCGGCTTCGGCAAGATAGCTTCCGTAGTCGGCAGATACTACGCCATGGACCGCGACAACAATTGGGACAGGATAGAAAAGGCTTACGATATGCTCACGCTCGGCACGGGCAACCGCGCGGACGACGCCGTAAAGGCTCTGGAAGAGAGCTATGCCGCGGGCGTGACGGACGAATTCGTGCTGCCCACCAAGATATACGAAGACGGCAAGCCCGCGGGGCTGATAGAAAAGGGCGACAGCATAATCTGCTTCAACTTCCGCCCCGACCGCGCGCGGCAGATGACCCGCGCCATGTCCGAGAGGGAATTCGTCGTGCCCAAGGGCGTGGCGTTCGAGAGAAAGACGGGCTTTATCGACCCCGTGTACGTGTGCTTCACGGTCTATGACGCCGAATTCAAAAACGTCGGTGTGGCGTTCCCCAAGACGGTGCTCGCCAACACGCTCGGGGAATATCTTGCGAAAATGGGCAAGACCCAGCTGAGGATAGCCGAGACGGAAAAGTACGCGCACGTCACATTTTTCTTCAACGGCGGCGTGGAAGCGCCCAACGAGGGCGAACAGCGCGATCTTATCCCCTCGCCCAAGGTCGCCACATACGACCTGCAACCCGAAATGAGCGCATACGCCGTTACGGATAAGGTGATAGAAGAGCTCGACAGCGGCAAGTTCGACGTAATGATACTCAACTTCGCCAACTGCGACATGGTCGGACACACGGGAGTTATCCCCGCCGTCATAAAAGCCGTTGGAACGGTGGACGAGTGCGTAAAGCGCGTGACCGACAAGATACTCGAGCTGGGCGGCTCCGCCCTGCTGACCGCAGACCACGGCAACGCCGACAAGCTGCTCTCGGACGACGGTTCGCCCTTCACGGCGCACACCACCAATCCCGTGCCCGTTGTGCTCGTCTCGGAAAAGTACAAGGGCGCGAAGCTGCGCGACGACGGCATTCTGGCAGACCTCGCCCCCACTCTTCTGACGGTGATGGGGCTTCCCGTTCCCGCAGAGATGACGGGCAAGTGCCTCATAAAATAGGACTCGAATTTCAGAGCCCGCGGCGCAAAATTTGCGCCGCGGGCCGTTTTTGTTTGCTTAAAACAGAATTTTCAAATATAATGTCAGTGTGAAGCTGTTCAAAGAACCAGAAAAGACCTTCTCCAAGACGTGGGTCGTTTGCATATGCGCCATTATCTGCTGCCTTTTGTGGGGCAGCGCTTTCCCTTGCGTGAAGACGGGCTATAAACTTTTCCGCATAGACGCGCCCGACGACTGGGCGACGATAATCCTGTTCGCGGGCGTGCGCTTTACCCTTGCGGGCGTGCTCGTGATAGCGTTCGGGAGCGTTTCGAGGAGGAGGTTTCTTGTGCCAAAGGCGAAAAACCTGTGGCGCGTGGGGCTTGTGGCGCTCTTCCAGACCGCCCTGCAATACACCTTTTTCTATATAGGTCTCGCCAACTGCGCGGGGGTGAAGTCCTCCGTTCTGAACGGGCTGGGCGTGTTCTTCACCATTCTCGCCGCATGCTTTATCTTCCGCACGGAAAAATTCAACCTGATAAAGCTCCTCGGGTGCCTGCTCGGCTTCGGCGGGGTGATACTCATAAACCTCGGCGACGGCTTCAACTTCGACTTCTCCCTTTTGGGCGAGGGCTTCGTGATATTTTCGGGGCTCTCCTCCGCCGTCTCCGCTGGGCTCGTGAAGGTCTTTTCCAAACACGAGGACACCACCGCCATCTGCGGCTGGCAGTTCTTCACGGGAGGGATAGTCCTCATAGCCGTGGGGCTGTGCGCGGGCGGACGGCTGACCTATTTCGACGCCCCCGCCGCCTTCATGCTGTTGTACCTCGGCTTCCTCTCCGCCTGCGCCTTTACGCTGCAGAGCTTTCTCCTAAGGTATAACCCCGTCTCGAAAGTGGCTGTGTTCAAGAGCACCAACCCCCTCTTCGGCGCGCTGTTTTCGGCTATTATCCTCAACGAGCGGGAGGAACTTTTCAGCGTTTTTACCCTGCTGGCGCTCGTTTTGGTCTGCGCGGGCATATTCGTGATCAACAAATTCGGCGAAAAACGCCCCAAAACGGTAAAAACGGAATAAAAATTTTTTCAAACACCGATATTTTTGATTGTAAAATAGATTTTTTAATGTTATAATAGCTTATGCGGTGAAAGGAACCGCTTTATTTACAGACAGAGGTTTTGTTCTATGGTCATGTTACTTGCCAATACAATGGACCCCGAGATAGCCTACCCGCTCTATTGGGTGTTCAACATAGCTTGCATATCGCTGCTCTTTCTGACGGCGCTCATCTCTATCATAATGATCCTCTTCCAGAAGAGCAACTCGGACGGCATTCAGGGCATAACGGCTTCCAGCGAGACTTTCTTCGGCAAACACAAGGGCAACAGCATCGAAGCCAAACTGAAAAAGTGGACGTGGATCTGTCTCGCGGTGATGGCGGTGCTCGCCATCGCGGTGTACGTGGTACAGTTGCTCGTTGCCTGAAAATAAATGAGAACACGCAAGCGGCTTAAAGGTTAAGCCGCTTTTATTCACCTCACGATACATATGAAAGCGGAAATAATACATCATAAAAACGCGCGCAAGGGCGCAAAGGGCGCGCCCCGCCGCCCGCTCGCGGCGCGGCGGGGCGTGCTCGAGGGGAACGAGCGGGGATTCGCCTTTATAAAGCCCGCAGACGGCGGAGAGGACTACTTCGTCCCCGCAAAGTACTTAAAGGGCGCATATCACGGCGACGAAGTGCTCTTTTCCCCCGTGCGCGGCACGGCGGACAGGGCTGAAATTTTAGGGATCGCCGCAAGGAACCCCTCCCCCGCCGTCGGCACGGTGGTATTCGAAAAGAGATACGCCCTTCTCTATCCCGACGACAGGCGCAGACCCGTTTTATATATCCCCCGCGACGGGCTCGGCGGGGCGCAGAACGGGCAAAAGGCGGTGTGCCGCATAACCTCCTATCCCAAGGGCAGACCGCCCGTCGCCGCGGTGGAAGAGATACTCGGCGAAGAGGGCGAGCTCGCCGCGGAAGAGCTCTCCATAGTCAGAGCGTACGGGCTCCGCGAAGAGTTCCCCGGGGACGTTTTAAAGGAAGCCGCGGAGCTCAGCCGCGAAAAGACGGATACGGCGGGGCGGCGCGATCTGAGGGACAGGACAATATTTACCATCGACGGTGAGGACACGCGGGACATGGACGACGCCGTAAGCCTTGAAAGGCGGGACGGCAAGTTCATTCTCGGCGTGCACATAGCCGACGTAACGCACTACGTAGAGCCCCACTCCCCCACGGACAGGGAGGCGTACAGCCGCGGCACCTCTGTATACTTCCCCGACCGCGCGATACCGATGCTCCCCGAAGCCCTCTCCAACGGGATATGTTCCTTAAACGAGGGCGAGGACAGATATTGCCTCACCTGCGAGCTGACTTTCGGCGGCGGGGGCGAACGCCTCGGCTGCGAGTTCTACGGAAGCGTGATAAGAAGCCGCCGCAAGACCTCTTATAAGGACGTAGCCGCCGTGCTCGCGGGCGATGTGCGGGCGCGGGAAAAATACGCCGACATAGCGGGCGTTTTAGACGATATGCACGAGCTCTGCCGCCTCCTCAAAAAGAGGCGGAGCGAGGCTGGCAGCATTGACTTCGACGTGCGCGAGCCCGAAATACTGTTCAAAGACGGAAAAGTGGATATCCCCGTGCGGGAGCGGCTGTGCTCGGAAGAGCTGATAGAGCAGTTTATGATAGCCGCCAATGAAGCCGCCGCCCTCTTCCTCATAAAGCGCGGGGCGCGCTGCCTCTACCGCGTGCACGAGAGACCGACGGCGGAAAAATGCGCGGCGTTCGCGGCGTTCATGCGCGATCTGGGCATAGAAGTAAAATCAGACTGCGACGACCCTCAGCCCGCTGATTTTAAAAGGGCGCTTGAAAGGGCTAAGGACAAGCCCTGCGCCGCCGTAGCCAACAGATTTACCCTGCGCAGCATGCAAAAGGCGAGGTATTCCCCCGCGTGCGAGGGGCACTTCGGGCTGGCTCTTTCGCACTACTGCCACTTCACCTCCCCCATCCGCAGATATCCCGACATTACGGTGCACCGCGCCATAAAGGACATACTTTCGGGGAAGGGCTGCGGGCAGGACAAGGACTTTATAAAGGAAGCCGCGGAACGGTGTTCGGCGGCGGAACGGAACGCGGAAGCCGCGGAGAGGGCTGTGGACGACCTGTACGTCCTCGCCTACATGAACGACAGGATAGGCGAAGAAGCCTGCGGCACTGTCTCGGGCGTGACGGCGCACGGGATATACGTGGAGCTCGACAACGCTGCCGAGGGGCTGGTGCCCGCCGAGGATCTGCCCGACGGCGAATACACCTTTTACGAGGACAAAATGCTGCTCTCGGGCAAGAGGCGCTCCTTCCGCCCCGGGCAGAGGGTGAAAGTCATGATCGCCTCATGCGACCTCGGGAGGATGAAAGCGCTGTTAAAGTTGCTTTAAACGTTTTGCACGCCGCAAAATATGTGATATAATTACCGTATACGATGAGACAGATAGCATATAACAGATACGCCGGTTTCGAATATTTCATACTCGAAAAGTACGAGGCGGGAATAGTGCTCGAAGGAGCGGAGGTCAAATCCCTGCGCGCGGGAAACTGCAATCTCAGGGACAGCTTTTGCATACTCCGCGGCGGGGAGCTCATTCTCAAAAATATGCACATACCCGTATACGACAAGTCGGGGGCGTTCTCCACAAAGGACTCCAAGCGCGACAGAAAACTTCTGATGCACCGCGCCGAGATCTCGCGGCTTGCGGGCAAGATGAACGAAAAGGGTTATACCCTCCTGCCCATCTCCCTCTACTTTTCGGGGAGCCTTGTAAAGGCGGAGATAGCTCTCTGCAAGGGCAAAAAGACTTACGATAAAAAGCGGACGATAGCCGAGCGCGACAAAAAGCGCGAGCTCGACCGCGAAATAAAAAGATATATCTGACCCGCATAGCGGGCAGCGGAGGCAACCCATGAAAAAATACAAACCCGATACTCTGTGCGTGCAGGCGGGCTATTCGCCCGAGAGCGGAGAAGCGCGCATTCCGCCCATAGTGCAGTCCACTACCTTCTACTACGAAAAGACCCGCGACATGGCGGATCTGTTCGATTTGAAGAGCGACGGATACTTCTATTCCCGCCTCGCGAACCCCACGGTGGCGGCGTTCGAGGGGAAAGTAGCCGCCCTCGAAGGGGGCGTGTGCGGCATAGGCTGTTCCTCGGGAATGGCGGCGACGGCGCTCACCGTGATGACGGTGGCGGGCGCGGGCGACAACATACTCTCCTCCTCCGCGGTGTACGGCGGCACATACAACCTCTTTGCGGTGACGCTGCCCAAGCTCGGGATAGAATGCAGGTTTTTCGACCCCGACGCGCCCGAAGAAGAGATAGAAAAGCTGATAGACGGCAAGACCCGCCTCATATTCACGGAAACTATCGCCAACCCCGCGATAGTGGTGCTCGACTTTGAAAAGATAGCGCGCGTCGCCAAAAAGTACGGCGTTCTGTTCGCGGTGGACAACACCCTCGCCACGCCCGTTCTGTGCAGACCCGCCGAATGGGGGGCGAACATAATCGTCCACTCCTCCTCAAAATATCTCGACGGGCACGCTGCGGCGCTCGGCGGAATGATAGTGGACGCGGGCAACTTCGCCTTTAAGGGCAACGAAAGATATCCCTATTTCAACATTCCCGACGAGAGCTATCACGGGCTCGTGTACGCGGAGCAGCCCGTAGCCTTCGGCACCAAGTGCCGCGCGCAGATGATGCGCGATCTCGGCGCGATAATGAGCCCGCAGAACGGCTTTTTGTCCTACATAGGCTGCGATACGCTCGCGCTCAGAATGGAGAGGCATAGCCGCAACGCCGAGCGCGCGGCGGCATATCTTGCGGCGCACCCCAAGATAGAGTGGGTCAAACACCCCTCCCTCAAAGGGGACAAATATCACGCGCTCGCCCGCAAATATCTCCCCGCGGGACAGGGCGGAATGCTCAGCTTCGGCATTAAGGGCAGCGTGGAAAAGTGCGCGCAGTTCATGGAGTCGCTCTCCCTCATAACGCAGGAGACGCACGTCGCCGACGTGCGCAGCTGCGTGCTCCACCCCGCCTCCACCACGCACCGCCAGCTCTCGGAAGAGGATCTGAAAGCCGCGGGCGTGCCGCACAACCTCATAAGGCTCTCCGTCGGCATAGAGGACCCCGACGACATCATCGCCGACCTCGAAGCGGCGCTTGAAAAAGTATAACTGAAAGGTAACGCAGAAATATGCCCATAGTCATCGACAAAGACCTGCCTGCATACAAAATACTGACGGGCGAGAGGCTGTTCGTCATGGACAGCGAACGGGCGGTGAACCAGCAGATCCGCCCCATCGAGATCGCAATTTTAAACCTCATGCCCACGAAGGAGACGACGGAGACGCAGTTCATGCGCCTGCTTTCGAACTCCCCTTTGCAGGTGAACATAACGCTCGTTAAGACGAGCTCTTACAGCGCGACGCACACGGACGCGCAGTATCTCGGCAAGTTTTACAAGAGTTTCAGGGAAATAGTCTCCAAAAAGTTCGACGGCATGATAATCACGGGCGCGCCCGTGGAGAACATGCCGTTCGAAAAGGTGGCGTATTGGCATGAGCTCGAGGAGATAATGGACTGGACGCGCTCAAACGTCACCTCCACCATATTCATATGCTGGGGCGCGCAGGCGGCGCTGTACCACTTCTACGGCATAAAAAAGCACCCCTTGAAGGACAAGTGCTTCGGCATATTCGCCCACCAGAGGATATTGGACGGGGTAGCCGAGCCGCTCATGAGGGGCATTTCCGACGAGTTCCACATGCCGCACTCCCGCCACACCATAATCTACGCGAAGGACATAATGCACGTGCCCGGGTTGAAGATATTGGCGTACTCGAAAAGGGCGGGCGCGTCCATAATAAAGAGCATGGACAACAGACAGGTGTTCGTCACGGGGCACATGGAATACGACCGCTACACCCTCAAAAACGAGTACGAGCGCGATCTTGAAAAGGGACTGCCCGTAAAGCCGCCCGTAAACTACTTTACGGACGGGAGCATGGAAGCGGTGAAGATGAATTGGACTTCCACCGCCAACCTCTTCTACATAAATTGGCTGAACTACTACGTATATCAGGTCACGCCTTACGACATAAACAGCATAGACCATACTACCTGACGGCTTAAAATGAAAGGATATTAAGGGCGCGCCGCCGCGGAGATCCGCGGCGGCGCGCCCTTATCTTATAGCCGTCGTTTTATTTGCATTGTTCCATCTCGGGAGACGTGCGCACCGTGATGCTGTTGCCACTCCTTTTTACGGTATATTCCACGAAATATCCCTCCCTCGCGGAGAGGAGCACGTCGTCAATATTGAAGCTGCGGAGTATCTCCATGTCCTCGACCGTGCCGCCCGAGGCGTCGGTTATCTTTATCCGCTCTATCACGTCGCCCGCCATAAAGCCGCCGTACGTCATGCTGACTGTGACGGTGTCCGTTATCTTAGTCACGCTGAGAGCGGTATCGTAGCGCGTATCGGACGAGACTGTGACGGGAACGTTGAACACCGCGCGCGTGACGCCCGGTTCACCCGCCGCTCCGCAGCCGTCGGCAAACAGCTTCCACAGCCGCTTGCAGTACGAGCCCGCGAGCACGTAGCCCATGTTGTCCACCTCTTCTCCCGTCATCTTGGAGTTGACTATGCCGAGGAGCCTGCCCGAAGCGTCGAAGAGCCCGCCGCCCGAATTTCCGCCGTTGATAGCCGCGTCCGTGCGGATAACGCGGTAACTTATATCCTGCCCGCCGCTTAAAGGGGAGAGCTCTATTACCTCGCTCTCGCGGCTTATTATGCCCTCCGTTACGGAAAAGCCGTCCCCCTCGGGGTTGCCTACGGCGTATACCCTTTCGCCCACGTACACCTCTTCCCTTTCGCAGAACTCCGCGGCGCGGAAGTCGCCCGAAACTATGAGCGGGGAGGTTATTTTGAGGAGCGCGAGGTCGTACGTCTCGGAGGAGGCGACTATCTCCGCGGGAAAGTCGTTTTGCGTATTCAGATCGTCGTCGCCGTAAAAGGAAACGTATACCGACTTGGCGTAGGCGGCGTTGTCTATCCTGTCGTCCGCGGCGGTAGTCCCGTCGGTGACGTCGCAGTAAACGACGTGGCAGTTGGTGAGGATATACGCCTCTCCCGTGGTCTTATCCGCCTCGACCATAACGCCCGAGCCCGCGAACCACGCCGTGTCGCTGTACAGCCCGCGGCGGTAGCTGAACCCGCTCAGAACAGCCACGCAGGATAAAAGGGAGCGGTTCACGGACGCCCTTATGTTCACGTCGTCCGACGTGCTGACGTCTATGCCCGCGAGATATTCCTTTAAAAATTCCGAAAAGCTGAGGGAGGGCAGTCCCTCCTTTCCCCTTTCCGTATTCGCGGCTTCGTATATCTCATAGATATCGAGATCGCGCCCGTCCCTCCCCGCTTTGGAGTTTGCAAACGAGCAGCCGCACATCACGGTCGCCGCCGCCGTGACGGCGGCAAGAAACGCGCATAAAAATTTTTTCATAGATTCACACCGTTCAATTTCAGAAGTTCCCTCGCCGACTCCACGCTGTCGCAGCCCGTGGCGTTTTTGACGGGGGCGAATTCGCGCTGCCTGTCCACCTCGAAGGCGAGGCAACTGCCCATCATCTTGACCATGTCCACGACGAGAGTCTCGAATTTGTAGCCGCACGGCTCCTCGGGGCAGACCCGCACGCCGTTTTCCATGTGGGGGATCTTCTTCTCCGCGAGGTGATAGGGGAGCTTGCCCGAGAGGGTGGCGTTGAGGTCGTGCACGTTGAAAAGATAGTTGAGGGTCACACCGTAGCAGTACACGAGCTCGCCCTTCTTCTTTTTGTTTTTCAGCTTTTCGGGCATCTCGTAGTACTCCACGATGGCGGGCTTGCCGCCCTCGTTGCAAAGAACGCCCACCTTTTCGTCGGGAGACACCTTTTTTACGACTTTCGCCCCGCACCTGCACCTTTTAAGCACGGTCGCGCCTATGAAGACGGGGTCGCAGATGCGTTGGAGAACGTTGTCCACGCTGTAAACGTTGAGCCACTCTATATTCTCCCTCTCGATGATCTTGTTAAGACCGCTGTTTATGAGGGAGGAATACCAGCCGCCGTTGCCGTTGGGGGCGAGGGACAGACGGCTCTTAGTATCCAGAAACACCTTGCCGTTGAAATCGCACGTGGGCGCGAGGTCCTGCACATAGAAGTGTATCCTGTCCCTCGGATAGCCGAAGAAGTCGTGCGATTCGAAGAATTCCACCGTTTCGGATTTGTTTATGTAGCTCGTCATTATGAAGAGGGGGAAATGCCTGCCCGTGGACGAGGTGACCTCCTCTATGTTGCGCATCTGCTGTTCGAAGATGGACAGCTCGCGCGTGACGCCTATATTGAACATTCCCTTCGGCTTGTCCGACCCAAGACGGGAGCCCTGTCCGCCAGCGAGCAGTACGGCGCCCACCTTGCCCTCGTTGAGAAGGGTCTCGCCCACCGCCTTGAACTGCGGCTTGCGGCGGGCTATCTCCTGCAAGCTCACCGCGCCTATCGGGGTTATCTTGCCCGCCTTTTTCTGCGTGTTTTTGCCTATGTTTTTAAGTATGTTGAAATTGGTATTTTCTATATCGTTCAAAAGGGCGGACTGCTCTTCCTTGTCCAGCTCGTCGAAATAGTCCAAAAGCTGTTCCTGCCCGCGCAATTTAAGATATGCTTTCGCCCGTGCGTAATTCATAAATATATCCTTCGATGGAATGTCATCCCGCCCGCAGACGGGACAATATATTAACAAGCATTATACTATATTGTAAAAAATATGTCAACAAATATGCCAAAATCGAAAAATGGTATTGAAAAATTTATCCGAACGTTATATAATAGAGTTATAGGTTTCGGGAATGCGTTCCAAACGCATAAAAAACCGTAAGGAGAAGAAATTATGTTTTGCATAGAATGCGGCAACGAGCTCAGCCTCATGTACGCCAAGGGCGAGGGGCTGGTGCCTTTCTGCAAGAACTGCGGCGAATTCCGCTTTCCGCAGTTCGCCACGGCGGTGAGCATGGTGGTGTTCAACAGGGCAAAGGATAAAATTCTGCTCGCAAAACACGTCGGGCAGGAGGACTTTATACTCTTCGCGGGCTATGTGAAAAAGGGCGAGACGGCTGAAAAAGCCGTTACCCGCGAATTCAAGGAAGAGACGGGGCTGAACACGGTAAAATCGAAGTTCATGTCCTCGCGCTATCACGAGCCGAAAAACGTGCTCATGCTCAACTTCCTCATGATTGCGGAGGACGGCGAGCCCAAGCTCGACGCCGACGAAATTTCGGAAGTGCGCTGGTTTACGCCCGAAGAGGCGCTTTCCAACATCAAAAAGGATTCCACCGCGGAGGCGTTTTTGAAAAACGCCGTTACGGAGATAAAAAAATTCAACTGAGAGGACTTTAAATTATGGATCTGTTGGCACTCGGAACAGGGGCTATCGTCGGCATCGCGATAGCCGGGGTAGTCGTATTTTTGTTGCTCGTTGCGCTTATCTGGGGAATAGTCTCCTACAACTCCTTTGTAAAGCTCGATTCGCAGTGCGACGAGGCGTTTTCCACCATGGACGTATATCTCAAAAAGAGATACGACCTTATCCCCAACATAGTGAACACCGTGAAGGGCTACGCCGCGCACGAGAGCGAAGTGCTCGAAAAGGTCGTGCAGGCGCGCTCCAACGCGCAGGCGGCAAAGACGGCGGCAGAAAAGCTGGACGCTAACGTGCAGCTTTCGGGCGCGCTCCGCTCCCTCAATATGGTAGCCGAAAACTATCCCGACCTGAAAGCGAACACGAACTTCATGAACCTGCAAAACCAGCTCTCCTCCATAGAGGGCGAGATAGCAAATTCGCGCAAGTACTACAACGCGGTGGTAAAGACCTTCAACACCAAGATAAGGTCCATCCCCGCGAACATAGTCGCGAACATGATGAAGCTCGAAAAGAAGCCCTATTTCGAGATAGACGACGAAGCCGAAAGGCAGAACGTGAAAGTGGAATTCTGATCTCAGCTTTTTATACGCATTCAAGAGGGAAAATATGAAGAGAACGAAAGTAACTCCCCTCCTCTGCCTCGCGGCGCTCGCCGCCGCGGTTCTGGTCGTGTGCGCGGGCGCGGCGTTTTCCGCCTCCGCGGATACGGCTCTCGCGGAGAGCTCCTTTTCAGCCACGTCTTTCGAGTTCACGGACTACGGAGTGGAGTACGACATAGAGGCGGACAGGGTCCTCCACGTGACGGAGGACATGACGGTCAAATACACGGGTTACCGCTCCACGGGCTTTATAAAGGACATTCCCGTGAACGGCGGGGAACTCGTGCGGAACGTGAACGTCACCGAGACGGTGGACGGCAACGTTATCCCCGCATATTTCAAGGTGGAGATAGAGGACAGAGACTTTATCAGCGTCGTCATAGGGGACGACTCCATAAAGCGCGGCAGCGAGTGTATCTACACGCTGACGTACGACTACTGCCTCACCCGCGCGCAAGAGGGCGCGGACAGGCTCAACCTGAACGCGATAGGCGTGGCGAGACCTTCCGCCATACACGGCGCCAAGGTGACTGTGACCGCGCCCGCGGGATTTATAAGGGCGACATATACCGCGGGAGAGCGCGGCTCGGGGGAGGAAACTCCCGTGACGGGCGTGACGACCGAAACGGACGGCAGAAAGAAGTTCGTCCTGTCCGGGCTCGAACTCGGCGAATACGAGGGCGTGAGCCTCTTTATGGAGTTCGAACCGGGCACGCTTAAAACCTATTTCGAGTTTACGCCCTATATATACGTCATAGCGGCGGCGGCGCTCATCCTCGCGACGCTGGCGGTGAAAGCGGCGTTTTTCAACCGCCACAGGCTCATCCCCGTGGTCAACTTCGAGGCGCCCGACGGCATGGACCCCCTTATCATGGGCAAACTCATAGACAATAAGGTGAACGCCGAGGACGTGACCTCCCTTATATACTATTGGGCGGACAAGGGATATCTTGCGATAGACTTGAACGACAAGGATGACCCCGTACTCATAAAGCTGAAAAATCTGCCCGCAACCGCGCAGAACTACGAACAGGCGGTGTTCGCGGGGCTGTTCAGAACGGGCGAGGGCAAGCGCGTTAAGACGAGCGAGCTGCGCTATGCCTTTTACCGCACTTTCGAGAACGCGACAGCCATGGTAAACGACAAGGCGAAAGGGCTTTACAGCAGCGGGAGCATAGGAGTATCGGTTATCTTCGCCCTGCTCGGCGGGGCGCTCGCGGGGCTGGCTCCCCTCCTTTCCGCGCTCACCGCAATACACTCCTCGCTGCTCTATTTCTACGGCTTTATCGCCCTGCTCCCCGCCCTGATACTCTACGGGCTGACCGAGACGGTCATGTACAACAAATTCAAGAACGCGGGCAAGAAAAACGTGCTCTTCTGCGCCCTGATTGCGCTCGGGATCGCGCTGTGCACCCTGATATTCGCATTCGTCATCCCCGATTCGGTGATACCCATGCTGCCCAAAGTTCTGCTCCTCGCGCTCTGCTTTACCGGCGTCGCGCTGTCCGTTCTGATAGTCAGCCGCACGCAGAGCTACACTGAAAAGCTGAACGGCATCATAGGGTTCAGAAACTTTATTCTGTACGCCGAAAAGGACAGGCTCGAACGGCTGCTCGAAGAGGATCCGCAGTACTACTACCACGTGCTGCCGTACGCGCAGGTTCTGAACGTTTCGGACAAGTGGGAGGAAAAATTCAAGGACATAACTATGGCTCCTCCCGTGTGGGCTACGTGCTCCGACACGGAGGTGTTGCTCAACTTTACGATACTGAACGGCGCGATACGCCGCTCTACCACCACGATAGCGAGCGGAATGATCTCCCGCCCCTCCTCCTCCGGCGCAGGCGGCGCGGGCGGAGGGTTCAGCTTCCATATTTCCGGCGGCGGACACGGCGGCGGCGGTTTCCGCGGCAAATGACGGACATACAAAAACGGCGGGCGCATGCGCCCGCCGTGATTTTTTTAAGGCGTTATTCGGCTTCCACCGAAACGGTTATCTTCGAGACGACCCCCTCCATCAGCCTGAGCTCCGTCTCGTATGAGCCGAGGGTCTTTATGGGCGCGGCGAGCGCGATCTTGCGCTTGTCCACCGTGTATCCCGCCGCGGCGAGCGCCTCGGATATGTCCGCCGAGGTCACAGAGCCGAACACTTTTCCGTTCTGCCCCGCCTTTATGCGGACGGTGAACTGCTTGCCGTTGAGCGTTTTGGCGAGCTCACGCGTGGCTTTTTCCTCCTCCGCCCTGTGGAAATCGGCGGCGGACTTCTTCATGGAAATATCGTTGAGCTTTGCCGCCGTAGCGACTTCGGCAAAGCCCTTTTTTATGAGAAAGTTCCTCGCGTAGCCCTCGTTGACGTCCACGACGTCGCCCTTTTTGCCCTGACCTTTCACATCCTGCAACAGTATGACTTTCATAGTTTTCTCCTTTACAGTATTTTATTGCATCGGCAGCCGTTTGTCAATACCCGCCGTATATTTTGCCGCCCGCCGCGCAGAATATTAAAGGAGGTATTCATATGGAAAACAGCGTAAACACCGATATAGCCTGCGACGTTTCTACGTGCAGACACAACTATAAGAGCTGCAACTGCACTCTTCCCAAGATAAAAGTGGGGTGCACCTGCAACGCGGACGCCTGCACTTGCTGCCAGAGCTATTCCGAAAAGATATAAAAAAAATCGGCGCGCGGCTTTTATAAGCCGCGCGCATTCTTTACATTTTAAGTGAGCCAGCTCCTCAGAGGTATCAGCTCTTTCATTCCGAACGCTATCAAAAGGTTGTCGGAATAGAAGAACTTCGCGACGGAGGAATACTCGAAAAAGGACGTGAACGTCTCCATAAACGGCAGATCGGAGATGGGCTGGAACACCGCGCCCAAAAAGAGCATCAGTGCGACGGCTATGATAAATCCCACGGTGCCGCCGAGAATGCCGTCCGCGAAGTAGAACGCGGAGCCGAACCTCGCGAAGTCTATCACGCGCGAGATGAGCGCGGAGAGCACCGCCACGATTATTATCAGCACGAGGGACAAGCCCACGGTTATTATCCATCTCGCCACGTTTTCGGCAAGCTCTGCGGTGAATTGGGGGATATTGCTCGCCGAGATCTTTTCAAACAGCTTTGCGCCGAGCGCGGCAGAGGCGGAATCGAACATTCCCGATTTGAACACGAGCGCGTACGAGAGCGCGCAGCCGCCCACGGCGAGACCGAGCACCAACAGCCCCCACAGCGAGGTGAATATGCCCTTTGCAAAGCCCTGCCGTATGGCAAGGTTTATTATGCCTATCACAAGGAGGTCGGCAGCCACTTTTTTCACGTTCTGCCAGAGCCCGCCGCCCAGCACCGAGGTGTACAATCTGGAAGCGCCCTCCCATATGCGCTGGAGCTGCGCGACGTCCAGAATGAAGAAGCATGTAATGAGTATCGCGGCGCAGATGACGAAGCCCTTTATGGCGAGCGTGAGCCCGCCCCATATCCTGTTGAACACGCCCAAACCGCCGTAAGAGCGGAGGTCGTCCTCCCTCTTTTGCATGCCGCGGTCTATCGCCTTCTGCATTATGCGGGAGAGGCAGACAAAGAGAATGAGCGTCACCGCGGAGAGCAGCAGGGTGATTATGCCCGCCGTTTTCGCCGCGACGCCGTTGATCTTGAGTATAGCGGCTACGCCTATCGTTATGGTGGCGGAAATCGCGTAATCGCTCGCCCACGTGGAGACCTTATTGAAGCCCTTTACAAGCCCTATAATGAGCCCGATAAGCGCAAATACTCCGAGCGCCGCCCATATAATTATATCGAAAACCAATCCAACGACCTCCGTTATTTATTGAAATTGTCTTTAAGGGAAACTATCTCGGAAAGCACGAGCTTCCCGTCCTCGGTGAATTTTTTGTAATAACCCGTGCGGATGAGCTGGAAGGGCGTATTTTCGTCACACTCCCAAAGGCGGGGTTCCGCCTTGCCGAAGAGTATCTTTTCGCTCGCGGCGTTCAGCCTCTCGGCGTAGTCCTGATCGGGATATTCCTCGTCTTTAAGGAGGGGTTCGTACCGCCTTATCTCGGCGTCGTGCCCGTATTTGGCGTCTACCCACTGTATAACGCCCTTTGCCTTTATGTCGGAATGCTCCGAACTCCCGCTGCGCGTCTCGGGGAAATAGGTGCAGAGCAGTTCCTCCACCTTTCCGTCTTTGCCCAGCTTCACCTCGTCGCAGCGCACGATGTACGCCGATTTGAGGCGGACCGTGCCGCCCTTTTGCAGCCTCTTATACTTGGGGGGCGGGTCGAGCGAAAAATCGTCGCCGTCGATGTACACGCTGCCCGTGAACTTTATTTTGCGCGCGCCAACGCCCTTGACGGGGTTGGTCTCGAAATCGACCTCCTCCTCGCCCGAATAGTTGGTCACGGTGAGTTTTATGGGGTTCAGCACCGCCATAGCCCTCTCGGCGTTCTCGTTTAGGTCGTCCCTTATGCAGCTGTCGAGCTGGGCGGAGCTGACGACGGAATACGCCTTTGCAACGCCCACGTCGGCGCAGAATTTTTTGAGAGCCTCGGGGGGCACGCCGCGGTTTTTCAAGCCCATTATTGTGGGCATTCTCGGGTCGTCCCAGCCGCGCACAAAGCCCTCGTCCACGAGCTTTTTGAGATAGCGCTTGGACATGAGGGTGTTGGTTATATTCAGCCGCGCAAACTCTATCTGGCGGGGCAGGGGAGCCTTAAAGCCCGCCTTTTCCACGAACCAATTGTAGAGGGGACGGTGATTTTCGAATTCGAGGGAACAGAGCGAGTGCGTTATGCCCTCTATCGCGTCCGAAACGGGATGCGCGAAGTCGTACATGGGATATATGCACCACTTGTCCTTGGTGCGGTAGTGCGAGACGTGCGCTATGCGGTAGATCACGGGGTCGCGCATGTTGACGTTGGGCGAGGACATATCTATCTTCGCCCTGAGCGTGCGCGCGCCGTCGGGATATTTGCCCGCCTTCATCTCGCGGAAGAGCTTCAGATTCTCCTCTATGCTCCTGCCGCGGTAGGGCGAGGGCGTGCCCGGCTCCGTCAGGGTGCCGCGCGTTGCCGTTATCTCCTCCGCCGAGAGGTCGCACACATACGCGTTGCCGTCGAGAATGTATTTTTCGGCTATCTCGTACAGCCTGTCGTAGTAGTCGGAGGCGAACACGAGCTTGTCGTACTCGAACCCCAGCCACTTCACCGCCTCCACTATGGAGTCGACGTATTCATAGTCCTCTTTTGCGGGATTTGTGTCGTCCATTCTCAGGTTGAGGGTGCCGTGATAGCGCTCCTTCACCCCGAAATTTATGCACATCGCCTTTATGTGACCTATGTGCAGATAGCCGTTGGGCTCGGGCGGGAACCGCACCTTTATATTATTGCCCACCGACTCGAATTTACCCGCTTCGAGTTCCTCGTTTATTATCTGCTCTATAAAATTTGTAGCTTCGGGAAGTTGCATTTTACCGTCTTCTTCTATCGATTATTGTCAGGAAAGTCCGCTTATAACGCCGTTGTCGTCGATATCTATGTGCTCCGCGCAGGGAACTTTCGAGAGCCCGGGCATGAGCATTATCTCGCCAGCCACGGCGACTATGAAGTTCGCGCCGCCCTTGTACACTACGTCGCGCACATATATTCTGAACCCCTCGGGACGGGCGAGTTTTTTCGGGTCGTCGGAGAGTGAATACTGCGTTTTGGCGATGATAACGGGCAGGTCCTTTATGCCCTTGCTCTCTATCTCGGCTATCTTGGAGAGGGCGAGCTCGGAAAAGTCCGCGCCCTCGCCGCCGTATATGTTTTTGACTATATCGTTGACTTTTTTAACGACGGGATCGGACAAATTATAGGAATAGTGCAGTTCGGAGGGGATATCGCACGCCTTTATGACGGCTTTCGCGAGCTCGACGCCCCCTTCTCCGCCCTTCAAAAACACGTCGGTGAACACGGCTTTCGCCCCCGCCTTTTCGCACGCGGAGAGCACTTCGTCTATCTCTGCCTGCGTGTCGGTGGCAAAGCGGTTCATTGCCACTACGACGGGCTTTTTGTACACGTTCACCACGTTTTCCACGTGCTTCAAGAGGTTGGGAAGCCCCGCCCTCAGCGCCGCGAGGTTCTCCTCCGCAAGCCCCGCCTTATCCGCGCCGCCGTGGAGTTTCAACGCCTTTACGGTGGCGACTATCACCACGCAGTCGGGCTGGATACCCGCCACGCGGCACTTCGTATCGAGGAATTTTTCCGCGCCGAGGTCTGCGCCGAAGCCCGCCTCCGTGACGGTGTAATCGGCGAGGGTCATCGCCGTGTATGTGGCGCGCACCGAGTTGCAGCCGTGGGCGATGTTGGCGAAGGGCCCGCCGTGGACTATCGCGGGAGTGCCCTCGAGGGTCTGCACGAGATTGGGCTTTATGGCGTCCTTCAAAAGGGTGGTCATAGCGCCGTCCGCTTTTAAGTCGCGGGCGCGCACATAGCCGCCCTCCGCGTTCACGCCGACGACTATGTCGCCTATCCTCTTTTTGAGGTCTTTGAGGTCGCGGGCGAGGCACAGTATAGCCATCACCTCGGAAGCCGCGGTTATCTCGAAGCCCTCCTCCCTTTCATAGCTGACGCAGCCCTTCATGTTGCCGGCTGCGTTGTGCAGGGTTATGTTGCGGAGCGCGCGGTCGTTCATGTCCATGCAGCGCTTGAAATATACGTGCTTTATCCCCAGCTCGTTGCCGCGGAAAATGTGGTTGTCTATCATGGCGCAGAGCAGGTTGTTAGCCGCCGTGATAGCGTGAAGGTCGCCCGTGAAGTGCAGATTTATGTCCGCCATGGGCACGACCTGCGCGTATCCGCCGCCCGCGGCGCCGCCCTTGATGCCGAAAACGGGACCCAGCGAGGGCTCCCTGAGCGCAAGGCACACCTTTTTGCCTATCCCCGACATTCCGTCCGCAAGACCTATGGATACGGTGGTTTTGCCCTCGCCGCTCGCCGTGGGGTTTATCGCCGTGACCAGCACGAGTTTGGAACGGGGCTCCACTTTTTTGACGTTTATCTTCGCCTTGTACTTGCCGTACAGTTCGAGGTCGTCCTCCGCCAGCCCGAGTTTTGCGGCTATTTCGCGGATGTCTTTCATTTTACAGCTTTCGGCTATTTCGATATCAGAGAGCATTTGTACCACCTTTAATAAATCTTTTGATTTATTATATCATATATCGCCGTCAATGTACAACATTTCGCAAGCCTTTTGAAATTTTATTTTTTTATGTGTTTTTTTTACTTTTTTCCGTTTAGATGCTCCCCGAAAACGGTATAATTAAAGTGAACAAAGGAAGACGGTAGGCAGCGGGTAACCCGCGCACCGCAGCCTCCCCAAGTTATATCAAAAAATATAATTTTAAGGAGATTTTGTTATGAAACACTATTTACAGACCAGACATGGCGACGACTATGACTCTTTCGACGTATTCGACGACTTCTTCAAGCCCATGTTCTTCGACGAGAACAGGGAAATGAGGACGAACATCAAGGAGAACGAAAAGGACTACGAGCTCGACCTCGAACTGCCCGGCTTCGAAAAGGACGACATAAAGATAAGCCTCGACGACGGCTATCTCACCGTAAGCGCGGCGAGGAAAAAAGAGGAAGGCAAAAAGTATCTGAGAAGGGAGATCTCCGAGAGCGTTTCGAGGAGCTACTACGTGGGCTCCAACACCGAGAGGGAACAGATAAAGGCGAGATACAACAACGGCATTCTCACCCTCACCGTCCCCAAGGACGCCCCCGAAAAGCCCAAGACGGATAAATTGATTCCCATCGACTGACGGATAAACTCAGGCAACACAAAAAAATCCAAAACGCTCAGCCGCGCGGGCTTTTCAAAAGCCCGCGCGGCTGTATTTTGCACGGCGGCGGAATTTCGCGGCGAGACGGGGATATTTGCTTGACTTGAAGGGCGTTTTGGGATATATTGATTTTATCATTTTTTGGCTGTCCGCCCCCTCGGGCGCGGATAAGGGAGTATATATGTCGGATAAAAAGAGAGCCGTGACAATGGACAAGCTCGTAAATTTATGCAAGGCGAGGGGCATTATCTTCCCCGGCAGCGAGATATACGGCGGAATGGGCAACACGTGGGACTACGGGCCCGTCGGCGTGGAGATGAAGAACAACATAAAGCGCGCATGGTGGAAACGCTTCGTGCAGGAGAGCGAAAACAGCTACGGCGTAGACGCGGCGATACTCATGAACTCCCGCGTGTGGGAGGCGAGCGGGCACACCACCTCCTTTTCCGACCCCAAGATGGATTGCAGGGAGTGCAAGAGCCGCCACCGCGCGGATAACCTCATAGAGAACCACTCCAAGGGCAAGGTGAACCCCGACCTCATGACTAACGCCGAGATGGAAGCATACATAGACGAGCACCGCGTCTGCTGCCCCGTCTGCGGAAAATTCAACTGGACGCCCATACGCACCTTCAACCTCATGTTCGAGACATCGCGCGGGGTGACCGACGAGAGCCAGAACAAAATATATCTCCGCCCCGAGACCGCGCAGGGCGAATTCGTCAACTTCATGAACGTACAGCGTACCACGCGCGCAAAGGTGCCCTTCGGCATCGCGCAGGTGGGCAAGGCGTTCAGAAACGAGATAACCCCCGGCAACTTCATATTCCGCACGATAGAGTTCGAGCAGATGGAACACCAATGGTTCTGCAAAGAGGGCACCGATCTGGAATACTATGAGGAGTTCAAGAAAAAGGCGTGGAAATTTTTGACCGATTTGGGCTTTTCGGAGGAGCGTTTGCGCTTTAAAGACCACGACAAGCTCGCCCACTACGCAAAGTGCGCCTGCGACATACAGTACGACTTCCCGATGGGCTGGTCGGAGCTGAACGGCATACACAACCGCACCGACTACGACCTCTCCCGCCATCAGGAATATTCGGGCAAGACGATGCAGTACATCGACCCCGTCACGGGAGAAAAGTACATTCCCTACGTCATAGAGTACTCCATAGGCGCGGACAGGCTGATGCTCGCGGTGCTCTCCGAGGCTTACGACGAGGAGACACTGCCCGACGGCGAAGTGCGCAACGTGCTGCACCTCCACCCCGTGCTCGCGGCATACAAAGCCGCCGTGCTGCCCCTGCAAAAAAACCTTTCTGACAAGGCGCAGGAGATATACAAAAAACTGCAGAAGCGCTTTTCCGTCACTTACGACGCCGCGGGCTCCATCGGCAAGCGTTACCGCAGGCAGGACGAGATAGGAACGCCTTTTTGCATTACCATCGACTTCGACACGCTTGAAAACGGCACGGTGACCGTGCGCGACCGCGACACCATGGAACAGGTGCGCGTCGCCGCGGACGATCTGACCGCATATATAGAAAAATCGCTCGAATTCTGAAAACGGGCGCAAAAAAACGCCGCAGGCTGACAGCCTGCGGCGTTTTTTATGTCCACGTCATGTGAACAGGAACATCAGCAAAAAGAGCGCGGAAATGATCCACATCACGGCGGAGATCTCCTTTACCTTGCCCGTGAACAGCCTGCACAGCACGGAGGAGATTATCCCCACTCCTATGCCCTTGGAGATGCTGTATCCGAACGCCATCACCGCCACGGTAAGGAAGGCGGGAAGGGCTTCCACGGGCTTTGTCCACTCTATCTTTACCACCGAGCTCATCATGAGCACGCCCACCCATATGAGCGCGGCGCTCGTGGCGCACCCGGGGATTATCTTTGCCACGGGGCTCAAAAAGAGGGCGACAACGAAGCAGAGCGCAGTTACGAGGGCGGCAAATCCCGTCTTTCCGCCCGCGGCGACGCCCGAAGAGGATTCCACATAGGTCGTGACCGTGGTCGCGCCGAACACTGCGCCCGCGCAGGTGGCTATGCTGTCCGAGAGCATGCACTCGTTCATTCTGAGGGGGTTGCCCTCGCCGTCGAGGAGCCCGCCCTTGGAGCACGCGCCGTAGAGGGTGCCTATCGTGTCGAACATGTCGAGCATGCACAGCGAGAGCGCGGAGGTGAGCAGCAGTACGGCGAGAGTGCCGCCGCTCTGCCCGTCAACCGCCAGATAGCCGCTGAAATCGAAGCCGTGCGCGAACACCTGTCCCACGGACTCCTTCCCCCATGCGGCGAAGGCGCCGAACGGGTGGGACAACGTGAACTGCGAGTAGAAATCGAGGCACTGCCCGTCCTTCCATATGCAGCCCAGCCCCGTCAGGGCGTAGAACAGCGCGGTGCAGCCGAGAATGCCCCAGAGAATGCTGCCCTTCACGTTCCTGTGGGAAAGTATGCCTATGGCTATCACGCCGAAGAGGGCGATAGCCGCGGAGATATAGTTGAAATAGCTCGCGTTTTCGGAGAGGACGTTGAAAGACGACATGGCTAAGCCGCCGTTCGATACGGAGACGATCCCCGCCGAATTGAAGCCCGTCAAGGCTATGAAAAACCCTATGCCGACGGGCACAGCCGTCTTTACCTCGTCGGGAATGCCTTTCAGGATCTTTTTACGCAGTCCCGTGGCGGTCAGCAGTATGAAGATAAGACCGTCGAGGAGCACGAATATCATTGCGTTGGCATAGGTAAGCCCCAGCCCCGCGCCGAGCAGTGTGCCCGTAACGTACACCGAGGCGCCCAGTCCCGAAGCCTGCGCGAGGGGCATTTTAGCGAGAAAAGCCATCATAGCCGTGCCGACGATCGCGCCGAGCGCAGTGGCTATGTACACCGCGTCGAAGGAGACGAAGTGATAGCCGCTCACCCCGCCCACGTCTATATCGTACATTCCCGGGACGACCAGAAGGGCGTACACTATCGCCATAAAGGTAGTCAGCCCCGCCATTATCTCCGTCTTGTAATTGGACCCCGCCGCCGAAATGCCGAAAAATTTATCGGCTTTGCCGAATATCCCCTTATAGGGGCTCGCATGAGCCGCGGTCCCCCGTTCTTCCTCTGCGGCGGACACGTCCGCACCGCGTTCTTCTTCCATCGTCTTTCCTCCGCTTTGCGGCGAGATACCACGCCGCAATTAAAGTTTAACACAAAAAGAGAGCCGCGGCAACGGTTTTTTGAAAAACTTCCGCCGCCGCGGCGATAATTTTTTTATATTTTGCGCGCCCCGTCACTTTATGAGAGCGGTCCTCATGGCGTTAAGCACGGCGAGGAGCATAACTCCCACGTCGGCGAGCACCGAGACTATGAGGGGGAAGGGCGAGAGCGCAAACCCGCAGGCTATCAGCGATGCTATTATCACGTCGCACGCCATCAGCCCGAACTTGACCGCGAGGGAGCCCGCTATGTTCTGCACGACTATCCGCCTTGTGCCGCGGGCTATCCGCCTGCCCTTGGGAATGAGCGAAACGCTGTCGGTGACGAGCACCACGTCGCTCGCCTCTATCGCCGCGTCCGAGCCCACTTTTCCCATCGAGGCGGCGCAGTCCGCCACGGTCATGACGGGCGCGTCGTTTATGCCGTCGCCCACGTAGAGGAGCTTGCCGCGCTCTTTCAGCTTTTCCGCCTCCGCCACCTTCATGTCGGGCAGAAGCCCCGCAAAACAGCCGTCCATGCCCACGCTCTCAGCCACTTTCGCGGCGCGCGCGGGGGAATCGCCCGTCAGCATCGCGGCGTAGCCGACGCCGTCGGCTTTCAATTCCGCGACCGCCTCCTTTACGCCAGCCTTTATCACGTCGTCCACTTCTACCACGCCGAGATATTTTCCGCCGAGAGCGACGTACACCACCGTGGAAAGGCTTTGGGAGGGCGTGAACTCAACTCCCCCCTCGGATAGCAGTTTGGCGTTGCCGCAGAGGAGCTCCTTTCCGCCCACGCTGCACCTTACGCCCTTGCCCGCGATCTCCTCGGCGCCCTCTGCCTTAATGGGACTTTCCACGCCCGCAAAGGCTGCGGCTATGGGGTGCGACGAAAACTTTTCCGCCGCCGCGGCGTATTTCAGCGCCTCTTCGGAGGAATAGGAAGCTATCTTAAAGGAGCCCTCGGTGACGGTGCCCGTCTTGTCGAACGCCGCCACGGTGCAGAGGGCGAGCTCGTCGAGACAGGTAGAGCCCTTGACGAGTATGCCCGACCTTGCGCACCTGCCGATGCCGCCGAAGTAGGAAAGGGGCACCGATATGACGAGCGCGCACGGGCAGGAAATGACGAGGAAGGTGAGCGCGTTGTATATCCAGCTGCGGTATACCTCCCATGTAAACGCGCCCGCGGCGGCGCATATGACGGTGGGAACGAGCCCCGCAACGAGCGCAGCTGCGGCGCACACGGCGGGCGTGTAGTACTTTGCGAACCTCGAGATGAACTTCTCGGGACGGGATTTTCTGGCGGAGGAGTTTTCGACGAGGTCGAGTATCTTCGCCACTGCGGAATCGCGGTAGGCGCGTATGACTTCTGCCTTTATTACCCCCGTAAGGTTAATGCTGCCCGAGAGTATCTCGTCGCCCGCGGCAACGTCGCGGGGAACGGGCTCGCCGTTCAGGCTCTTTAAGTCGAGGGAGCTCTCCCCCTCGCATATCCGCGCGTCTGCGGGCACCTTTTCGCCCGCCTTTATCATGATGATATCTCCCACGGCGAGCTCTTCGGGGGAGACGGTGCGCCATGTGCCGCCGTCGAGCACTGTCGCCGTGTCGCTCTTTAAGTCCATGAGCTCCGTTATGGAGTTGCGCGAAGCCCCCACAGCCGCCGCCTGCAACAGCTCGCCGAGCTGATACAGCAGCATGACAGCCACGCCCTCGAAAAATCCGTCGCCCGAAACTATTCCGAGCGCCACCGCGCCCGCCGAAGCTATGGTCATGAGGAAATTTTCGTCGAATATCCTGCCCTTTATCACATTTTTGAAGGTGTTCACGAGCACGGGGTGCCCCGCGAGCAGATAGGCGGCGGCATACAGACAGTACACCGCGATAAGCGCGGGCAGATTTTCCGCCGAGGCGAAGCCCGTCAAGTCCATGACGAGCGCGGGCACGAACAGCAAAACGGCGGCGATAAGGCATACCACGTCTTTAAGGCGCGACTTTATAAAGCTCTTCTTCTCCCGCCCGTCAGCTATCTTCACGTCCTCGAAATGGGTTATCGCATATATCGCCTTTTCGCGCGCTACGCCGTCGGCGGCGTTGAGGACTATCCGCATGTTCATGAAGTCCACCGCCGCCTGCACGCCCTCTATTTTGTTGAGCTCTTCCTCGAGCTCCCGCCCGCAGTTGGCGCAGCACAGTCCCGAGATCTTTATCTTTTCGCCGAAAACGCGGGAAGACGTGGACGGCGCGCCCTCCTCTTCCACTTTCACTTCCTCGAAGTGGTTGCAGGCGTAAATTATCTTTTCATACGCCCCGTCCGTGCAGTCGGCGAGCACCTTGCTCCCCATAAAGTCCACGGATACGGAAGATACGCCCTCTATCCTGCCGAGTTCCTCTTCGAGCTCGCGGGCGCAGTTCGCGCAGTCGAGCCCCGTTATCTTAATCGTCCTGTCCATCGCAGCCCAAATGCTCCTTTGCAAGCTCTATCATTGCCATTACATGCCAATCGGAGACGGAATAAAGCACCTTTTTGCCGTCCCGCCTGCTCTTGACTATCCTGTTGTCCTTTAATGTCTTGAGCTGGTGGGACACGGCGCTCTGGTTGCCGCCCGCAACGCGCGCTATGTGCTCCACGCACAGCTCCCCGTCCGAAAGGGCGAGCAAAATTTTTAGCCGCGAGGGCTCGCTTATCGCCTTGAACCGCTCCCCCATCTCGGCTATATTCTCATCCGAAGGCATTTTCGCGAGCGCCCTTTTCAGCCGCTCTTCGTGCAGTTCCTCTTCGTCGCACGCCATAAAGTCACCTCTTGCAGTGTTTTTTATATGAATATGTATTCATATGATAATAAAATAATAATACCCCGTACGCCGTTTGTCAAGCGTACGGGGCTGAATTTTTGATTTTTTTCGGGTCAGAGTTTCAAAAGCGGGGCGAACAGGTCGACTATAAGTCCCGCGGCGCAGGCTATTGCATAAGTTGCGGCGAGCAAAGCGAGCGTTTTGGGGAGCTTTTTGGCGTTTTTGAGGAGGATGACAAAGCCCATTCCCGCGTTGACGGAGAGCCCGGCGACCATCGCGCCGAAGGTTATAACGCCGCCCAAGTACGCCTTTGTTATTATCACGCTCGAAGCGCAGCTCGGAATGAGCCCCACCGCCGCGGCGATAAAGGGCTGGGCGTATCTGCCCACGGCAAGGGCGGCGGCTATCCGATCTTCCCCGACGAAGAATATGAGCGTTCCGAAGAGGAAGGTTATCAAAAACAGGTACAGCGCGATCTTCAAGGCGTGGAAAAGGGGCACGAGCAGATATATGTCCACGGCGGTCTTTTCCCCCCTGCCGTGCGCGCATTCGTAGCCCTCCATGCCCCCCTCGGGCAGCGTTTCGGCGAGCTTTTCGCGGCGCAGAACAGCGTTTGCGGCGTATCCCACGGCGACAGCCAGCACGAATTTTATCAGCAAAAGGGGCAGCAGCGCGTACAGCGCGCCCACGGAAAAGTCGGCGGCGAGCACTATCACCGCCTCGTCCGAGGTGGCGATAAACACCGCGAGCACCGTCCCCGTGCGGATATAGCCCTTGTCGTACAGCTTCGCCGCCATGACGGAAAATCCGCAAAGCGGGATGATCCCCGCCGCGGAGCCGATAAGCGGGGCTAACCCGCCCCGTAAAATTTTTCCGTTCCCCGCAAAGGACGTCTTGTGTTCGAGCACCTCGATAAGGAGATATATCACGAACAGGAAGGGCAAAACCTTCAATGTGTCCAGAAGGGAATCGAGCAATACTTCTGCCATACTTTAAAACCCCGTACGCGCGGGGTTTGCAAATGCCGTTATTTACGCTTTTTTTCCGCGGTCTTTTTGGGCGCGAGCCGCTTGAAGAGCGCCTCTTCCTCGGGATAGGGCAGCGGCTTTATGTCCGCGTCGGCATGCCCCGTATTTACGTAGCCCGCGTCCCTTTCAAGGAGCGTCAGGCGGGTCTCGGCGTCGAAGATATACAGGCGGCTCCCGTTCACCGAAAGGCGAACGGTCTGCCCCTTTTCGTAGCTCTTGGAGACGGCGCCGATAAGCGCTCCGCAGGGAGTTTCGAACTCGGCGTAGACTACGCCGTCCGCCTCCTCCGATTTGGAGAACTTGCCTTCGAGTTCGCCCTCTCCGCCGTCGGTGAGGTCCTCGGGGCGCACGCCGGCTATAACCTTTTTGCCGCTCTCGGCATATTCGGAGGCAAGGGTGAACCTCGCCGCCGTCTCCGCGGAAAGAGCGAGTTTTCCGCCCGCGAATTCGAGGGCGTATCCCTCCCCGTCCTTTACGACGGAGGCGTCCTTTATGAAGTTTATCGTGGGCGAGCCTATGAAGAACGCCACATACGTGTTGGCGGGGTAGTCGTAGAGATTGGCGGGGGCGTCTATCTGCTGCACCATGCCCTTTTTCATGACGACGATGCGGGTGCCTATCGTGAGCGCCTCGGAGAGGTTCTTTGTGGCGTAGACGAAAGTGCCCTGCATCCTCGCCTGCAAGTTGACTATGACGTTGAGCATGTCGCGGCGCAGATTTTCGTCTATGCCCGCGAGGGGCTCGTCAAAAAGATACAGCTTGGGTTCCCTCACCAACGCCCTGCCTATCGCCACGCGCTGGCGGGCGGCGGCGGAGAGCACCTTGGGCTTCCTGTACAGAAATTCGGTCAGCCCCAATATGTTGGCGGCGGACTTGACGCGCTGCTCTATGAGTTGCTGGGGCGCCTTCCTGAGCCTCAGCCCGAACGCCATATTGTCAAACACGTTCAGCGTGGGATAGAGCGTATCGCTCCTGAACACCATCGCTATATCCCTGTTTTTGGGCTCGACGTCCGCCATATCCTTGCCGTCGATGTACACCGACCCCGAAGTGGGCTCTTCGAGCCCCGCTATCACCTTTAAAAGGCTGGTCTTGCCGCACTTTTCGCCGCCGACTATGACGACGAATTCCCTGTCCGCGGCTTCGAGCGACACGTTGTAGAGCGAGGTTTCCCCCGAGGGATATATCTTGCCTATCCCCTCCAATTTCAGACTTGACATTTTTTCACCTTTATCTTTGCGCGCGTATGCGTACTTCGCATATAATAATAACACAGCGCGGGGCGTTTTTCAAAGTGCTTTAAAAGCAATTTTGAAATTTTTTTGAAAAATGCGCGTTGTCGCCCGCCTCCGCGCCGCAATATTTGCCGAAACTGTTGAAATCCGCCGCAAAAAGTGCTATCATATCCACATGAACGCGGTCAACTACGACAAACTCATGCAAAAGGAGCTGGAAGAGGGCAGGGGCAAAACTCTGCTCTTGCACTGCTGCTGCGCGCCCTGCTCCTCCGCCTGCCTGAACCGTCTGAAAGACAGCCTTAAAGTGACCGTCCTCTTCTACAATCCCAACATAGAGGACGGGGAATACGAAAGGCGCAAAGCCGAGCTCTGCCGCCTCATTTCCGAGACGGGCTGGGCGGATATTCTGGACTGCGACCACGAAAAGGAGAAGTTTTACGCCGCGGTCAAGGGGCTCGAGCACCTCCCCGAAGGCGGGGCGAGGTGCGCGGAATGCTTTAAGCTGCGCCTTACAAAGACGGCGCGGGAAGCCGACCGCGGGAACTTCGACTACTTTGCCACCACCCTCACGGTCAGCCCCCTCAAAGACGCCGCGCTGATAAACGCCGTGGGCGAGAGCGTGCAGGGCAGGGCGAAATGGCTGCACTCCGACTTCAAAAAGCGGGACGGCTATCTCGAGAGCTGCGAGCTCTCTAAACGGTTCGGGCTGTACCGCCAGAACTACTGCGGCTGTATTTTTTCCCAAAGAGAGGCAAAAAACAGTTGAAATCGTCCGCAGGTTGTGTTACAATAAAGACCAGCAGTTCCCAACGGAGCAAAAGATGGATATAAACAGATATAAACCCTCTTACGGGATAGAGTGCAAACACCTCGTCAAGCTCACCGACTACACGACGGAGGAGATCTTCGAGATCCTCTACGCCACAAAGGCGATGAAGTCGAAATTCATAGCCCACGAGGACACGCGCATACTCTCGGGCGTGACTATCGCCCTCCTCTTCGGAGACACGTCGTTGCGCACCCGTTCCGCACTCGAAATAGGCGTCCGCCAGCTCGGCGCGGTGTGCGTCAACCTCCCTTACAGCGAGCACGACATGCGCGCGGGGGAGAACATAAAGGACATAGTCAACGTCATAAGCCGCTACGGCGTGGGCGCGCTCGTCACCCGCGGGATAAGCGTTAAGGAGCTCGACAACTTCTGCGCCGTCTCCTCGATACCCATCATAAACTCCACAAACGAGAGCAGCATGCCCATACAGACCATCTGCGACCTGTTCACGATATGGGAACAGCGCGGCAGGCTCGAAGGGCTGAAAATAGCCTATGTGGGCAAGGGCGCGGCAAATGCGCAGTCCCTTATCATGGGCTGCATAAAGTGCGGAATGGAAGTCGCCCTCGCCACCCCGAACGAGTTTTCCGTGAGCAGAAAGATGCTCGACAACGTTCGGCAGTTCGGGCACATAACCGTGACGGATAACCCCGTGGAAGCCGTAAGGGGCGCGGATATCGTGTATACGGACAGCTACAACTATCACACCGCCATAGGCGAACGCGAGCGGGAGATATTAAAGCCCTACTGCGTAAACCCCGCCCTGATGTCCTTCGCAAGCCCCACAGCCAAGTTCATGCACTCCCTCCCCGCGAGCCGCGGAGTGGAAGTCACCGCCGAGGTCATCGACGGCAAGAACAGCCTTGTGCTCGTTCAGGGCGAAAATAAATTGCATGCCATAAAGGCGATTTTGGCAATGCTCGTAAAATAGCTTACACTTTTATGCACATTTTGAGAGCGGCGCGTCGGATTTATTCCGGCGCGCCGTTCTCATGTCCTCTTTTTCTCCCATGCGACCGTCTTTTGCTCGAACAGCCGCGTGTGCCGCACATCCATAAAGTTGGCTGCCGCAAGACAGGCGAGTTTCAGCTTCGGGCTGTCCGCGTCGCAGGCGAGAAAATATTTCCCGTTGACCTCCTTCAACACCCCGCGCACATAGCGCGGAAGATATTCTATTCCCTTTATGTACCTGTCCACGCAGCCGCCCGGCTTCAACCTCTTCCCCCTGACCGCCACGAGAAAGCGGCATATCTTGCCGTAGTTCAGGGCGCGCGCGTGCCTGTCGGCAAAGGCGGGCGCGCCGTCCCCCGGGGCTTCCTCCGCTTCGGTGTACATTATTTCGGAGAAAAGCGGAAACAGCTCCATTATGTATTCCCCGAAGCCATACTTATAGGAAGTCAGCCCGCCGCAGAACTTCGCCGTCCGCCCCTTAGGCGCGGAGGCGAACACGAGCTCCATGCGGAACATAAAGCACTCCTTCATGAACTCTTCCCTGCTCTTTTGGGCAATCTTCCCGTCGGAAGCTATCGCCGTGCCCGATATGCAGTCTTTAAAACGGTAGGGCTCAAACTCTCCGAGCGCGAGCTCTTCCACATATCTGTCGAACGGGACTTCCTCCCCCGCCGCCGTCTCCCCGAACGCCGCGTTTTCGAGCGCGTAGCAGTTCATGAGAAAATTTACCTTGAAAACGTTTTCCGCAAGTCTTTTCCTTTCACTTATTTCCATTTGTACTTCCCTTTTTGTTTGGTTGTTATAATTATAGCATTTCAGTGAAATAAGTCAACTCTATAAAAATGCGCAAAATGTCGGGTTTTGTCGGATATAGCAATCATTCAGAATTTAATATAACAAGTAAATAGAATTACCGCAAAGTTTGGCAAAACTTATAATAAAACAGAATGTTATATTCATTGCATTCTGCATTATAAAGGGGTGAACGGCTTTGCAAGACAGCGGCGAAAACGAGATTATTTTGCGTTTGAACAAACTTCTCAACCGCAAAGGTTGGAGCAGATACGAACTCGCGAAGAAGACGGGAATTTCAGCCAACTCGGTTTACGGCTGGTCGAATTTCAAAAAGATGCCGTCGTTTGCAAATCTTGAAAAAATCTGCGCCGCCGCAAATATCACGATCGAGCAATTTTTTTATGACGAGGGCGCGGATAAGTTATCCGCGGAAGAACACGAATTGCTCTCCGATTGGGCTACGCTTTCCAACAAGGAAAAGCAAGCCGTATATTCCGCCATCGAAGCGTTTAAGGAAGCTAAGGGCATATGATAGATCTGGTCGGTAGAATTAACGAGTTGCTCGCGCAAAAAGGTTGGTCGAATTACGAGCTTTCCAAACAGACAAACATCTCCACAAACACTATTTACAGTTGGAACAAATCGGGCTCAATGCCCTCGCTCGCAAACATAGTAAAGATCTGCGATGTTTTGGGGATATCCCTGGGGCAATTTTTCTGCGGGACGGAGGGATATTCTCTCACCGGCGACGAGGAAAATATCCTGCGGGAATGGTTTTCCCTCTCCGATCTGGAAAAGGACACTATCCGAAAAATGATAGACACGTTCAGAATACTCAAAAGTTAAAAACGCCATAAAAAATTCGGGCGCCGCGGAGGCAAGTTCTGCCTCCGCGGCGCCTTATGTCATTCAGCCTTTAAGATCTCCGCCGCCACTATCTCCGGGCGGTTGAAGAGCCTCAGCGGAAAGCGGGAATTGCCCAGCCCGCACGAGACTACCATTTTTGTCTTGCCCTCGGAATACACGCCGCACACGTATTTTGGGAACAGCCCCTGCCCGGGGGCGTACAGCCCTATCCGCGTGAACGGTATCCTCCACTGCCCGCCGTGGGCGTGACCGCTGAACACGAGGTCCGCGCCCGCCTCCGCGTAGTCCTTTAAAAACTGCGGCATGTGCGCGAGGACCACCCTGTAACCCCCTTCGGGCATTATCTTCTTTATTTTGCCGTTCCTGTTGGAGGCTCCGTTCAGCCCCACGAACGTTATTCCCGCCACTTCGGCGCACCTGTCATCCAGCACTTCCGCGCCCGCTTCGGCGAGCTGTTTGCGGAAAAAACGGTAACCCTTGTTGCGCATTTCGTGGTTGCCCGAGACGTACAGCACGGGGGCTACGGCGGAGAGGGCGGAAACGGTGGAAAGGGCGCACTCCACGTTCCTTGCGTCGTACTTATGGATGATATCCCCCGTTATGAGTATTATGTCCGGCTTTTCGGCGGCGACTTTCAGAACGAGGGAGGCGTTGTCCTTTGAAAACGACTTGCCGTGCAGATCGGAGAGCTGCACTATCTTTATGCCCCTCTCTATGCCCGCCGCAAAGAATTTATAGCGCGTGACGCCTATCTTATTGTTGCCGAGCACGGCGAGGGCTGTTAAAGCCGCCGCGGCGGCTACGGCGGCGGCGACGATCAGGGCTATCTGCCACGGGGTCATCTCTTCACCGCCACTATTCGGTATATCTTCTTCCCGCGGCTCTTAAACAGCCTTTCGTGTTCGGTCTCAACGTCCCCCTCCACGGGAAAAGCCGCCAAATCTTCACACGTCTCCGCAATTTCAAAGCCGCACTCCGCATAGCTATCCTTAGAAAATACGTAAAAGCCGAAGTCGTCCGTCTTCTGGACTATCCTGCCGCCGTCCTCAAGAAACGCGCGGTAGATATTGAGCATTCTCGGGTGGGTGAGCCGCTGTTTTTTGTAGCCCTCCTTGGGCAGGGGGTTGGAGAAATTGAGATATATCTCGCGCACAGAGCCCGCGGGGAAGTATCTTTTGAGCACCTCGGCGGCGCAGTTCAGAAAATACACGTTTTCAAGCCCCTCTGCCGCCGCCCTTTCGAGCGCCTCTATGAGCACGTTGGAGATCTTTTCCACCGCCACATAGTGTGTGCGCGGGTTCGCGGCGGCGAGTTCGCATATGAATTTGCCCTTGCCGCACCCTATTTCGAGGCAGACGGGCGCACTGTCGCCGAAAATTTTTTCAAGGGGGAGATATTCGGGTATCTCCGCCGTTATTTTCATGTTCTTTTCGCCGAGGTCGGCGGCGGTATACAGCCGCGAACAGGCGGCGAGCCGCTCGTCGAGACGGGCTTTTCTGTGCATGCGCATAAAACACCTCCCGCAGATTTTAACACAGGCGGACGGGATTTGGCAATCGTTTGCCGTGCAAAAAAGTCACGCATTTATTTTTATAATATTTCCGCGCGCGGCGTTTAGGTGCGCGGACGGGGCGTTATATATAGCCGCCGGGTGAAAAAATAAATATTTCTGTGAGGTTACAATTGACTGTCGTTGAAATTATTGATTTTGTCACCTTATACGGTGTGGACGTAGTAGCTCTTGCCGCAGTCACCGCGGCGGTGTGCGCGATCCTCAAAAAGACCCTCCTCAAAGACGCGGAGAGGCTGAACGCCTTTATGCCCTATATTATAGGTTCCGCGCTCTACGCGGCGTACGCCGCTGCCGCCCACGGAAGCCTCGCCTTCCTTTGCGACAACATGTGCGAAGTCATCTCGCGCGGGTTCGCGGTGGGCGCGCTCGCCACAATGGCGAAAGCCGCGGTGAGCAAAAAGGCGTGCGGGGTCGCTGCTCCCGTCAAAGCCGTTGCCGCCATGCTCGAAGGCTATGTGGCGGCGGGCTCGGAGATAGCCGCCGCGGAGGAGATGGCAGCCCTCTTCGGGGAGAGCGGAAAGGACGGCTTTGCGGCGGCTGCCGCCCAAACGCTGTCCCGTTACGCCGCGGGCGAACTGCCCGAGGGGGAGGCTGCCGTTTTAGCGGAGCTTATAGGGGAGACTTTGGAATTCTTTTACGCCGCGCCGTAACAAACGGGAAGCCGCCCGCGCTTTTAGCGCGGGCGGCGTACTTTCAGTTCACCGAATTTATCTCCACGTCGTACACGACTTCCATGTCGGACAGAATGCTGTCTTTCAGCCTGCCGTAATGGGAATTGTGGTATTTATACAACAGCGTCTTTATGCCGAGAATGTCGCAATCTGACTTCCGGCACGCCTCCACGAGGGAGGAAAGGCGCGCTTCCATTTCCCTGTCCGCGCCCTCCTTGACTTCGCCCGTCAGCTTGTCGTCGGCAGCCGTCTCCGCGGGGTCGACGGGCTTTTTTATGCCCGCTATCTGCGCCCTCGCGCCGAATTTTACCGTGACGAGCGGCTTGCCGTCCTTTATTTTCAACTCCGTCTTGCTCTTCACGTTTTTCAAGCCGAGCGTGTAGTGATATTCACCTGCGTCGCAGGGCAAAACGGCGAGACGTATTTCGTTTTTGAGTATGTCGAGGGCGAACGACTGCTGTTCGTCGAGTATCCCTTTGAACTCCCCGCCCGAAAAACATGCGGTCTTGCGCGCGGTGAATTCCACGTTGCCGCCGGGCGCGCTCCCGCCGCCTCCGCCGCTCTCCTGCCCGCCTCCGCCAGAGGAGCCGCCGCCCGAAGAACCGCCTCCGCTTCCGCCTTCCGGGGAACCGCCCGAGGGAGGATCCCCGCCGACGTTATCGCCGTTGCCGCCCTCCTCGGACGTGCCGCTCTTGTTCGCCTCGACATAGGGCATGTACGCCGCCGAACTCACGGAAAAGTTCTCCACGGCGATATCCTTTAAGTTGACGCCCGAGACGTTTGCGGACTTTTTGAGCTCGTCTGAGAGGGCGCGAAGTATGACCGAAGCCGTCATGTCGCTCGTGGAGGTCTTCATGGAGAGCATATCTGACGCCTTGCCCTCGCACATAGCCACCTTTGCGGTGAGCTCGGAATAGTTTTTTCTGTAAAAGCAGCCGAGCACCTGAAAGATGTTCTTTTCCTTGCAGCTGTCGCCGAGGAGAATGAGCTTGCAGAATTGCAGCTGCGGATAGAAACCCGTCTTTACGTTTATCTCGTTGAGGGCGTCGGCTATCGTCTCGCCGCTGCCCTGAACGGCGGTATACTCCACGTTTTCCCCGCTCTGCGAGGGCATGGGCACAGCGAGCTGGGCGGTGACCTGCACCTCGTTTTCGGTGACGTCGACCCCCACCGCGGTGATTATGGAAGTCTTGTGCAGATCCACTATGCCGAAGTCGTTGGTGAAGAACAGCCCCGCGAGGGCTATAAGCACCAGCCAGAAAAACACCACCGAGACCCGCCTCAATGCGCGGCGGTCGAGTTCAGCTTTCATTGCGGCGCCTCCTCAGCCCCCACGCCGCCGCGGGCAACGCCACGGCGAAGAGGACGACGGGTATCCACATCCACCCCGCAAACAGCGACTGTATCGCCGTGTAGAAGCGGTCGAACGCCACTATCACCGCGAAGAGGGCGGCGTTTACGGCAAAGGAGAGTATTTCCGGGCTCTTGAATCCCGTGCACCGCACGAGGCAGTGCACCGCGAGCTGGATATTCAGAACGTACGCGAACAGCATCACGAACTCCATTGCGTACAGCGCGAAGAGGTCCACCCTGCCTATCATGTCCATAGCCGAAAAGTAGAGGGACGTCTTGGAGATCGCGAACTGACGCGACGAGGAGATACCGCCGTACACGCCGTAGAAAGTGGCGAGAAAGAACAGCACTATCGCGGCTCCGCCCGCATAGCTCAAAACGAGCCTTGCGGCGTCCCCCTTTTTGTATTTATAATGCCCCAAAAACATGAGCAGATATGCGGGCTCGGTGAAGTAGAGCGCCGTCTTCAAAGAGCCGCCGAATATGCTCTTTGCGGGGGCGGCGTTGAGGGGCAGCAGGTTGGTGTAGTCCACCTCCGAAAGGGACATGAACGCCACGAACGCGAAGGACAGAATGAACACGGGCATACATATATCGGCGCACCTGCCTATGTTTTTGAAGGGCTTGGAGCCCGCGTACACAGTGAAGAAGAACACGGGCAGAAAGGAGAACAGCGCGGGCACCGTGTCGTAGAATATCGCGTGCACGTACAGCTTGTGCTCGAAGAGGGGAAGCACGCTGCACAGTATGAAAAACACCGCGAAAAAGCCGTATACTATTCTGGCGGCAACTTCCCCGAATGTATCTTTGACGAGCGCGAACAGCGTTTTTTCCGTCTTGGAAGAGAGATACGCCACAGCCCATATCACCGCTCCCTCCACCGCGAAGCTGACGAGGGCGGAGAAAAGCAGCCCGCTGCCCGCGTAGCCCGAGAGCAGCGTGGGATATTGCAGCAGTTTGGACGCGGCATTGTAGAAGATCAGTATAAAGCATATCTGCCTAACGCTTATTTCCATTTTTCAACCTCACTTTGTCGCCCGAGCGGAGGGACGCAGGGCGGTTTTTAAGGGTATAGAGATTTGATTTTGTCATGGCGTCGTACAGATCCCCCTTTACAAGGGGCGCAAACGGCGCCAAAAGGGGCACGCCGTACACGTTCTCCGAGCACAGATAGGTTATTATGAACCCCGTCAGCACCACCAGCCCGAAGGAACCTATGCTGCCCGCGACTATGAGATATATCCACCTGAGGGTGGCGGTCGTCTCCACGAGGTCGGGCACGGTATAAAGGCAGATAGCCGAAAAGGCTATGATTATTATCGCGGGCGTGGAGATTATCCCCGCCTTTACCGCCGTATCCCCCAGCACGAGCGCGCCCACGATCGACAGTGCGAGCCCGACGTACTTGGGCATCCGTATGGAAGCCTCGTTCAGCACTTCGAGCACGAGCAGTGTCAGAAACATCTCTATGCTCGGCGAGAGGGGTATGCCCTGCACCGAACTCGAAATCTTCAAAAGGAGCCTGAAAGGAATGAGCTGCGATTTGAAGAGCTGCGCCGAGACGTACAGCGCGGGCAGAAGTATGCCTATGAACACCGATATCGCCCTTATCAGCCTCAGCGTGGTGGCGCGGTAGCTGCTCTGGTAGTAGTCCTCCCCCGTCTGGAAGTCCTCCACTATCATATACGGCGCCGTCACGGCGATGGGGGAGCCGTCCACGAGGATACCCACTCTCCCCTCGCAGATCTTGGCGCAGAAGATATCTGGCTTTTCGGCGGTGCCCACGCGCTTGAAAAGCGATCTCGGGCGCTTGGATATGAACGAGGAGATATACGAGGAGTCGGGGATAATGTCTATCTCGTTTTCCGATATCTGCTTTTCTATCTTCTCGGGCAGACCCGCGGGGCAGACGCCCTCTATATAGACGAGCGCAACTGCCGTGTCCGAACGCTCGCCGCACTTAATGGTCTTTATCTGCAGGTTTTCGCTCTTTATCCTCTTCCGCACGAGCCCCATGTTCGTCTTTATGTCCTCTATAAATCCCTCGCGCGGGCCCTTTACGGCTATCTGGGTGGGAGGCTCGGAGATCGCCCTCGCGGGCGGGCTCTTCAATCCTATTATGAAAAAATCCTTTTCGCCGTCGACAAAGAGCACGGCGTTGCCGTCGGATATCTCCTTTACGGCGTCGGGGATCCTGTTGCAGTCCTTTACCTCGGGCGAGGCGAGGAGAAGCCGCACTTTTTCGATGCCGTCCTCCGCCTCTGCGGCGCGGAGGGGCTTTACCACCAGCTCGCCGAGCAGGGCTTTGTCGGCTATGCCGTCGGCATATATCGCCGCGAACTTCTTCCCGCCCTCCGATATGAATTCGAACACGAGTATGTCAGCGCTCGTGAGAATTTTTTTAACTGAATTTATGTTTTTTTCCAGCGTCGGCATAAAGATATTATCCGTAATAAATCGCAAAAAATACCCGCCGCGGGATTTTGCGGACGGGCGTTTGACAAAGGCGGCGGCAAATGATAAAATGCAACCGTAACGCAAGAAATACGGGCGTGGAAGGCTTATGATTAAATTCGATTACGACGCAAAATATTTCGACCCCGAGCAGACCCTCGACTGCGGACAGATATTCCGCTTTTTTCCCTCGGGAAGAGGGTATACGGTCATCTCAAAGGACAAGGCGTGCCGCGTTTACCGCGACGGCTTTAAGACGGTGGTCGAGAGCGACGACCCCGATTACTTTTATTCGTTTTTCGACCTCGGCAGGGACTACTCCCGGATAGTCGGGGCGGCGAAGAGCTTCAACGTTCCCCTCCTCACGAGGAGCGCGGAGAAGTTCTGCGGGCTGAGGCTTTTGAACCAGCACAGCGAGGAGATGATATACTCCTTTATAATCTCCCAAAACAACAACATACCCCGCATAAAGGGCATTATCTCGCGCATATGCGACGGGTTAGGCGAAAAATTCGTGTTCGGCGGGGAGACGTTCAGCGCCTTCCCCACCACCCGCGCGCTCGCTGAGGCGGACGTGGGATTTTTCAAAGACGCGGGCTGCGGCTATCGCGACAGATACATAAGCCTCACGGCAAAGAAGATAGCCGCGGAGGGCATTGAAAAGCTCGCCGCGCTCGACTCCCGCTCGCTGAGAGAAGAGCTGCTCTCCTATCCCGGCATAGGCGGCAAGGTGGCGGACTGCGTCTCCCTTTTCGGGTTTTCGAAGAGGGACCGCTTCCCCGTGGACACATGGCTCGAAAAGGTTTACAGGGAGGACTTCGGGGGCACGCTTTCGGACAGGGAGAAGATCTCAGCCTATTTCGCCTCCGCTTTCGGGGAGAATTCGGGCTATATACAGCAGTATTTATTTTACGGAAAAAGGAAAAACTTATAGTATGCCCGATTATTTCACGCACATGATAGCCGCGGAAAAGATATACGAGAGGCTGGACGCGGAGACGAAGAGCCGCATAACCTCCCGCCCGCTGTACCTGCTCGGCGCGCAGGGCGGCGACGTGTTTTTCGCGTACAGCATAAAGCTCTCCCAAAAGAACCTCGGCAGGGAACTGCACGCGAAGAGCGCGGAGGAGGTGTTTTCCGCCCTCCGCTTCGCGAACCCCTCCTATCTTGCGGGATTCGCCACGCACTACGCCCTCGACTGCACCGTGCACCCCGTGGTATACGCCTTTATCGAGGGCAGACATACCCCGTTTATCCACCAGACGTTCGAAAAGGACATCGGGCTCTACGTCAGCAAGTTCTACGGCATACGCCGCGCCATACTGCCGCGGGAGAGCGTGATGGCGTGCACGGGACCCATATACGACTCAATAAAGAACATTCTGCCGCAGGTCACGGTGACGGGCGTGGAGAGGTGCCTGAAAAGGCATTTCAGCTATACGCGCTATCTCTACCGCACCAAAAAGCAGACCTATTCCTGCAAGTTCGACTTCCCCGTGTTCGCGGGGATCGTGGAAGAGGGCGTGGATCTCGGCTTGAAAGCCGTAAAATGCGCCCTTGCGGGGGATCTCGATCCAGAAGTGTTCGGCAGGAAGTTTTTGCAGAGATAGTCACTCCGCTATCCTGTCGTACAGTCCCTTTTTCTGCAATTTTTCATACAGTTCGTCCTCGGTGATCTCATCGAGGAATTTTTCGCCGTATATCTGCAACACGAGATAGCGGCTGTCGTCGAGATGGCGCAGGGCGTCCTTATAAGTGGCGTTTTCGTCCAGAATGACGTATTTCACCTCCCTCCCGCGCTTTTTCTTGCGGGCGGCGAAGTTTATCTTCTGCGCGGGCGGAGCCTTTTGCAGGGCGGAAAAGAAGAGCATGGCAGCCACGGCGGGCAGGGAGAGATTGCGGTAGGCGAAAAAATATACGCACAGCAGCGCGGAGGCGGCGCACATGCCCAGAACGCGCAGGACTATATTCACCGCGGCGGGCTTCAAGAACTTTGAGAGGGCGCATTTGAAAGCCCTGCCGCCGTCGAGGGGATAGGCGGGCAGAAGATTCAATACGAGCATAGCCGCGTTGGAATAGAACAGCATGTCGGTGTACGCATAGGTCTGCGGGACGAACCACCACAGCCCCGCCACCGCCACGCACAGAAAAAAATTGACCGCTGGACCCGCGAGGGCGAGCTTTATCTCGTCCGAGGGAGATATTCCCTCTATGTCGCACACCGCGGCGGCGCCGTACGGCATAAGGCTTATTTTTGTGCACTCGAAGCCCAGCTTCTCCGCGTAAAAAATGTGACCGCACTCGTGCAGGAGTGCGGTCAGCGCGCATATTATGAATACAGGAAACCCGCCGAAGAGCGCGGACAGCAGTCCCGCAGCCAAAAACAGCGGGTGTATCGTTATTTTCACGATTTCCAGACGGGGACTTCGCCCGAAAGCGTGTAGCAGTTCAGAAGGGAATCGCCGTCATAGAGGGAGACGTTCACCTCGCCCGAACCGTCGGAATAGGCGAAGGGCAGGTTGGCGCGCACCTCGTCGCCCTCGGCTGCGTACACGTCGCTGAGCCCCGTTATCACGCTCGAAAAGGTGGACGTGTGCGCTATTTTTACGATGTAGGAGCCGTCCTCTCCCGTTATCCGCTCTATCTTGCCCGCGCAGACGGGGTATACCGAGCACTCCGCGGTGAACGACATCACGCCCTCGTCGGAGATCTCCACGTCGGCTTCCGAGCGGCTGCTGACTACGGGCGAGAGGGTGAGCTGGCTGTACGCGGGCTCGTTGACCTCCTCGCGCGGGTTGATCACAGACGAGATAAAGGTGTTTATCGCGCTTGAGGGCATGAACAGGTTTGTCAAAAATATCGCCATGGCGATGAGGAATACCGCCGCCGTCTCCGAAAAGAGTATTACGCTCTCCCTGTCGCGGCTTTTCGCGCGCGCCGCCTTTGGCTTTTTGGGAGGGTCGGAGAGGTCCTCCGCCTCCACGTATGCGCCCATGCGCTCGTTCACGCTGTCCACCACCCTCTCCTTGATGTCCTCGCGGGAGGGCTGTTCCCTGCGCTTGAAAAGGCTCTTCTTCTTTGTGACCGTCACGGTGCTGACGGGTATTTCGAGCATTTCGGCATAGTCTAAATCCTGCATAATCTTCCTCCGGGAATTTTTTAAGTCTAACCTATAATATTCCGCGGACAGGCTTTGTAGAACATATTTCGCAAAGTAAGCATATTATGGAAGCCCCGCGGCGCAATGAGCCGCGGGGCTTCCATAATAAAGGGACGCCGCAAGGCGCCGCCCTGTCACTTATCCTCTTTTGCGGCGGCAAAATGCGCGCCTATGCGCTCCGAAAGGCGGGCGAGCGCTTCGGGGGAAAGGGTCTCTCCCCTCGCGTTCTTCTCTATCCCACCGCCCGAGAGTATCTCCTGCGCCTCGCCGCGGGTCAGCCCGAACACGGAAACGAGGTTGTTTTCCAGCGTTTTCCGGCGGGACAAAAAGGCGGCGCGCACCGTCTTTTTGTAGAGCGGGACGTCCTTTACGCCCAGCCTGTCCCTCTCCGCGACGATCTTCACGACAGCGCTGTCCACGTTGGGGCGGGGCGTGAATGCCTCGCGCGGGACCCTCATTATTATCTCCGCCCTGCCGTAAAGCGCCACCGCGGCGGTTATCGCGCCGTATTCGGGGGTGCCTTCGCGGGCGCAAAGCCGCTCCGCCACCTCCTGCTGCACCGTAACGGTCACAGAGGAACAGAGTTCGCTCTCCTCTATTATTTTGGTTATTATGGGCGTGGTGACGTAATAGGGGATATTTGCCACCACCGAATAGGCGCCCGTGCTCTTTTCGAGCTCTTTTAAGTCGGTCTTCAAAAAATCGCGGAACACCACTTCCACGTTGTCGATGCCCGCGAGCGTCCTTTCGAGCACGGGCTTCAAGGATTTGTCCACCTCGAATGAGACGACCCTCTTCGCCCTCTCCGCGAGGGCGGCGGTGAGCGTGCCCGCGCCGCAGCCTATCTCCACCACCACGTCCGAACGGGAAACGCCCGCTCTCCGCGCTATCGAGGCGAGCAGCTCCTTATCCGTTATGAAGTTCTGCCCCAGCCGCTTTTTGAAGGAAAAATTCTCCCGCCGCAGGGCGTCTTTTACGTCGTTTTCCATATTTTAGCCCGCCTCTTGCGGGAATATATCCTCCCCGCCGCGGCAAACTAAGACCGTAAACCGATGCAGGTTTGCCTCACCGAGGATAAACAAGTCCGCTTTTTTTAAAGCGGGCTTTGATTTTTTAGTTTTCTGAATAACGTGTGGGCGTTCCGCCAGACCCGCTCCGCCGTTTCCTCCTCGGTTTCGCCCCGTATCGCCGCCATATTTTTGAGGATATACGGGATGCTCGCGGGGGTGTTGGGGAAAACGCCGTACAGCTCCGACGGCGGCATGTACGGGCTGTCCGTTTCCGTGAGCAGCCTGTCAGCCGAGATCGCGGCGATGGACTTTTGCGCCCTTTTGGAGCCCTTCCACGTGCTTGCGCCGCCGAAAGAAAAGTACAAGCCGAGCGCGGAAAACTCCGCGGCAAGCTCAGGGGAATGGGAATAACAGTGCATGAGCGCGCCGTTTTTTAAGAGCGCCGCGTTCTCTTTGAGGAGAGCGAGCATATCCGCGGCGCAGTCGCGCGAGTGTATCTGCACGGGCATCGAGAGGCTGTCCGCGAGGCGGAGCTGCCGCAAAAACATCTCCCTCTGCGCCGCCTTGTCCGTATCGGGATAGTGATAGTCCAGCCCCGTTTCGCCTATCGCCACGCACTTGGGGTGGGCGGCGAGGGCGGCTATTTTTTCCAAATCTCCCTCCCTGTACTTGCCGAGCTCGGTGGGATGAATGCCCGCCGTGAAATAGCAGCAGGGGTATCTTTCGGCGAGTTCGCGCCCGAGAAGGGAAGTTTCGGCGTCGTATCCAGCGGCGACGATCTTCTTCACGCCCGCGGCGGCGAGCTTTTCCATCAGCGCGCCGATATCGCCGTATACCCCGCCGTCGAGGTGGCAGTGAACGTCTATATAGTTCACGAGAGCAGGCTCCCGTCGGGAACGTCCTTTTCGGGCGACACCACCGAAAGCGTGCCGTCGGGCGCCTCGGCGCACACGATCATGCCCTCGGACGTGAGCCCTTTCATCTCGCGGGGAGGAAGATTGACCACGACTATCACCCTTTTGCCCACCATCTCTTCGGGGGTGTAATACGCCGCTATTCCCGAGAGTATGGAGAGCGTTTCGCCGCCGACGCGCACCGTTTCGTGCAGGAGCTTGCTCTTTTTAACGCTCTCGCACTTTATGACCGTGCCCACGCGCATCTCTATGCGGGAGAAGTCGTCTATCGTTATCTGCGGTCTGTGTTCCGCCTTTGCGGGCGCCGCCTGCGCCCTCTGCGCCTCCTCTATCTGCCTTATGCGCGGCTCTATGTCGGCGAACTTTATCCTCGCAAAGAGCGTGGAGGGCTCGCCCGTGACCGAATACGAGCTTTCACGGCAGAATTCCGCGAGCTCGCCGTAAGACCTCTCCTTTCCGCCCGTCTCGGCGAGTATCTTATCCGCCGTGGAGGGCATGAATGGCTTCAAAAGGACGGCGCACGTCTCTATAGCCGAGAGCAGGTTGTAGAGCACCTCGGACAGCCTGTCCTTTTTGCCCTCGTCGCGCGCGAGGATCCACGGCGTGGTCTCGTCTATATACTTGTTGGCGCGGCGGAAAGCGGAGATTACGGCGTCGAGGGCGTCGGCGACCCTGAACTCGTCCATTTTGAGCCGCACTCTCCCGGCGAGCGAGGAGATGACGGAGCGGAATTCCCCGTCGGTATCCCCCTCTGCTCCCGTGCGCGCCGCCACGCCGCCCAAATATTGGTTGGTCATGGCTACCGTACGCTTGACGAGGTTGCCCACGGTGTTCGCGAGGTCGGAATTTATCTTTTCGCACATGAGTTCCCACGTTATCACGCCGTCGTCGGCATAGGGCATTTCGTGCAGCACGAAATAGCGCACCGCGTCCGTGCCGAATATGTCGGCGAGGTCGTCGGCGTACATGACGTTGCCCTTGGACTTGGACATCTTGTCCCCGCCCTGCAACAGCCAGCCGTGCCCGAAAACAGTTTTGGGCAGGGGCTCGCCGAGCGCCATCAGGAACACGGGCCAATAGACGGTGTGGAAGCGGATTATGTCCTTCCCTATGATATGCACGTCCGCGGGCCACAGCTTTTTATACCTTTCCGAGGGGTCATCGGGGTCGTAGCCTATGCCCGTGATGTAGTTGTTCAGGGCGTCGAGCCACACGTACACGACGTGCTTTTTGTCGAAGCTCACGGGGATCCCCCACGTGAACGTGGAACGCGAAACGCAGAGGTCCTGCAACTTGTATTTGAGCTCCCCCCTCTCCGCGAGGTCCAGAAGCTCCTCCTCGCTCCTGCCGACGAACTCGTCCGCGAGCAGGAAATTGTTCATCATCTCCCTCTTCCTCGAAGCGGGCTGTATGAACGCGGGGTGGGTGAGAATGTGCTTCACAAGCCTGTCCGCATACTTGCCCATCCTGAAAAAGTACGCCTCTTCGCGGGCGGGCTTTACTTCCCTGCCGCAATCGGGGCAGCGCCCGTTCACGAGCTGCGTTTCAGACCAGAAGCTCTCGCAGGGCGTGCAGTACATGCCCTCGTAGGAGCTCTTGTATATGTCCCCCTGCTTATAGAACTTTTCGAATATCTTTGCGACCGCCTCTGTGTGATAGCCGTCGGTGGTCCTTATGAACTTGTCATATTTTACGTCCATTCTCTGCCATAATCCCTTTATGACGTCCGAAACGCCGTCGACGAATTCCTTGGGGCTTATCCCCTTTTCCGCCGCCTTTTGCTCCACTTTGAGCCCGTGTTCGTCCGTGCCCGTCATAAAGAACACATCGCGCCCCTCCGCCCTCTTGAAACGTGCGATCGCGTCCGCGAATATTATCTCGTACGTGTTGCCTATGTGGGGTTTGCCCGACGTGTATGTTATCGCCGTCGTGATATAGAATTTTTCTGCCATGTTCCGCCTTCGCGTAAATTTTTTTTAAGTATATCACCTTTTTCGCAAGTTGTAAAACGTATTGCCGCTCATAAGACAAAAAACGGGCTCATAAACATAGTTTATGAACGCCGTTTTCACCGTGATATTCGCCGCTTCGCTGATAGCGGTGACGATCGTCTCCCCCGAAAGTTTCCTTCCCGCCCTTATGGACGGCGCAAAGACGTCCGTATCCACCGCCCTGACTCTCTTCTGCGTGTACGCAGTGTGGACGGGGCTCGAACGCCTCGCGGAAAAGAGCGGGCTCGAACGCCTCGCCGCGCGCGGGCTGAAAAGGGGCGCGGCGAAGCTGTTTAAAACTTCGAACGAAGCCGCCTGCGGCTACATAGCCATGAACCTTTCCTGCAATCTGCTCGGGCTGGGCGGCGCCGCGACGCCGTTCGCCGTTAAAGCCATGGGCGAGCTCGAAAAGGAGGACAACGGATTCGCGCAGAAACTGCTCTTTATAATAAACTCCACGTCGGTGCAGATAGTGCCGACCACCGTCATCGCGCTGAGGGCGGGCGCGGGGAGCCTTGCGGCGGCGGACATATTTCTGCCGTCGCTGATATGCACGGCTTTTTCCACCGTGTTCGCCGTGGGGATATATCTTGCGGGGGTGAAGCTGTGGCGTACGTGATCCCCGCGATATTTCTTGCCGTATTCATTGCCGCCGCCGTGAAAAAGGTGAAAATTTACGACGAATTTTCGGCGGGGATCGGGGAAGCGGTGAAATTCACCATGAACCTGCTCCCCTTCCTCGCCGCCGTGTTCATGATGTGCGAGCTCTTCGAGGTATCCACCCTCTCGGACAGGCTGACCGCCCTATTATCCCCCGTATTTTCGGCTCTCGGCATTCCGTCGGAGCTTGTAAAGCTCGTGCTCATAAAGCCCTTTTCGGGGAGCGGCTCCCTCGCGTATCTGAGCAAGATAATCTCCGAAAACGGCGCCGACAGCTATGTGGCGCGCTGCGCGGCGGTGTGTTACGGCTCTTCCGAGACCATGTTCTATATCTCCGCCGTGTACTTTGCGGGATTGAAGAAAAAAAGGCTCGCCGCGTCCATGGCGATAGTGGCTGCGTCCACCCTGCTTTCCACGGTTTTGGCGTGTTTTATATGCAAATTTATGTGAAAATGTTAAACTTTTTCAAAAAATGTTGCAATCTATTATGAAAAAATAAATGCGAAAAATTTGTCAAAATATTTTACTTTTGCGGGACAAAGTATATAATTGTAAATGTAATCGCAAACGCGGTTGCACATTGGATCGCTCATCATTTTTCCCCCTTATCATATAGAGGCGGCGCAAACTTCGGTTTGCGTCGTTTCTAATTTGCGGGAAGGTGAAAACGCGGCGCCGCCACGGTTTTTCCGTGGCGGCGCCGTTGCCGTTTTTTTTATTATTCTTTATTTGCAGAACGCGAGGCAAGCCCTGTAAAGGGACCACACGTCCGCCTTGGAGATGAGCTCGTAAGGGGCGTGCATGGAGAGCACGGGAACGCCCACATCTATCGTGTCTATGCCGAGGTTGGCGATGTACTTTGCGACCGTGCCGCCGCCGCCCGCGTCCACCGCGCCGAGCTCGCCCGTCTGCCAGAACACGCCCTCGCCGTCGAACACGTCGCGCACCCAGCCCGCAAATTCGGCGGGAGCGTCGTTAGTGGACGACTTGCCGCGCGCGCCCGTGTACTTGGAGACAGCCGCGCCGCAGTGGACGTATGTGGAGTTGCGCTTTTCGTATACCGAGGCGTAAGCGGGGTCGTAGCCCGCGGTGACGTCCGCGGAGATGCACTTTGAATTATAGCGCACCTCTATGGGGTTCGCGCCGAAAGAGGCGGCTACCGTGTCTATGACGTCGGATATTACCCTGCTCTGCATTCCCGTGGTGCCGTCGGAGCCCACTTCCTCCTTGTCCGCGAATACCGCTATGAGGGTGTGGGGGCTGTTTTCGGACTCGAAAACGGCGCACATCTCGGGATAGGCGCACACCTTGTCGTCGTGGCCGTAAGCGGAGATGAGCGAGCGGTCGAAGCCGACGTCGCGCGCCTTGCCCGCGGGCACGAGACAGAGTTCGGAGCACTGCAGATCGACCTCCGTCAAGCCGTATTTCTTGTTGAGGAGGTTCAAAACAGCCGTCTTGACCGCCTCTTTGTCCTCTTCGTTTTCATCCACGCAGGGCAGCCCGCCTATCACGGCGTTGAGGCTCTCGCCGTCCACGGCTTTGCCCATGGGCTTTGCGCTCTGTTCGCCGCCGAGGTGGGGAAGAAGGTCGGTGATGTAGAACACGGGGTCGGAGTCGTCCTCGCCCACGCATACCTCCATGCGTTCGCCGCCGGGAAGCATAACGACGCCGTGCAGCGCGAGGGGGATAGCCGTCCACTGATACTTTTTGACGCCGCCGTAGTAGTGCGTCTTGAAATAGCACAGCCCGCTCTCCTCGTACATGGGGTTGGGTTTTAAGTCGAGGCGGGGCGAATCCACATGGGCGACCATAATGCGCACGCCCTCCTTGCCCACGTCCTCCGTTCCCACTTTGATGAGGAACACGTTTTTATGCCTGTTTATGAAATAGCGCTTGTCGCCGGGGCTCAGCTTTTCCGAAAACGAGAAGGGCTTATATCCCCTCTCCTCGGCGAGCGCCTTTGCGGCGTGCGCGGCGTCGCGCTCGGTCTTGGACGCGTCGAGGAACTTCTTGTACCCCTCCGCATAGTCGTATATCTCGCCGAGCTGCTTGCCGTCCGATTCTTCATAGACGTTTCTGCGTTTATATTTCAGATCCATAATGTTTTACTCTCCTTTTTCAATGAAAATTATAATTGAACGCAAAAAACAAAGTCAAGGGTTTATTCTCCGGTTTTTGTAATTTTTTTCGCCGCGGCGACAAAAATTTTCAATATACCTATTTACTAATTATATAAAATGTAGTATAATCAACTTACTATGGACAAAGGCGGATATGCCGCGAAAAAAATCGCGGCGCTCGCCCTCCTCACGGGGCTGAGCCTTATAACTTTTATCCTCGAAAATCTGTTGCCGCCAATGGTTCTGCCCGGGGCGAAACCGGGGTTTGCAAATATATTTTCGCTCGCGGCGCTGATCATGTATTCGCCCGCCGAGGCGTTCGTCGTAGTGGCTGTGCGCACGGTTTTGGGCGCGGTGTTCGCGGGGAACTTTTCATCGCTTATATATTCCTTTACGGGCGGAATAGTCTCCATGGCGGTATCTTCGCTTTTAGTCTGCCTCGTCCACCCGAAAGTTTCCTTAATGGCGGTCTCCATAGCCGCCGCGGTGGCGCACAACGCCGCGCAGAACGCCGTTTTCGCGCTGATGTCCTCCACCCCATCGATGTTCTATTATCTCCCCTATCTTATCCTTTTGGGGATAGTTTCGGGGGCGATAGTCGGCGGGATAACCACCCTCATATTCCGCGGGGTGCCGCTGAGCGTATTCGAAAAGGTGATCCGCATGAGGGCGCGGGAGAGCGGGGACAAAAAATCCTGAAAATACAGGGCGACCTGTTTTTACGTATAAAAATCGGAGGTAAATTTTGAAAGCAGTAAGAGGGAAATACTACTTCGGCGGCGTGCACCCGCACGGCAGGAAAGAACTTTCTTCGGCTTCGCCGCTGGAAGTTATGCCCGCACCGCAAACCGTGGCTATCTCCTTATCGCAATCGCTCGGCAGACCCGCCGTGCCCGCAGTGGAAAAGGGCGCGGAAGTCAAAATCGGCGAGCTTATCGCCCGCGCGGACGGACCCATTTCATCCGACGTGTTTTCGAGCGTGTGCGGCACGGTAGAAGATATCCGCGAGGAAACGGGGGCGGGCGGAGCCGCCGAAAAGTTTATCGTTATAAAGAATAACGGTAAAGACGACAGGGCTTTTCTTCCTCCCCTCTCCTCCCCTTCGGCGGAAGAGATAAAGACGAGGATACGCGAAGCGGGCATAGTCGGCTTGGGCGGCGCGGGCTTCCCCACGGCGGTGAAAGTTTCGCCCAGAACGCCCGTGGACACGCTCATTCTGAACGGCGCGGAGTGCGAGCCCTATCTCACCTGCGACCACAGGCTGATGCTCGAAAAGACGGACGAGATAGTCCGCGGGGCGAGATATCTTGCGGCGGCGCTCGGCGTTAAGGAGATAATAATAGGCATCGAGGCGAACAAGCCCGACGCCATAGAGAAATTCGAGCCCTATGAGGACATAAAGGTAGTGATACTCAAAAAGCAGTACCCCATGGGCGGCGAAAAACAGCTGACATACGTCACTACGGGCAGAAGGATAGGTCTGCCGCCCGCCCTTCCCGCGGACGTGGGCGTGGTGGTGCAGAACGTCGCCACGGCGTACGCGGTGTGCGAGGCTGTGGAGCTCGGCAAGCCACTCTACGAGAGGGTCGTGACCGTGTCCGGCAAAGCCGTGAAAGAGCCCAAAAACGTATGGGTGAAGCTGGGAACGCAGATAAAGGACGTCATAGAGTACTGCGGCGGGGAACTCTCCGCCCCCAAAAAGGTGGTTCAGGGCGGACCCATGACGGGCGTCGCGCTCGCAAACTACGACGTTTACACCCATAAGACCACTTCGGGGATACTGCTCATGACGGCGGACGAGGCGGCTGCGGAAGAGCCCACTCCCTGCCTCAACTGCGGCAAGTGCGCAGACGTCTGCCCCATGCACCTGATGCCCATGAACACGGCGTTCTACTCGGCGGCGGGGGACTTCGAGGCGGCGGAAAAGTACGGCAACACGCTCGCCTGCATAGAGTGCGGCGCGTGCGAATACATCTGCCCTGCCAAAAGACCCCTGATACAGGCGATAAGAAAGACAAAGGCGGAGATAAGAAAACTCAGGCAAGGAGGACAGAAAAAATGATTGACAACACGGTCGTTATATCCACTCCTCCCCACGTGAAGTCAAAGCGCACCACGCGCGGCATAATGCTCGACGTGACGATAGCGCTCCTGCCCTGCGCCGTTGCGGGGATAGTGTTCTTCGGCTGGCAGGCGCTGATATTGGAGCTCGTCTCCGTAGCCGCCTGCGTGGCGACGGAATTCGTATACTACTTCATAGCCAACGGCGGATTTGCCAAAAAGTGCAAAAACGCGGGCGCGACGTGCAAGAAGTGGGCAAGGCAATTCGACCTCACCTCGGTGGTGACGGGGCTCATTCTCGCCCTCATACTCCCCGCCGACGTGAAGTGGTACGAGATACTGATAGGCGATATCTTCGCGATAGCGCTCGTAAAGATGTTCTTCGGCGGCACGGGCAAGAACCTCGTCAACCCCGCCGCCGCGGCGAGGATATTCACCGCGATAAGTTTTTCCGTTTCGGTGTTCGTGCTCGCCAAAGTCGAGCCCTCGCTCGACAGCGAACTGCTCACAGGGGCTTCCAACCTCGAGGGGCTTCTCAAAGACAAGCACTCTGCGCTCACCGCGCTCGACCTCTTCCTCGGGACGGGGGTCGCGGGCTGCATAGGCGAGACCTGCAAGCTCGCCATAATAATAGGCTTTGTATATCTGTGCGTGCGCGACGTAATAAAGTGGTGGCAGCCCGTGCTCTTTTTGGGAGTGTTCGGGCTCACCGCGTGCCTCTGCTCGCTCGATATAACGCTGTTCTTGCCACACGTGCTCTCCGGCGGTGTGATGTTTGCGGCGGTGTTCATGTTCACGGACTATGTGACCTCGCCCAAGGGCGTTATAGGACAGCTCGTCTACTACATAGCGGGCGCGGCGCTCCTTGCGGTGCTCCGTCACCTCACAAAGGTGGAAGTTGCGTCCTTCGTGATACTGCTCATGAACCTCATAGTCCCTCTCATAGACAAGTACTGCATAAGGAAGCCCTTCGGCTATGTCAGGCAGAAAAAGACAAAGGAGGGCAAATAAATGACGGTAAAGCAATTTTTCAAGAGCACGGCGTTTAAGTGCATAGTCGTCCTTCTCTCCATTCTGCTTATCTGCGGCGTGTTCCTCACCGTTATGAACGGTCTTCTGGAAGTCACCGACGAAGAGCGGTTTGCCCGCGCCGTGCAAAAGATATACGGCAAGAGCGTGGAGACAGAAGAGATCTCGCTCGACGGCGAAAAAACTTCCTTTGACTATGCCGATATAAGCGAAGCCTATAAGGTCAAAGACGACGGAAATTACCTTGTAAAGGTTTCGGGAAAAGAGGGCTACGGCGGCGCCGTAGTGTGCTGGGTGGTCGTGGATATGTCCGACGACGGCAAAGAAATAGACGGCGTGATGAAGATAGCGATAGACTCGGCTCCCGGGGAATCGTATATAAGCAAGATCTCGCAGGGCGCGCTCGACGCGCTCGCCGCAAAAGCCGAATACGGCAAAGAGGCGATGGGCGGCTTTGCGCACGGCTCCAAAGAGCACGGCGGCGACTATATAGCTACGGGCGCCTCCTACTCCATGCGCGCGATATCCAACTGCATGAACGGGGCTATGGACTTTGTGGCGGCTTACGCCCTCGGCGTGGCGAAGAGCGACTTTTACACCGACAACGGGTTTGAATATCTTGAAATGATAAACAAACAGGAGACTTCCTACACCGTTGAAAGCAGCGTCGTCACCTATAATATAGTCACTGCGGGCAACTCACCCGCGGGCGCGTTCACTATCACAGTAAAGGTCGGCGCGGACGGCGCGATAACGGAATACACGATATCTGCCGACGGCTCCACGGCGCAAACTTACAAAGATAAGGTGTTCACGCAGTACACGGGCAAAAACGCGGCATGGTTCAAGTCCGTGATAGGCGACGACGGCAAGACGAACACAAACGCGAACTATGAGGCTAACGGCATTCAGACGTGCGCGACGCGCTCCAACTATCTCTGCCTGTACGCGGGTCTGTTTGCCACGGCAAACTACCAGAAGGCAGTTTCTACTCCGTATACGGGAGGTGACGCACAATGAATAAGTACAAACGGATAACCCTTGACGGGCTTATCTTCCAGAACCCCACGTTTATGCTCGTTTTGGGCACCTGCCCCACGCTGGGGCTCATCTCCTCGGCGACGAGCGCCGCGGGCATGGGGCTCACCGTTGTGGTGATACTTACCCTTTCAAACGTGCTGATATCGCTTTTGAGAAAGGTGATACCCAACGAGGTGCGCATTCCCTGCTATATAGTCATAATCGCGACTCTCGTCACGTTCGCGCGCATGCTGCTCGAAAAATTCGTGCCCGACCTGTACGACAGTTTAGGCGGGTTCCTCGCGCTGATAGTCGTCAACTGCATAATCCTCGGAAGGGCTGAGGCGTTCGCCAACAAGCACAATCCTCTGGAAGCGGCGGTAGACGGGCTGGCAAACGGCTTCGGCTTCACCTGCGCGCTGACGATAATGGGCATTATCTGCGAGTTTTTGGGCAGCGGCTCCGTATTCGGACTGCACGTCATGGACTTTAAGATAGGCATATTCGCCACTCCCGCGGGCTCGTTCATAATCTACGGGCTGAGCATTGCGGTATTTACCTATATAATCAACCAATTCGAACAGCACAGACGGGTCAAAGCCAACAGGCTCGCCCGCACGAATATGCTCGACAAGGAGGTCGCCTGATGGGTACTTTTATTGCGATAGTGCTTGCCGCAGTGCTGACGAATAACTTCATAACCGTCAAGACTTACGGCATCTGCCCGTTTTTGGGCGTTTCCAAAAAGACCTCTTCCGCGGTGGGAATGGGCGTTGCGGTCACGATAGTGATGGCGCTCGCCACTCTCGTCACCTATCCCGTGTACACCCTCGTGATGGTGCCCCTCGGATTCGGGTTCCTCGAGATAATCTTCTTTATCTTCATAATAGCCGCGCTCGTGCAGATGCTTGAAAAGATAATCCAGAAGCTCTCCCCCTCCCTCTACAACACGATGGGCATATATCTGCCGCTGATAACCACAAACTGCGCGGTTTTGGGCGTGGCGGAACTCGTCATAGGCGATATGTCGCAGTTTTTGAACGGCGCCTCCATGAATTTGGGCTGGGCGGTATTGTACGCACTGTTCGCGGGGCTCGGGTTTACCCTCGTAATGATAATCATGAGCGGCATGCGCGAAAAGCTGAACTGCTATAAAACGCCCAAGGCGCTTGCGGGCTTCCCCACCGCCATGGTGACGGCGAGCTTCATATGCATGGCGTTCATGGTGTTCACCTACATTCAGATTTAAGGAGGTTTGAGAGATGAATTTACTTGCTATCACAGCGGAAACCTGGAAGACCGTCGGCATAGTCGCGGGGATATTCGCGGGCTCTGCGCTCCTTATAGGAATTCTGATACTCGTCGTAGGCAAGGTGTTCAAGGTCGACGTGGACGAAAAGGTCACAAAGATCCTCGAAAATCTTGCGGGCGCTAACTGCGGCGGCTGCGGCTGCTCGGGCTGTTCGGGCTTTGCCGCAAAACTCGCCTCGGGCGGCGGCGATCTTTCCGACTGCCATGTGACTTCCCCCGAAAAGAAAGCCGAAATAGCAAAACTCCTCGGCGTGGAGCTGAAAGCAGAAGAGCCCACCGTGGCGGTGGTGAAGTGCAACGGCGGCTCGGAGAACTGCGGGGAGAAATTCGAGTATAAGGGCAACCCCTCCTGCGCCTCCTGCGCCTCCCTTCTCGGCGGGAACAAGCTGTGCTCCTACGGCTGCCTCGGGTGCGGCGACTGCAAGGCGATCTGCCCCGAAAACGCAATTGAGGTAAAGGGAAAACTCGCCGAGGTAGACCCCGACAAGTGCGTGAGCTGCGGCTCCTGCATTGCCGCCTGCCCCAAACATATAATAGAGCGGATACCCGCATCCGCGCCCGTATATGTCGCCTGCTCCTCAAAGTGCAAGGGCAAGGACGTGATGGGCGTGTGCAAAGTGGGCTGTATCGGCTGCGGGCTGTGCGCAAAGAACTGCCCTCACGGCGCGATAACCATGGTAGACAACCTGCCCGTATTCGACTATTCCAAGTGCACGGGCTGCCTCACCTGCGTTCAGAAGTGCCCCAGAAAGATAATCCTCAAAAGGGACGTGCCCTCAGCCGCGCAAAAGACCGAGGCTTAAAGTTCAATATCAAAGGCGGAGCGAGATCTCGCTCCGCCTTATTTTTTTGTGTTCAGATCTTTATATGCGGGTCGTCGTACGAGGGGGAATATCCCAGCGGCTCCACCACGAGCCTGTGGGGCGGGCAATAGACGGGCGGGGAGTTGTTTGAGGATATCTCCGTCCTGTTCAGCTCCGTATACACGCAGTCTCCCCCCGGGCAATCCGCCTCCCTGACGCGCGCAGTGCGCGCCGCTACGTCTATCACAATCACGTTGTAGCCGCCGTACGCGCGGACGGTGACCTCTATTATTCCCCCGTTCTCCTCCACAGACACCGTGCCGTCCTCCGTGAGCGCGCCGCCCGAGCCGTCGGCGAAGCTGTATTCGTACACCGCCGCGTTGTCCACGCGAATTCGCACGCCGCGCAGGGGGGAATCGTCGCGCACGGCAAAAAAGGCGATAAAGAGCGCCGCCGCAAGCAAAATGACGACCCCGTAAATTATGAGGTCGGCGAGCTTGAAGCATCTGTCCTTTTTGACCTGTTCGACTTTTTTAAGCGACATTTTCCGCACCGACGTACGGCGTATATCTTCCGTTGAGAATGGTATAGCCGCCCTCTCCGATATTGGTGAAGTACTTCAAGCCGTCCGCGGCGGACAGCGTGAACACCGCGAGGCGGGAAGAGAGTTTTTCCGCTATGAACGCCGCCGCCTTTTCGGGGGGCATCGCCATTATGGCTGTGGTGTACGCGTCGTTTTCAGCCGCGCTCCCGCCGATCAGCGTGGCGGACATTATCCCCGTCTCCACGGGTCTGCCCGTGACGGGGCTGAATATATGGCAATAGCGCTTTCCGCCGAGCTCGAAGTAGTTTTCGTAGTCGCCGCTCGTGGAGATACACCTATCCGAGACGGGCGCCGAGAGATATTCGTCCCAAGGCGCGCGGGGGTCCGTAAATCCGAGGGTGAAATCCCCGCCGCCGGCGAACCGCTTTAAGGCGATACTGCTCGTGCCGAAGCTGAAATAGCCGCAGCCGTAGCCGTATTCGTCCATCAAGCCGTCAATAAGGTCCGCCGCGTATCCCTTGCCTATCCCGCCCAAATCGACCTTCATGGAATAGACCGTTCCGCCGTATTCCGCCGTGACGGAGGGCTTTATTGCGTAGTACTTGTCCCCCTCCACTGTGAGGGTCAGCTCGCCGAAACGGGAGTATATCTCCCCGTACGCCGCTATCTCCCCATCCGTGGGGATATCCTCTTCCGACGCGGGGAACGTCCCGCCGTTGAAGCCGTACGCGGACACGTTGTAGTATACCGCGGGATTGTAGTAGCCGTCCGTATCGGCGTATACCCTCTCCGCCGCGGACAAAACCTCATAGGCGTGCACGTCTATTTCGACCTTTGCGCCCGCTTCCGCGCCGTTGAACGCGAGGACGGAGGAGCCCTCCTTTGAGACGGAGAGGGAATTTTCCACCTCCGCTATTATGCCCCTCGCCTCGCCCTCGAAGCGCGCGAACTTTTCCTCCGCGCCGGGCGCGGAAAAGTCGTCGTACACGACCAGAAGCGCCGACGTGTTCATGGCGTATATCGTCGAATATCTGTAATCTGCGGCTTCGCTTTCCTCCCCGCCGCCGCAGCCGCACATGGCTGACGCGGCGGCGCACAGGATGGCGCACAGCGCTCTGAATATCCTTTTCACGGGAATATTATAATATATACGCGGCAAAAAAGCAAGCGGCGCGGACTTATTGTAAGTCCGCGCCGCGGGTCATGTATTTTATTGCTGCGCCGCGGGCTCTTCCCCTTGCGCGCCTTTCCCGTCCGCATTGAGGTCGGGGTTCTTCATGTGCTTTTCGAGCACGTATTTTTGCAGGAAAATGTATCCCACCCCGAGCACGACCATGACTATCGACCATATCTGCGAGGGATAGAGGGCGGTGCCGAGGAACTCGCCGCGCTCGTCGGCGCGGAAGAACTCTATTATGAACCGCCATACGCCGTAAGCCATCATGTACACGGCGAAATTGTAGTTGAAGCGGAACCTGAAATACAGAAACGCCATTACACACGCAAGCAGAAGGAGGAAAATCATCTCAAACAGCTGCGTGGGGATGACCTTTACGGGCAGTGTGTAGCCGAAGGGCGCCGAGCAGGCTATGCCGAACCATGCGTCCGTCTCCCTGCCGTAGCAGCACCCGCCGAAAAAGCAGCCGAGCCGCCCGAACGCGTGCGCTATGCAGATGGCAATGGGGATAAAGGGCAGGGCGTCCGTAAGGGTGGCGTTCATGTTGTTTTTGAGAAACTTCACCTTTGTGCGGGGCGCGACGACGTATATATACAGAAAATACACGCCGAGGAAGCTGGCTACGCCCCCTATCAGTCCGCCCAGAAAGGTCATGCCGCCGAGCTTGAAGCCCGCCGAGGGGTCGGCGATGTAGTTATACACCGATTGGAAGAGCATTGCGGCAAAGATGCCGAAACCCGTTCCGAACACGCCTATCACCATTATCTTGTCGGCGGCGTCCTCGTTAAACTTCTTCCTCCACATGGTGAACATGAGAAAGGCAAAACACAGGACTATGCCCACAGCCATGCAGATGCCGTAGGCGTATACTCCCTGATTTCCGATATAAAAGAGCGGTTGGGGATGCATTGTATCCTCCCTCCATTTGATTTTCCGCGCGGAAACGCCTAAAAAGAGCCCTTCCGACCGCGCGGGCGGTCAAAGACAGGCGCCCCTAAGCTGAGGCGCCCGAAATCTGCGACGGTCCGCCGCCTTTAAATTATATTAGCATACGCGCAAAATCAAGTCAAGTTTCTGCGCGGAAATATTTTGACCCCTTTGAGGCACCTTATGCGCACGTAGAATATCACCGCGAGGAACATGCTGACAGACCAGCCTATCGCCCACGCCCAGCACACGCCCGAAAAGCCCCAGCCCGCGCCCGTGAGGATATACACCAGCGCGACGCGCAAAATGAGGTCCGTAAACGTGCTCACCGTGAACCCGAGGTTGCCGCCGCACCCGCGCACGGCGCCGTCGGAGACGATCTTTACGCACACCGTGGGCAGAAAACAGGAGACTATTATCAGAAATTGCCTCGAATAGTCTATCGCCGCGGGGGTGAGCTTGTCGCTCTGCACGAACAGCCTCGTCAGCTGTTCGGGAAGGGAAAGCAATACCGCCATGAACGCCAGCGTCACGGCGAGCGTGAACGTCAGCACGGCGAGATAGCCCGCTCGTATCCTCTCGTACTTTTCCGCCGCCTTGTTCTGCGAGGCAAAGTTGGCGAGCCCGTTCGTCATGTTTATGACGCCCGTGTTGGAGATGGTGACGAGCTTGAACGCGGTCGTAAAGCCTGTCGTTGCATCCTCGCCGATGAGATTTATCCTCTTCATGACGAAGAAGTTGCCCACCGACACGAACGACTGCTGCAAGATTATGGGCACAGACGTCGCGCAGAGGTCCCCGAAGATCGCCTTGTCGAACAGCTTGGGCTTTCGGTCGGGGCGGATAGCCCTCAGCTTGCGAGCGAGCACTATCGCGACGAGAATGCTCGATACCGCCTGCGAGATGAACGTCGCCCATGCCGCGCCCGCGACGTCCATATTGAGGGGCAGCACGAACAGCAGATCGAGCGCGACGTTCAGAAGCGAGGATATGACGAGGAATATAAAGGGCGTTGTGGAATCGCCGAGAGCCGAGCATATCCCGCAGCCGACGTTATAGAGGAACACGAAGGGCAGCGAGCCCGTGTATATGTAGAGATAGCAAAGACAGCTGTCGAAATAGCTTCCGTGGACGCTGAGCGCCCTTAAAAGCTGCGGCGCAAATCCCAGCCCCACCGCCATTATCACGGCGCACATTGCCGAAAATGTTATGGCGGAGGTGTGCACCGTCTCGCGCACCTTCACGCTGTCCTTTGCGCCGAAATGCTTGGCGATTATCACCGAACAGCCGCCGTTCGCGCCTATCGCAAAGGCGAGCAGGATGTTTATCACGTTAGTGGCGTTGCCTATCGCGTCCACGGCGAGGGCGCCCTCTTTGGCATAGTTGCCCACGACGAGCAGATCCACGAGAGAATACAGCTGTTGCACCATGGCGCATCCGAAGAGGGGCAGGGTGTATTTCAGCAGGGTGAGCCACACGCTCCCGCATGTCAGATCCACAGAAGATTTCTTTTGCATACCCAAACATTATAGCCCTGCCGCCCCGTCAAGTCAAACGAAAAAGCCGCCGCGGGAGATTTCCGCAAACCTTTTTTGCGGTCTCCGCGCGGCGGCTTTAAGATCTTGTTTTACTGCCGTCATTCCCCGTTTTCGAAAGCGCGGGGCGACGAATAGAGGTCGAACTCCTCGTCTATGTCGAATTCGGAATCGTCGTCGAACGCGGCGAGCTTGGAAATGGACACCTCGTACGCCGTCATGGTGACAAAGGTCTCGTCGGGCTGCTTTTTCTGGTATTCGCGGCTCTGGATCCTGCCCGAGAGCGCCACCCTGTCGCCGACGGCGAGGTTGCGCACGAAGCGGGCGTTCCTGCCCCACGCTATGGCGGGAATGTAGTCCGACTTATTGTAGCTGCGGTTGACCGCGACGAGCAGGTCGGCTATCTCCCTGTTGAAGGGCGTGGTGCGGTATACGGGCGGCTTGCAGATATAGCCCGAGAGCACTATCGAGTTGGGATTTTTGCCCGGCTGGGTATCGAGCAGCTCCCGCACGAACACCGTGAGCATGAGCCGCGATTTCCCGTTTTCGAGCTTGTTGTAGCTGCGGAACTGCCCGAGGGCGCATATGGTTCCGCCCACCTTCATGTCGGGGGTCATTATCCTCTCGGAGACGGTGACGGGAAGTATGTCCGCCTGCCCCGACAGCCTGACCACCTTTACGTAAAATTCGTAAAATCCTTCGCCGTAAACTTCATGCGAAAACTTAGCTTCCGAAACTATTTCTCCGAAAATATATACCCTGTTGTTCTTTTCCGTATTGTAGTTCATATATGCCTCCAAATGTTGTATTTCCGTCAACCGCGGCTCAGAGGGCGGGAATCTGCCGCCCCGTGCCGTCAACCGTGTAATTTTCGCGGTAAATGAGTTCGCCCACGGGCACGAACGTGTAGCCGCTGTTTTTCAGCGTGCTTATTATCGTGGGCACCGCCTCGGCGGTGTGCAGCCCGTTGTTGTGCAACAGTATTATAGAGCCGTTTTTTACGCCGTTTATGACCCTGAGCGCGATGTCTGTAGCTTTAAGGTCCTTCCAATCGAGACTGTCCACATCCCACTGTATGGTGTAAAACCCGAGTTCTGACGCCGTCTTTATGAGGTTGTCGTCATAGTCGCCGAAGGGCGGGCGGAAGAGGTCCACGCTCTTGCCCGTTATGTTCTCTATGGCGGCGGCGGAAGTGGTCAGCTCCTGCCTTATCTCCCCCGCGTTCTGCTTGGACATGTAGGAATGGGTCGCCGAATGGGTGCCTATCTCGCAGCCGTAAGAGTCTATCTTGCGCACGTAGCTCTCATTCTTTTCTGCCCAGAATTGAGTCATAAAAAATGTCGCCCTCACGCCAGCGGCTTTCAGCGCGTCGAGAATGGCGTCCGTGTGGTCCGTCCCCCATGCGCAGTCGAAAGTTATGGAAACGAGTTTTTCCTCCCTCTCCACGCTGTAAATAGGCACGAGCCTCGGCGTGCCGTTGAAGAACACGGCGTACGCCTTTGTGTAGCGCGCCGAAACGCCCAGCGCGGCGACGAGAAGGAGCGCGGCAAGCAGCGCCGCTATTCTCTTCGGTCTGAAAGATACTATCAAGCCTGACCTCATAACGGATTATATGCGCGGAATACGCGCACGTTTTAAACTATTTGAGCCTTTGATGGGTAATTTTGCCGAAAACGCCATACAAGGCTATAAATAGATTATGTGCGCGCCCGCCGCCTTATGCCCGCGGAGAACAAAAATGTGCGCCGTGCAAAAAAGCGCGGAAGGCTCCGCGCTTTTCACGTCAGTCCGGCTTTCCCTTGTTTTTGCGGTTTTCCCTGACCTGCTTTTCATAGCCGTATTCCGACGGCTTGTAGTACACCCTGTCTTTCAGCCTGTCGGGGAGATACTGCTGTTTCACCCAGCCGCCCGCATAGTCGTGCGGATACTTGTAGTTGCGGCTCTGCGCCTTTGTCTCCTTGTCGCCGAAGGTGTTGTCTTTGAGATAGGGCGGCACGCCGTCGTCGTCGCGCACCTCCACCGCGTCGCGCTTGGCGGCGTTCATTGCGACGACCACCGAATTGCTCTTGGGCGCCTCGCACACGTAAATTATGGCGTTTGAAAGGGGGATAAGCCCCTCGGGATAGCCCATCTTTTCAAAGGCGTACATGGCGGAAGTCGCCACGACGAGGGCGTTGGGGTCAGACATGCCCACGTCCTCGGAGGAATGGGCTACGAGGCGGCGGGCTATTATCATGGGGTCGCACCCGCCCTCTATCAGCCTCATCGCGTAGTACAGCGCGGCGTTCGCGTCGCTCCCCCTCAACGACTTGCAAAACGCCGAGAGATAGTCGTAGTAGTCGTCCTCGTTATAGGAGAGCGCCTTGCGCTGTATGGACTGCTCGGCGTCCGAAAGGGTGACCCTTATGCTGCCGTCCGCAAGCGGCGGGGTGGTCAGAACGGCGAGTTCGAGCGCGTTGTACGCCGAGCGCAGATCCCCGCCCGCAAGCCTCGCTATGTGGTCTATCGCCTCGTCGTCCGCCGTTGCCGAGTACGCGCCCAGCCCCTTCCGCGGATCTTTGAGCGCCTTTAAAAGGGCGCCCTTTATGTCCTCCACGGAGAGCCGCCTGAACTCGAACACCCTGCACCGCGAAACTATGGCGGGGGTCATGGAGGCGTAGGGATTTTCCGTTGTGGAACCTATGAATATCACGGTGCCCTGCTCTATCGCGGGGAGCAGGCTGTCCGATTGCGTCTTGCTGAAACGGTGGCACTCGTCAAGCATGAGGTAGGTGCGCCTGCCGTACATTTTGAGGGCGTCGCGGGCGGTCTCCACCGCCTTTTTCACGTCGGCAACGCCCGCCTGAACGGCGTTCAGCTTTATGAAATCGCCGTGCGTGGTCTGCGCTATTATGTTGGCGAGAGTGGTCTTGCCCGTGCCGGGAGGTCCCCAGAAGATACAGCTCCCGAGCCTGTCCGTGGCTATCGCGCGGCGCAGGAGGCTCCCCTCCGCCACTATGTGTTTTTGCCCTATGAAGTCGTTCAGATTGTTTGCGCGCATGCGCTCGGCAAGGGGTTTTGCGCCCTCTTCGTTGCCGTTTAAGTCGAACAGATCCATCTTTTGTCCTCTGTGATTATTGCAGGAGCTCCTTTATGCGGTCGACGTTTGCCTTCCCCGCGGCGTAGCCCTCTTCGAAAGCCCTGTCGAGTTCCTTTATCTGGTATTGGTTTATGCCCTTCATCTCGGGCTTAATCTCCACGTCGGCGACGTGACCCGTGAGTTCCCTGCGCATCTCGGTCTGGTTGGTGTCCATGACGTCGAACACGCGCAAAAGGAGCTCCACTATGTTGCCGAGTTTATCCACGGGCTCAGCCGCGTTTGCGAGCGCGTCCACCGAGACGACTACGTCCGCTCCCATGTCCTTGACGAGCTGTTCGGGCACGCGGCACAGCACGCCGCCGTCCACTAAGAGCTCGCCTTCGAGCTCTACGGGTCTGAATACCCCCGGAATTGTGCATGAAGCCTGTATCGCGAGAGCCGCCGCGCCGCTGTCGAACACGTGCAGTTTGCCCGAATACACGTCCGTGGCGATGCACTTGAAGGGTATCTTCATGTCCTCTATCCTTATGTCGCCGAGCTGGGTCAGGAGCAGGTCCTCGAGCTTTTTGGTGCGGAGTATCGCCATGCGCGTTATGAACGCGGGGGAAATGTCGAGAAGGTCGCGCGTTTTCAGCCCGAGCGCCGTATCCCTCATCTGCGCGGCGGTCATTCCCGAGGCGTAACAGCCGCCCGCCACTGCGCCCATGGAACAGCCGCAGATAAAGTCGGGCTTTATGCCCGCCTCTTCGAGCGCGTATATGACGCCTATGTGCGCCACGCCGCGAGATCCCCCGCTGCCGAGCGCAAGCCCCAAAGTTTTACTCATATTGTCTCCACGAGAAAAATATAAAAATTATATGAAAGCCGAAACCGCCGCAAAGGTGAATTCACGCCCCGCCGAAAACCTCGGATCTATCCTGCTGTGCCTCGCCCTGACGGCGTTCGCCGCGGCGCTTATCGTCTGCCCCGAGCGGTATGTAAACTGCTGTTTGGAGGGCTTTGCGCTCTGGGCGGAATGCGTTTTGCCCTCGCTGTTCCCGTTTATGGCGGTGAACCTGCTCTTCATAAAGACGGGGCTTGCGGACAGGGCTTCCCTCCCGCTCGTAAGGGTCACGCGGGCTTTGAATATGCCCTCTTCCGCCGCCGTGTGCTTCATTCTCTCCATCTGCTCGGGCTATCCCGCAGGTTCGAGGATAATTTCCGAATTCCACGAGGCGGGCGCCCTCTCCCCGCGCGACTGCGACAAGCTCGCGCCGCTGTGCTCCACGTCGGGTCCGTTATTCATAATAGGCAGCGTGGGTTTGAAGATGTTCGGCGATAAGGCGCTCGGCTTTAAACTTCTTGCAGCCCACGCCGCCGCCGTTATAGCCGTGTCCTTGGTGCGCTGTCTCCTCTCCAAAAAGAGCGAGCCGCTGCCCCCGAGACCCGTCAAAGCCACGGCGGGCAACGCGCTGTACGAGAGTTTTTACGGCGCAACCGTCTCCGTTGCCGTCGCGGGCGGATTTATCGCCTTTTTTTACGTGGTGGGACAGCTCGCCGCGGACTTCAATTTATTATTGCCCTTAAAAAAACTTTTAACCCTGTTTCTCGACCCCGCCTCCGCGGACGCGCTGTGCCTCGGTCTCATAGAAGCCACTTCCGGCTGCCGCGCGTTGGCTGCCTCGGGCTCGCCGTACAGTGGAGCGCTCGCGGGATTTATCGTAACTTTCGGCGGCGTATCCATTCTCGCCCAGCAGCTCTGCTATCTGACAAAGGCGGGCGTGAGCGTGCCGAAATTCGTGCTTTTGAAGTTTGTGCAGGCGCTGCTGTGCGCCCTGATAATGTTCCTTATCTCCCTTTAAAGATAGGCGCCGAGGAGCTTTATCGAAAACGCCGTCTCCTCCATCTTTCTGAGGGCGAGCGAGGCGTTTTCGCTCCCTATGTCCCCCTCGAGCTCTATGAAAAAGCGGTATTCGCCCGGTCTGTCCTTTATCGGGCGGGACTCTATCTTAGTCATGTTCAGCCCGAAATCCCTTATCGGGGACAGCAGGTTCAGAAGTTCGCCCGGTCTGTGGCGGCACGTAGCCGACAGAAATATCCGCGAAGAGTGCGCCGAAACGTCTGGCGCGCCCCTCTTCACGAGGAGAAAGTGGGTGTAATTTTCCTTGCAGTCGGCTATGTTCGCCGCGGACAGCTCGAAGCCTTCCGCCCTCGTGTGCGCCCCGACTATCGCGCCCTCAGTTTCGGACGAGACGAGGGCGAGCCCCGCCGCCGTCGACGGCGCAGCCACAAGTTCCGCCGAGGGGAACGCGGTCTGGAGATACTCCCCGCACTGCGCGAGCGCCTGCGGGTGGGAATAGATGCGCTTTATCCCCGCGAGGGGCGCGCCCTTTCTTACGGCGAGGCGGTGGTCTATCTTGACCGTGCACTCCTCAGAGGCGAACACTCCCTCCGTCTCCTGCAAGAGGTCGATATTTTGCAGCACGCCGCCGTTGAGGCTGTTTTCTATGGGCACGGCTATCATGTCGCATTCCCCCGCTTTCAAGGCGGAAAAGAGCGCGAAAAAGGAGGGGTATCCCCGCTTTTTAGCTTCGGGGCGGAACTTGTCCGCCGCGATCCTCGAATAACTGCCCTCGGGTCCGAGATAGCCGATCGTCATGTCACACCTTCCCCGCTATGTCGAGAATGAGCCTCTCCGTGTCGCTCCACCCGAGGCAGGGGTCGGTTATGGACTTGCCGTACACTATGTCCTCGGTCTGGTTGCCCTCTTCGAGAAAGCTCTCTATCATAAAGCCCTTTACTATCTTCTTGAAATCGCCGTCGTAGATGCGGTTTTGCATTACCTCTTCGCAGATCCTTATCTGCTGTTTAAACTTCTTGCCGCTGTTGGAATGGTTGGCGTCTATTATTATCGCGGGATTTTCCAGCCCCGACTTTGCGTAGCCCTCGGCGACCTGCATCACCGTTTCGTAGTGGAAGTTGGGGATATCGTTGCCGTACGCGTCCGTCGCGCCCCGCAAAATGGCGTGCGAGAGGGGGTTGCCGTAAGTTTTCACCTGCCAGCCGTTCAGCTTGAACACCTGCCCGCTCTGCGCGGCGTATATGGAGTTGAGCAGCACCAGAATGGAGCCGCCCGTGGGGTTTTTGACGCCGACGGGCACGTCTATCCCGCTCGCGACGAGGCGGTGGAGCTGGTTCTCGCTCGACCGCGCCCCCACCGCTATATAGGAGAGCAGATCCTCCACGTAGTGTATGTTGGCGGGATAGAGCATTTCGTCCGCGGCGGAGAGCCCGCTCGCCTCTATCGCCTTTATGTTCAGCTCCCTTATGGCGTATATGCCCTTCAATATGTCCTCTTTTTTGGTGGGGTCGGGCTGGGAGAACATTCCCTTATAGCCCACGCCGCGCGTGCGGGGCTTGTTGGTGTATATCCTCGGCACGAGCACGAGCTTTTCCTTGACCCTTTCATTGAGCCTTCCCAGCCTCTCCACGTATTCGAGGACGGGCTTCTGTTCGTGCGCGGAACAGGGTCCCACTATCACTATGAGCTTGTCGCTCTTGCCCGCTATCACGTCGGAGACGAGCTTGTCGCGCTCCTTTTTTATCCCCGCGAGGTCGCGGGGCATGGGCACGGCTGCAAGAATTTCTTCGGGGTCGGGTATCTTTATCTGCTTTTCAAACATTTTCTTCCTCCATATACCGCATGAAGTCCCCTCTTATCTCCTCGGGAACGTAGTCGGAATAGTCTTTTTCGAATTTGACGGAATTTCTCACGAGGGTGGAACTGACCTGTATCTGGTCCTGTTCCGCGGGTATATACAGCGTGATCATGTCCGGTTTTAGCTTTTTGTTTGCGTAGAAATCGGCGTTTTCGTATTCGAGGTCAACGGTGTTCCTTATGCCCCGTACGTAGAATACGGTGTTCTCCTTTTCGAGGATATCCACCGCCGCGCCGCCGAACACGACGACGCGCACCCGCTCTTCATTGCAGAACAGCTTTGAAAGGAGAGCCGCCCGCTTTTCGGGGGGCAGGAGGGGCTTTTTGCCCGTGTTTATCATCACTGCCACGACGACTTCGTCGAACAGTGCGAGGCAATCTTCCACAACTTTTTTGTGCCCCGACGTGGGCGGGTCGAACGTCCCCGCGAATACGCATTTTTTCATTTACTCACCTTGAAAAACGAGAGATATGTCTTGCCGTACTTGCGCTCGTCGAAGAGGGTAAGCCCCTCCGCTTCGCCCGCGAACGCCCTGTCGCGCTCGTAGACCGCTACGCCGTCCTCCGCAAGGAGAGAGCGGCGGGCTATGCCTTCAAGCGCGCCGAGCCCCGCCTCCGAGCTGTACGGCGGGTCGATAAATACTATGTCGAACTTGCCGCAAAGCCGCAAAAGGCACTCCGAATAGTCGCAGCATGTCACCTTGTACGGCGGGCAATTTTTCAGCTTTTTCAGATTGGCGGAGAGCACGCCGAGGCTGCTTTTGGAGATATCGTTGAAGTGCGCCTCCGCGGCGCCCCGCGAAAGACACTCTATCCCGAGCGCCCCGCTGCCGCAGAAGAGGTCGAGAACGCGCGCCGAAACCACCCTGCCGGACAGGATATCGAAAAGACTCTCCTTTACCCTGTCAGAGGTGGGGCGTATCTCCCGCCCCGCAAAACCCGTAAGCACGAGAGAACGGTATTTGCCGCTTATCACCCTCATTCTTCCTCTTTTCCGCTCCCCTTATCCGCCTTTTTCTGAAGCGCAGCCACTTTCTGCTGCTTGTTCCACTCCCTGTGCGCGCCGATAATATATGCCAGACCGTGCACCGCGACGGGGAAGAGCACCGAGATGAAGTTGAACCACGGCGAAAGATTTGCATATCTGAAGGGGAACACCGCCCAGCCGAACACATAGACGAGCATGAATTCGCAAAATGAATTGTGGGCAAGGCATTCTATGAACTGTATCAGGATAAAGGGAACGCAGCTTATGAGCCCCATGACGAACCCCTTGTACGCCGAGTATTCGCCCGTGCAGTACAGCGTCTGCTTGTCCTCCCTGCCTATCTCCCGCTTTTTGGCGTGCTGGACGAGCTTCCTCACGGAAGTTATGCCGCTCTGCCTGCCGAAGATAACGAGCGCGACAGCCATGAGTACTTCCCCTATGACGAGGAGCGCTATGGCGAGCGGCTTGTCCTCCACGGTTATCTGCAAGGTCATCCCGATAAACGTAACGCTTAAAACGAGCGACAGCATAAGCGGGAACGCCGCTCCCGCGAGCATGTCCCTAAGTTCGTATGCGAACCTCGACCAAAAGTCAGATCTCTTTTCCGCCAAAGTTGTATATCCCCCTTTCAGAAATAAAATAGTCCATGGGAACGTCCGTTCCCTCTTCTTCGAATTCGGCTATCTGGAAATCGTAGCCGACGCCGATTTTCAGGATGTCTCTGCCTGCGAGGAACCTGTCGTAGTATCCCCCGCCGTAGCCTATGCGGTATCCCCGCGAATTTATTGCGAGCAGCGGCGCCACGCAAACCTCTATCCCGCCGCAAAAGGGCTCCCCTTGGGGCTCGTCCGCGCCGTATGCGCTCCTTGTCATGGCGGAGCCCGCCGTATACGGCACGGCGCACATCTCCCCGCCCGAAACACGGGGGAAATACAGCCGCTTGCCCGCAGCCGACAAGCCGTCCGTTATAAGGTCGGTGCGCGCCTCGCTGCCGAACGAATTGTAGACGAAATAGCTGCCGTATCCCGAGAACGCGCGCATGAATACCTCGCAGATAGCCCTGTCGTTTTCGAGGCGGACTATCTCGCCGAGATATCTCCTCTTTATCTTCATGACGCGCCGCAAATTTTCCTTATCCATATATCCTTTCCGCCCGCCGCGAAGCCGAGCAGAGCACCTCGTAGCTTATCGTGCCCCTCTTTGCGGCGATCTTTTCCGCGTCGTCCATGATCAGCCTGAGATCCCCGCCCTCTTCCGAAATAAAGGAATCCATGCACAGGTTGCCTATGCCGAGGGGAGTCGTGCGGCTGAAACCGTCGGCATATCCCGCGCGATAGGTATACAGCTCCCCGTACTCCCTCTCCGCGTGCGCGTAGCCCACGCCGCCGCCGCAAAAAGCCGTTTTCTGCGCGAGCCGCGCATACACCTTCATGGCGGGCTTTACGTCCGCGGAAAAGCCCTGCGGCGCATAGCCGTAAAGGAGTATCCCCGCACGCACGCCGTCGAGGAGATATTCCCCGCCCGAGAGTATCCCGCCGCTCGCGGCTATGTGCGCCACTGCGCCGGGACTGACCCTCTTCACCTCCGCCGCCGCTTCCAGAAAGCGGGAAAGCTGCGCGGCTGAGTTCTCCTTCGAGGCGAGGTCGAAGAGATGGGAATAGACCCCCTCTATGAGCGCGGGGTCCACCCGTGAGAGCACTTCGCCGAGGTCTTCGGAACTCACGCCGAAGCGGTTCATGCCCGTGTTTATCTTTATGTGGCAGGGAAGCCCCGCCGCGTACCGCGCGGAGGACAAGTCCGACACGGTCAGAGTCAGCCCGTAATATGCGGCGCGGAGGGCGTCGTCCTTCCCGAGGGGCGGGGTGAACACGAGTATCGGCTTTGAAACGCCCGCGAGCCTCAGCGCCGCGCCCTCGTCGACGATGCTCACGCAGAAGCCGTCCGCTATCTTTTCCAGCGCGAGCGCGGTCTCCTGCGCGCCGTGCCCGTATGCGTCCGCCTTAACGACGGCGAAAAAGAATCTGTTCCCGATCTTTCTCCGCACGAAGAGGGCGTTGGAGACTATCGCGCCGAGATCTACGGCGCACACCGTTTTTTGCATATTAAAAGTATATGCCGCCGCAAATTAAGGTGTTTACTGAATATTAGCACATATGCGCACGTTTTGCAATCACTTTGTCTTTCTGTTTTTTATGGCTCTGCCGAAAAAGGGACACACTTTTCTCGCGAGCACAGCCGCAAGAATGCAGAGCGCGGCGTCCTTGGGCATGTAGATAAGGTTGCCCGTAACAAGGAGCCCCCAGAGGTCGGCGACGCCGAGAAGGTGCGCCGCGATAAGGCAGTAGGGTATGCCCACGGCGTAGTCCGCGATAAACCCCGCGAGGGCGGCGATAATGTAACGGCGGAGAGAGAGCCCCGACCTCCCCGCAATGAGCCCCGCGACTGCCGCCGAGAGGATAAAGCCGGGGATATACCCGAAAGAGGGCTTCAACACATAGTATATTCCGCCGCCTCCCGAAAACACGGGGAGCCCGACAAGCCCCGCAACGGCGTACGCAGCCATGCTCGCCGCGCCCTTTTTTGCGCCGAGCAACAGCCCGCACACCACGCTTATCACCGTCTGGAAAGTCAGGGGAACGAGCGGAAAAGGTATTTGCACGAACGCCCCCACAGCCATCAGAGCCACAAAAAGAGCGCATTCCGAAATGTCGCGCGCCGCGCTTATCTTCTTTTCTCTCATATAGCAAATTATATAAAAATCGCGGGTCATTGTCAACTTGTTACAGTGAAAAACTCCTCTCCGAAGAGAGGAGTTTTGCCATATGCCCGCCGAGGGGTCATTCTTTTTCTTCTTCGCCCGCGCCGTCCTTTTCCGCCTCCGCCGCGCTTACGGCTTCCGCCGCGGGCGCGCCGCTCTTTTTAGCCGCCCTTTTGCCCAGAAGATAGGAAATTATAGCCGCAACGACCAAGCCCGCAAACAGGCTTATGAGCAGCGCCGTCACCCAGCTCATCTCCCCCGTCCTGTCCGTGGCTCCCGCATAGGAGACCACCGAATATATGTGATAGTATTCCGCGAGGAGCTCTTCATAGCCGTCGGTGAGGTCCAAAAGTTCGTCTTTGAGCGAATCGAGCCTCTGCACGAATTCCTTGTTTTCGCTGAGCCCGCCGCCCGTATATATCCTGAATACCGCCGTCTCCCGCTCTATCTCGGCGACCCTGCGCGCGAGCTCCTCTATCCTCTCGGAGAGGATCACGACGTCGGAACTGCCGCCGTCTATGTTGCCCGTGAGCATTTTGAGCTCGCTCAGCTTTGCTTCACGCTCGCCTTCGAGCATTTTTACCTGCGCGCCGTAGTGGGCTGCCGCCGCCGCGGAATCGTACACGTATTTGTTCGTGCGCATCTCGTTTATCACGTCGTTGAGCTTGCGCCCGCACAGCTCGGTCAGGGTTAACAGCTTTACGCAGCTGCTCTTGAACGCGCCGACCGCGTTTTCGCCTATCAGCTCTATGTTCTCCGCAAGATAGCTCTGCTGGCTGAGAAGGGCGTTCACCTTGTCCTCGTAATAGTCGGAATAGCCGTAACTGCCGTCAATGTACATGTCCTGGCTCAGCGCGAGCTCCTCGATGTGCTTTACGGGGGACTGCGCAAGCCCCTCTATGAACGCCGAGGCGAGCCCGTAGTCGTTGAAATACTTGTTGGAAACGGAGATGGTGTATACCCTCTCCACCTGACCCGTGGTGAGGGTGCGCTCCGTGCGCGCTATGCCTATCGCGCCCTCCTTGTACATCGCCTCCACGTTCACGTGGTCGAACTTTTCGTCGCTCTCTTTGAGCTTCGTCATGTTGTCGAGGGAAATTATGTCGCGGTAGTTGAAGTTGGAGCCGTCGGGATAGACGGGCACCGCCTCGTCGCTGCCCGGGAAATTCACCGTGAAGGTGCAGGCATAGCCGATATTCAGCGCGTTATAGCCGAAATATATGCCGAGAGTGCCGCCCAACGTTATCACCGTGGCGATAATGAGAAATATCCACTTTTTGAGAAAAATCGTCCTGAATATCTCCGTGAGAGATATGCCTCCGTTCTGCTCTTCCACCGAAGTTCTCCTTTTGCCGCCCGCGCGGCTCTGTCAATGTTTATTTGCTGCGCTGTTGCGCAGCAAAGGGGACGTCCCCTCGAATCTTCCCGCACATTATATCACGGCGAACGGCGTTTTGCAACGCTTTGCGGGGGTCGGGAAGCTATTTTATGCCTTTGCGGCGGTAAAAGCAAAACCACTAGTAAACTAGTGGTTTGCACAGACCCTAGAAGGGATTAACACCTGCTAACCCCTGCCGGGGC